>NZ_JBSFFY010000102.1:0-13669 GCF_053596315.1 Streptomyces sp. NPDC001732
GAATCCAAATCCGGCCCCACCTGATCGACGGCTGCCTCACCGCCACGGGCCTGGCTATCAACCCACCGACCCCACCCTGAAAACCTCAGTAGGTGCTGCCGCGCTCGTAAGTCATGCGAGGAAGTCGCCGCCGACGGATAGCTCGTCGCTGAGGCCAAGGGCAGCAGGGCGGCCGCCGCGGCACCATCCGCACAGCCGCCGCCGACCACATGCCCCAGCACACCCCCGGCTGGCCCCGAGGGTGCCCCGACCCCGGAACCGCCGGTCACCCTCGAAGTGCAGGCGGGGCTTCGTCGTATCTGGGCCATGCCCCAGATACGACGAAGCCCTGGCACCGCTCTGGTCCGGGACTTTCGTGTGTCTGTGGTCAGAGTGCGACGACAGCCCAGATGCGTCGCCCGTCCGGCCCGGTGTCCGTACCGCACCCCGTCACCCCCGCCTGTGCGGTGATCTGGTGCAAGACGTCATCACCACCCGGGGCGTAACCGGGCGTGAGGCCGGTCTGGTGGGAGAGGGCAAGGATGCACGCCTGACCGTCCTGGTCCGACAGGTGTACGGACACCCTCGCCCCGCCGTCGGCGACCGCCGCCTCGACGAGGAGCGTCGCCACCGTCTCCACCGCGGTGACCGTGCCCGGGGCTAGCCGGTACCGCCACTTCCCCAACTGTCCCACCACCGCGGTCCGGGCCTTCCCCGCCGCCCATGGCGCGGACTCCAGCGTCCAGTTCACGCCGCGCCGGTTCCGCATGCCCACACCCCGCCTCGCTGTCCGCGCCAAGGAGGCCGGCCCGTTCGCGGGGGCGTTCACCGTTTCCGGGCGGGGCGGCGAGACGGGCTTTTTCGGAGGTGGTGGGGTCTTCGGCGGGTATGACGGCGGCGTTGGGCTGGTTTCCATGGGCAGTGACACGGGGCCTCCAGGGGTCGGGGCGCGGGCCGTCCGTTTCAGCGTAGGCGCGGCATGGGCGGCATGGGCCGGTTCCGGCCAGGTCATACCCGCCGTCCTCAACTGGCTGGGCGCCGACGCCCTCCTCGACTTCGCGGTTATTCACCCCGGCAGCCCCGGCATCATCCACGACGTAGCCACCGCCGTCGGTCTCGACGACATCGACGCCCACCACTCCTACGCGTCCCTCGCCGACAACGGAAACCTCGGCGGCGTATCCGTCCTCGATGTCCTCGCCCGCACTCACGCCACTCCGCCCCACGACGACGCCCCGCATGACGAGTTGAGCGGGGCTTCGCGATACAGGTCAGCGATTCAGGGCGACTTTCCCGCCTGCCCCTGGAGACCGCCGAGGTCATGTGTCACCTGGCAATCCCACTTTGGGCCCTGTCCGGGCTCGGGCAAGAGCCCGGACACACGTCCCGGACAGGCTCCTGACCGGCCCGGACAACCCGTCGCTGTCCGGGACAGCCCACTGCCATTGCCCTCGCGCGGCCCGTTTCGGCAGGCTCTGCGTTGCCCGAACCGGATGAGGCTAGGACATCCGCAGGTCTCTTCCCTGTGACGATCGGTTCGCCTGGCTGGCATCAGCGGATTCAAGGTTTGTTGCAGGTTTCCGCAAGCCGGGTCATGCATGGTCGTTCACGGCCAACCACCAACAGCGCCGCCGGGACGAAGAGCTGCCTCTCCAAGTACACAAACCGGTGTTGCGCTCGACCAAGCAGAATGAGAGGAACAACATGCCCGACGATTCAAGAGAGCGGAAGGCTGGCGTGGGCGTAGTCAGAGCGGTGATCGCCACCGCCGCAACCGTGCTCCTCACCGCTGGCGTCCTTGCGCCAGCAACGGCAGCCGCATCCCCGGCATCAACGAGTGCGGTGTCCGCGTCAACCACATCCCAGCACCTCGCTCCGTCCACCGATATCGACGTTCAGTCGCAGTGCCTGGTCTGGCGGCGGACCACCGCCAACTACGCGGGCCTGACGGCGGGTTACAGCTGGGCGTGGAACGTTTACTTGGGCGCCGGCGATTCGGGCGACCGCGTCCGCGAGGTCCAGTGCCTGCTCGACTGGTGGGGCTACTATGGCGACCCTCTCGACGGCCGTTACGGCCCGGTGACGTCTACCGCTGTCGAGAACTTCCAGTGGGACCGTTGCGGCGGCTCCGTTGTTGAGTACGGCATCGTCGACCCCGCTACATGGCGGTGCCTCCGAGACGGCGGCGAAGTCTGAACCCTGCTCGCCGTGATGCGCCGCCTGCACATCGTGTGCTCCCGGCTGAAGAGGTGAGGGTGGGCCTTCCCGGAGAAAGCGGGAGGGCCCTCATTGTATTGGCCCGTCAGGGGCAGGCCGTCGGGTGTTCCTCCGTGCTGCCCGGACTGGGTGGTTGTGGCTGTCGGCCACGACGCCCCCGCAGGGGGGAACCGGAGGTGGGTTGGTCTATGTGCCGGGAAGGCCGCGGAGCATGACGGCGTAGAGGGGGGAGTCGGGGAAGGGCTGGCGTTCGCCGATCTTGTGGTAGCCCCATGTATAGACCCGGACCTCTGGGGCGACGTCCAGGAGCTCATGGAGAAACTCGACTTCGAGCACGAGGAATGGTGGCACGCGACGCACAGAGCCGCCGGGTACACGCAGGACGCCCTCTTCTTCAGCCTCACCTGACCAACGCCCCCGGCCAGCCGAGGCGCAACCCGGCCCGGCGGCCGTGGCCCGGACGCGGTGAGGGCGCCGTGCCCGACTGCCGGTCAGGGGGGCTGCCTCGTACGTCACGACGGTGCCGGAGCAGTCGACAGCAAGCTTTTCCAGCACCGGCCCGCTCCTCGCCGTTCGCGGACAGCTTCCAGCGGAGCTTCGTGGCGGTCCAGCCGGCCAGGCAGGTGCACTTCGCGGACTCGGCCGACGGCATCCACTCCGACGGGTCCTTGCCGGCCTTGCTGCGATTCACCCTCGCCATGACAGCCACGAAGCCGCGCTTGGCACCGAGAATATTCGCGCAGCGCATACGCCCTCGACTTTCGTCGATCTGATTGATCGTCATGCCAGGTGCGCGCTGGCTGCGGCCCATGCTTCCTGCACGGCGCGGATTTCGGTATCGGTGGGCTGACCGGCGTCGATGGGCATAAATCGGGCCGCGATGATCGTTCGGCGGAGCTTGGCGGTCATGTCGGAGAACGCCGGGTGCGTCTTGGTGAGGTACCACGGGGCTCGTGCCCGGTGCGCGGCCGCGTCCTGGGGGTGGTGGCCGTGCAGCGTGTACCAGACCACGGTGATCGTGTAGCAGTACAGGCCGAACGGAACCCCTCGCTGGACCGCGCGGCGGGTGCGGTGGTGGGCCTGGCCGACGCCGAGGATGCCGCGGGCTTCGCCGAAGGTCACCTCGATCGACCATCGCGCGGCGTACCGGGCCACCAGCTGTCCGGCCGACGCGGTCAGGCCGGTGGTGATCAACGCCAGGTCGTAGCCGGTGTCGGTGGCGTCCTCGCGCAGCAGCAGCACCTTCACCGTCTGGGTGTGGAAGGAGCCGTACCACAGGCAGGTGGTCTCGGCGGTGAACACGGTCTCGGTGCGGCCGTAGCGGGTCACGGCCTGCGCGGTGAACACCAGCGTGGCGGCCAGCTCGGCCGGAGTGCCGAGCCTGTCACCCTTCAGGCGGGGCCTGCCGCGCCGTCCGGTCGGCGGTGGGGCCAGACGGTAGAGCACCGCGTGAGACGGCAGCCGGGTAGTGAAGGTGACCTGTGCGGGCAGGTCACGCAGCGCCTTGCCGTGGTAAGCGGCATCCGCGACCACATCGATACGCCGGCCCCAGTGGCAGGCCGCCAGGAACCGGATCATGGAAGCGGCCAGTTCGACCTTGGTCTGCTCACCTTTCGGGCGGTGCAGCCGGACGGCCACCGGCAGGCACACCGGACGGGGCAGGAACGGCAGGTCCACGATCAGGCCGAGGACGACGAAGCAGGTCCCGTAGCCGATCCCGTCGCGACCGGCGGCGGAGCCGTCGTGCTGCCAGGCGGCACCGAAAACCTTCTTCCCGCGCCGTTTGAACAGCGTGTCGTCCACCGCCACCGTCAGCGGGGTGCCGTCGGGCACCAGCGAGCGCACCACCAGGTGGGACAGCGACGCGCCCAGCGTCTGCGGCTCCCAGCGGGCGCGGGCGAAGAAGGAGTGGGCCCGGTCATGGGACCAGCAACGGGTCAACCCCGCGCCCAACAGCATCCTGGTGACCGTGCCCCGGCCGGTATTCGCGATCAGCCCGGTGACCAGCGCGGCGAACGTGGAGAAGGTCGGCGAGGTGAAACTGCCGCGCAAAGCGCCCAGCACAGCGAGCAGAGATGCGGGTACGGTCGGATCCGGAAGCATCGGCGGGTCCCTCACAACAGGCGACACAAGCACCGCCGATGCTTCCTTCGCGTCTGCCTCCCGACCGGGCCGATCGCCACAAGTCACCCGTGCGAGCTACCTACCTGACGGTTAGTCAGAACAACGAGAGTCGAGTACTACGACACGAGGCGGCGTACGGCGCATGTCCGCGGGCTATTCCCCTTCTGAGCCGTCAGCCAATGTCGTTTCCCAGGTTGTCGAACTGGCCAGTTGTGAGTTCCTGAGGGGTGATGAAGACCATGAGGGTGGCCGCGTCTCCCCATTGCCAATCGGTGTCGGCTCGAGAGGTTAGGGTAAGGAGCGGGATCATGCCCTCTGGCGTGGGGTCATATCCCAGGCTTTGATGGGCGGGCCACCCCAGGAGGTAGTCCTCCGTGTGCGCTGTGGAGCGGAGTTTCTCGTACTGCAGGCTGTTTTCATAAGACCCCGCAGTGGGTTCCGGCCATGGCCAGCCATCAGCCTGCTCACCATCGAACGGGATGTCCCAGGCGGTTCGCATTCGCGCATGTGCGCAGTTCCATGGCGGTTCCGCACCTTCCGGCAGCGGCCGCTCTGTGGTCCAGTTGGTTGTGAACAGGGCACGCACGTAGCCAGCGTCGCGCGGCCATATGGATTCGTCTTTTTGCTGTGGGATGAAAAAGCGCAGCAACCCGGCTGGCGGTACCAGGGCTTCTGCGCGTACCTCTGACGGGATCTCGGTGAAGTCGACTTGCCCGACGAAGCTGGCCGGCCCGCCAGGAAACTGTGGCCAGACTTCATCAGTCGCCATGTCTGGGTTCCCGCCGAATCGCGTCCGCCCACCAACGTGAGACGCCGATAGCTCAAGGGACACAGCGCGCCGTAGATGATCCGAAGCGAAGGTTGCGGCCGCCGGCCCGAGGCGAGCCGAGATGCCGTCAAGAAGCGTCTGACGCGATCGCACGTCAGCAAGGAGGTGCTGGGATTCCCTTTGCACAGTCTTGTCCCTCACTTGCCAGGGATGGAGCAAATCACAGGGTACCGGAGCTTCACTCGTAACTACCTGATCCAGATGACCGTCTCCCTGCTCCAGACCGTCCAGCACGCCTGGGCCCAAGCAGGACTGGACCTGTCACCCTGACCGCACCACACCTGCGATATCCGCGAAACTCGAGGCTGACACGCTGGGTGGCTTATTGAGGGTGAGGACCTTCGCCTGTGCTTGCAACTGCCGATGTTGTCCCTGCCGAGATCGACGAGCTCGACCAGGAGCAGCGTGATGCCTTGGACGCTTGCGTCATCGCGGCGATGACCTGGTGCAGCCCGGAAGGAAACGCGCGCGCTCGGGCCAGGCTTCTGATGGAGTGCCACGGCCGCTACATGCGTGCGTGCGGTGTGTTCGGGAAGGCGGCGTCCTTCCCCGAGTTCCTGGACCGGTTGCGTAACAATCCGGTCGGTGAGCTGCTTCCAGGGCCAGGGTCGTCGTCGAAGATTTGGGATACGCGTTTGTTGGAGGACGACGGTACTGCGGCACCGGTCCTGACCCGGTTGGCGATGGAGGCTTCGGAGCAGGCCCAGAAAGTGCCCGGGACGGGGGCGGACCTGAGACATGTGCGCAGCGTGCTGCGGGCACTCGGAAAGCTGCCTCCGGGCGCCCGGCTATCGCGGATTTCGGCCGAGGCGGTGCAGCACGCGGTGTTCCAGGCTCTTCAGCAGGCCGGCTTCGAGGCGTATACGGAAGGCCGCGGCGTCCTGGTGACCACGCCCGTTATGTTGCGTCGTGCTCTTGCCCAGCACAGGCATCTGGTGGACCTCGGCGTCTACACCGTTATCTCGCCGATGCGGCAATTCGCCGGGTGGTGGGCTGCTTGCCCCTTCTGCAAGTGGACCATGCGTGCTGTCCCCCGCGGGCGTGACGGCGCGAACCTGATGTGCGAGGACCCTCGCCACGCGGAACGGGGCGCCCGGTTCGTGATGTCGTCGGACAGCGGGCAGTGGCGGCTCGATCCGGCCGGGGGCGAGGTCCGTGAAGTCCCGGAGCTATGGCCGGTAGAGGGGCACGTTGCGTTGTCGTACGGGCCGTGGCAGTGGATCGTCATGCCGGGCCTGCTGGAAATGGAGCTGAAGGAGCTAGCCGAGGCAGTCGGCGCGCATGTTCGCCTGTGGCCGTACGGCGACAGCTACGACCTGCATATCAAGAAGAACGGCATCCACTGGCATGTCGACGTGAAGACGTGGGCGGATCCGCAAGGGATCGCGGAGCGGATGCGGGCGGACCCCGAGGGGTGCTCAGGGCTGATCGTGGTCATCCCCGAACACTTGGGCGGATACACCGGGGTCCTTGCCCGCGTGCTGGGCCGGTACGGCGCCCGGGTGATGACCGATGTGTCCCTGATCCGTGAGGTGAGCTCGGCGTGAGCCGGGTACTGGCCGCGGCGCTGGCCCTGGCCGAGTTCTATTTCCCGGCGAAGGATGCCGATGGCCAGGCCGTGGTCCGGATCGAGGATGCCCACGTCCTGCTGTCGGGCCAGGCCGCGCAGGCATGGCCGGAGTGGGACCGCCTGCTGTACGACGAACAGCAGCGCATCGGCCGACTCGTCGCCCAGCGGTCGCGCAGTGAGGCAGATCTGTCCTCTCTGCAGCGGAGGGTACGCAAAGGATTCGACCAGCAGTGGGAAGACCCCGTCGTACACCGCTACGCACCCGGCGCCCGTGAGGGCTGGCGGATGACGGCGGTCTACCCGCGGCACGGCCAGCACCCCTTGGATTCAGCGGACCGACTACTGGTGCCCGATGAACGGGAGACCCGAATCGAAATCGCAGCCGGAGGCGGCTGGGTGGCCGCGAGCCCCCGAGGACCGGTCCAGCTCGCCTTCGACGCAGCCGACGTGGCCTACAACCCGCCCATGATTACCACCGTTGACGCCACGGGGCCCATCCCCATCGACCCGAACGTACTGGGGTGGCTCACCCGCGCGGCCGACGAGGCGATGCCGCCCCCCGCCTTTCGCGAGCACCAAGTCGGCCTCCTGCTGAGCGGCACAATGGGGTCGGGGAAGGAACTGCCGCAGTCAGCAGTCCTGATGGACCCCGGACGGATGCGTCATCTGAGTGCCCCGACCGGGGTGGGCAAGAACGTCTTCGCCCGCGCCCAGGCCAAACAGATGGCCCGCGACGGCCACACCGTCGCCCTGCTGGTCAGCGACAACACCGACGTCTTCGCCGAGGTGGCAACGCTGCGCCGAGAGCTGAAGGCGCTGAAGCTCAACGTGTCGGCGACACCGCTGATCTCGCCTACAAGCCGACACGAGTTCACGCTGCGGACCGCCCACAAGGCCGTCGACGAGCAAACGCCCCTGTCACAGACGCCGGACGAGCTCAGGGAGAGGCTGTCCGAGACCGGCTACGGCTGCGCGGTCACAGCCCAGCTGGAAGGGCGCGACAGGTTCAGCGACGGGCAGGAGCCGTGCTCAAGCTTGCGCCATACAGACCCCGACAGGCGGGGTGGACCGGCTCTATGCCCGTACGTGAACCGGTGCGACAAGTTCTCGCACATCCGTGCCGCGTGCTCCGCCCAGATCATCGTGACCACGCATGCCTGTTTCCAACGAGGCATGGTCAAGATCCCCGTGCTGGTCGACGGTGAACTGCGCCGGCAGATGAGCGTGCGGGAACTGCTGCTGCGTCGCGCACACCTGGTGATCATCGACGAGGTCGACGCCTACCAGTCCAGAGCCTTCGACTCCTCGCAGAGCCTGGAGCTGGCATCGATCAGCGACCCGAACACACCCCTGCGGCAGGTGCGCGACAACCTGCACCGCGCTCCCGCATACCTGCGCGTGGAGTCACGCGGACCGCTCACCCGGGCAGTATGGCTTGCCGAGCAACTACTCGACCTGGTCAGTACCGGCGAGATCTGCACCGAGACTGGCCAGGCCCGTGCGCTCGCAGCCGGCCAGGACCCACGCCGCATGCGGCAGATCCTGCGAGACCGACGGCTCTGGTATCAGCCTCACCGCTGGGACAGAGAACTGTTGGAGAACCTGATCGGGGTTGACGCCGACGCGAGTGCCAGCGCAGAACAAATGGACCAGCTGCAAGCCATCCTGCCTCCGGCCGCCGCCCGTCCCGAAGACCGCGTAGATCCCAGCGTCCTGACACGGAGGATGCGACGGATTCCCGACCTTCTGGAACGGATGCTGAGCCTGGACGAGAGCGGCCAGTGGGAACTCGACACGGTCAAAGAAGAGCTGCGCACAGTCGTGGAAAAGGCCGTCGAACAGCTAGTGGAGGACCGTAACCGCCGACGGCAGGAGATCAGCGAACCAACATCAGCAGTCGAGACCGATGGAGAGCGCCGCAAAGACGCGCAGCAGGACATTCCCACCCCGGCCCTTGCCGGAGGCGTGTTCCACGCGGTGATGATGAAAGCATGGCTGAGCGTGCTGAACCACAACGTGTTCGATCTCGCCGACCGCGCGGGACAACTCGCTGGCCACGCCATCGAGGGCGCCGCCACCCTCGCTGACACCGTCGGCCACCGAGACACCGGCAACGTCGTCCCTTTCGGACCGCTCGGACAGCAGATCAGCGGCTTCCGCTTTGAAGGGCTCGACGACACGACCGCAAAGCCTCGCCTGCTCATGGAGGTCCTGCGCGGCGACCCGCATACCGAGACCGCCTACCTCGGCGACATCGTGTCCCTCGCGCTGGCAGGCCACCGCAGAGCTGTGCTGGGCATGTCGGCCACCGGATACCTGCCTCGGGCCGCCCGCACCCACCTGCTGGCAGAACCGCAATGGGCGATGCCCGACGCCCAGCGGGGCGGGCTGAGCATCTTCCGTAGCACACCCGTCGTCGACAACCTGGCACTGGCCGTGGGCAGTACGCCCTACCACGAGCGCGCCCAGCACGTCTCAGCCCTCGCCCGCGGCTATGCCCCCACCCTCGTGAAGGACCTTCAGCGCCTGGCCACCGACGCTGCCACAGCCCACCGGGCGCGCGCCCTGATCGCCGTGAACTCCTACATCCAGGCGCGCCTCTTTGCCACCGCCCTGTACGAGGCCGCCCTCGCGCTCGGCCACAAGCTGAAGATCTTCGTGGCCACCCCTGACGAGGACAACCCCGACCTGCCACCCGTGCCCGAAGCCATCACCCTGGTCACCCGCGACCAGTTTTCCCAGCTCGCAGACCGCGGCGGCGACATCCTCATCTCCCCCCTGCCGCGCACCGAACGAGGCCTCAACATCCTCACCACATCCCCCTCCGGCAAACGCGAATCCGCAATCACCCTGATCGCCCTCGCCATCCGCCCGGTCATGCCAGTCGACGAACCAGAAGCCCTGTCCGCGAGCATCGCAGCCTGCGCCTGGCGTTCCACACCCCGCAACAGCACCCCCGCCGCCCGCCTGGCCGCCATTCGCAAAACCGCCCGCACACGCCTGCGAACCATCCTCGGCGCCCCCAAGCGATTCACCGCCCTCCCAGAAGACCTGCGCTGCGAACTGATCGCGACGGTCCTGGGCCAATGCATCCAGCTCGCCGGGCGCGGCCGCCGCGGACAGACACACGTTGAACTGCACTTCATCGACGGCGCCTTCCACGACACCACCTGGGGCACCGACCTGCCCACCCTCGTACGCGAACTCTACGAGAGCTATACCCCGCAAGAACTCACCTGCACCGGACGCACCTACGGCTACACCGCCGAGGAGTTCCTCGAATACGCCCACGCCCCTCACCTGCTCACCGGGCTGCGCAAGGGGTACCCCGACCACTTCGGAATGGCCGCATGACCTTGTGTCCTCCCGGCGACGAGCATCGCAAGCGCGCCGCCCTGCTGCAGTACCACGTTCACCCGACCAACCTGGGCACCGTCTTCACCTACCGCCCCGGCCCAGCCACCCCCGGCCTCTGGTTCGACCTATGCCGTGCTTACAAAGAACGCGTCGGTGACACGAAGCAGGACGTTCAGCCGCCATACCGCAGCCTGGAAGCCATTCTGCGCGCCGTGCTGGGAACCTGGGCCCGCTGGGACGTCAACGACGGAAAGACGCAGCTGCTCACCGGCGCAGAGATGCCCAGCGAAGACCGCCAGGACGTGTTTCGCTACTGGGGCGAGGCAATCCTCCCCGACGGGCCGGGACACGAAGCCGTCCAACGACTGGCCGACCAGATCGCAGCCGCTCCAGCCCTCCCATATCCCGACCTGCCGCGCCCAGTAGCCGGACGGCGCACCTTGAACTGGTGGCCGGGGGAACTGGCGCGCTGGCGCCTCGCCGAGGACCTCGCCGCCATCGACTGGCAACTCGGCGGCAAGAAACCGGCACGCTTCGTGCTCTGTACCGACGGTACTCTCGCCGCCATCGGACACGAACTGCCCAGTGCCCCGGATTCGGAAGGGCGAGTGCGCCGCCTCCTGCCCCGCATCAAGATCGGCACCGCTGCCTCGGGACACTCCAAGCGCTACGCCGTCACCGTGAACGCCGTCACGACCCTCCTGGCCAACCGCTGGTACGGAGTTTCCACGGTTCTGCTTACCAACCCCGATCAACCCCTCGTTGTCACTGCTCGCACAGACGGTCCCGCCTGGAAGCGTCGCCTCAACGTGCCCGCAGTAAGCGCCAGCCGGCGCCTGGCGGGGCTGCCGCGCCTGACGCGCCGGGTGCCGCCATTCCCGGAGACCCTTGAAGAGGGTGCCATCGCGGCCAGCTCGGAACTGGGAACCCTGCGGGCCGTGGCTCCCGAGAGCATCATCACTCCCGGCCTGGGCCGCGGTCACGGGATGGAGATGTTCCGCCGGATCGAGGCACACATCGACAAGCACTGCGAGCCCTACCGGGGCAAAACCCCCCTGTACATCGAGGTGCCCGGCCTGTCGGTGCCCACAACCAATACCGGCGTCCGCACCAGCGGCCCGATCCTTCCCCAGAGCTTGCCCTCTGCCTTGGACGCCGCCGGCATCGACCGCCTACTTGTGGTCGTGCTCTGGCACTCCGACGAAGTGCGTTCGCGGGTCCAGCGCGAGATCGCACGTCAATGGGACCTCGGCGACCTCGTCGCCTCCGACGGAGACGTACAGACCGACGTCATCCCCGGCCGCGTGGACGTACTCTTCCTCGAAGACAAAGCAGGCGCCCTCGCGCACGGACCCGCCACATCAGAGCGCCGGCAACAGCAGCTCGCCGAACTCCTGGAACCCTTCCAAGAGGAAGAGCGGGTCATCACCACCATCTGTGAAACAGAATGGGACCCCAACCGCAGGTACCCCACGCCCGAGGAGAAGGCGAAGGCAGAAGCTGAAGACGGCAAGTGGCCCTCGAAAGCGGCACTGGCCCGCCTCGGCATCAGCTCCCAATACATCAAACAAGCCCCACCCCCTGTTCCCACGGTCAAGAAGAACGGCGAACCGTGCAAGCCGTACTACATCGAAAAGGCGACCGAAGCACGGGAGAAGGGGCTGTCCAGCTCCACCGAATACGCCCTCCGCGACATGCTCCGCGGGCTCGGAGTCATCGACCACCGCCTCGGCACGGCCTTCGGGAAACTCCCCGTCAACCCCTGGTGGCATATCGGCATCCACGTACGTCGACATGCCCAGCCGCAGCAGTACGGCCAGCGAAACAACAGACCCGCCCCATTGACCATCGTCCTTACGGCCATCAGGCCCATCGCGGGGCCAAGCCAGCCGTGGACCGCATGGGCCTACTCGCCCATCACCACGACATGGGAGCCCTACCGGCAAACCCGGCTCGCCGTCCACTCTGCGAACCTTGGATTCGATGTATCCGACTTTCCCACCATCGGGGACGAGAGCCACCAGGCGTCCGCTGCCGCGCAGATCACCGAAGCCGCGTTGATCGCCGCGCGCACGCAGCTTCCCCTGCCAGGCCCCGCCGTCATCTACGTCAACGGCGACACCACGGAGTACATCTGGTCCGGCCTCCGGGACGAGAACATCGGACAGCAGCCCCCCGCAGACCTGCCCCGACCAGGATCATGGCTGCCCGGCCATGGCCTACCCCGAAGCCAGCGACCACTCGCCGTCGTTCGCACTATCAACGACCTCGAACGCATCGGGCGGCCGATCGGAGCCTACGTCTGGGGCAAGGACGGCCAGTGGAGCAAGACGAAGACCACCGAAAGCGCGTTCCAGCTCGTTTCGGATGACGGAGCGAGCTACCTTCCCGACTTCCTCCTCGCTACCGTGCCCCGACCCTGGGCGGCAGGCCCCCCAGGCCGGTTCGGCTCGGAATACTCGCGATTCGCCCCGGAAGCCACCAAGAGGCAAGGAAAGAACGGATACGCCCACACCGCCGTACGCCTCACCGTGATCGCCGCCAGCGAGAACACCGACGCCAACAACATCGGAAGAACGGGCATTGTGCTGATCAACCAGGGAACGGGCTGGGATGGCCGACAAACCGAACCCACCCCGAACCGGATGGCAAGGCAGATCGATACAAACCACCCCTACCATCGGCGCAGCTGCGGAGAATCCGAGGCAACCGCCCCGGCCGCCCACGGTACTGAGCCATAGTCAACGACACCGGCCCACACCTGCCCGCTCGAAGGGCATTCCGGACGGTGCCGTCCGCTCTCTGGACCGGCGCTACGCCGAACTGATCGGCGACCCGCTGCCGGGAGCGTCAGGCCGAGAGGATGTGGACAGGGTCCTGGCCGGATTGTTCCCGGCCGAGCGCAAGGTCGCCGACTGTTACGCGACGGCTGGGCTGACCTGGAAGCAGGCACTGGTGAAGGTTGGACAGCCGCCGTCGAGAAGAGAGCGCGTACGCCGCAAGCTCAAACGCCTCGGCAACGGAATACCAGCGCCGTCGTCGGACACAGGCCGAGGAGCGCTTGGGCCCGCCGCCTCGACGTCATCCTCGACGGCAATTTCTGCCCTTTGCTCAGCAGAACATCCAGCAGGCTCGGCCCGCATGCAGGGCTGCGGCCTGCCCGGCCGGCATCCCGGAGGTCTGACGCGTGTCGCAGCGGGGCAGCCTTGAGCTGCCCCGGGCTGTCGGTCTGCTCGGCGCATGTCCAGAACCCAGGCGCCGAGTTCAGGGCAGCGGTGCCTGGGGGGCACGTCGAGGGTCAATGAGGTGCTGCGCCGGGTGCGGCAAGGGCGGAGGCACTGTCGTAGGGCAGGAGCGATTCGTCGTTGATGAGCGGGATCACGCTGGAGCACAGGTCATCGGCCGCAGAAGAGTCGACACCGGCATGGCGGGCGGCGACGGCTGCGGTGGCGCCGGCGACCAGATCGGCGAGCTGCACGGAGGGGTGATCGGTGGAGGCGCGTCGTTTCTGCTCCGCACAACCCCAGCCCCCCCCCCACACCCCCGCCCTAAAAAAAACACACACCTCGGTGGTGTTGGTCGTTTTTCTCGGG
>NZ_JBSFFY010000103.1:0-13623 GCF_053596315.1 Streptomyces sp. NPDC001732
GCACCTGAAGCCACGAACGGCAGCCACTTGTCAGCCACACCCAGCTCCCCTGGGTGTCCTCACCCTACGAACGGGAGGATCAACCCGTTCAAGAAGGTAGAGCCACTTGTCCCCGGGCCGCGGGCGACGGCGGCGCAGTCCGTTCGCGTAGGCCTGGCCGAACTTCAGACACCAGCGGCGGACCGTCTCATAGGAGACGATCACACCGCGCTCGAGCATCAGCTCCTCCACCTCGCGGAACGACAGCGGGAAGCGGAAGTACAGCCACACACAGTGGGAGATCACCTCGACCGGGTACCGGTGCCCCCTGTACGACGGCGACACGCTCCCCACGGACGATCCCCCTCCACCGTGATCAACCCGAGGATCCTCCCACGCCACCCGCCAACGTGACAGCGCCCCAGATGGTCTTCCAGGACCCGTACCTCTCGCTGGACCCCCGGGTGACGGTGGCGGACTGCGTGGCCGAGGTGCTGCGGCTGCACACCCGGCTCGCCCCGGCGGCCCGCACCGCCCGGGTGCGGGAGCTCCTGAACCAGGTCGGTCTCGGCGAGCGCGAGGCGGCGGCACTGCCCCGGCGGCTGTCCGGCGGTCAGCACCAGCGCGTGGCCATCGCGCGGGCTCTCGCGGTCGAGCCGCGGGTGCTCGTACTCGACGAGGCGGTCGCGGCGCTGGACGTGTCCATCCAGGCCCAGATCCTCGATCTGCTCGCCACGATCCGCCGCGAGGCGGGGATCGCCTACCTCTTCGTCACGCACGACCTCGCCGTGGTCCGCCACATCGCCGATGAGGTGCTGGTCCTCAAGGCGGGGCAGGTCGTGGAATCGGGGCCGGCGGGCCAGGTCCTGGACACCCCTGACCATCCATACACGCGTCTGCTGCTCGACTCGGTGCCCCGGCGCGGCTGGAACCCAGCCGCAGCGACACCGCTCCGCCGCGCCCTCAGCTGACAGTCATCCCCCGTCGGGCACTCACCGGAATACCCCGGCTTCCGACGAGGGCACGCCTGACGCACCCCTTGCAGCCAGCCTCAGGAACCGGCGGACCACATCTGGCGGCCGTCGACCCACGTGGAGCGGACCGGGATCTCGGAGATGCCGTCCGGGTCGGTGTCGAACGGGCTGGCGCCCAGCACCACGAAGTCGGCGAGCATCCCCGGCGCCAGGCGGCCCTTGAGGTGGGACTCGCCTGTGGCGTACGCGGATCCGGCCGTGTACACCTCGAGTGCCTGGGCGACCGTCAGCCGCTGGTCGGCGCCGAGTACCCGGCCTTCGGCGGTGCGCCGGGTGACCATGGTCTGGACGGCGAGCAACGGGTTGAGCGGCCCGGCCGGGTAGTCAGAGGATCCCGCGACCGTGATGCCAGCTTCCAGCAGGGTGCGGTGCGCACACGCCCGCTCGGCGCGCTCGTCGCCGTAGTAGCAGCTGAGCTTGGCGCCATGTCCGTGGACGAAGGCGCCGAACGGGACGGGGGTGACCCTGTTGCGTCGGATGCGTTCGACCAGGACGTCGTCCACCAGGCTGCAGTGCTCGATCCGGTGGTTGACCGTGTTCTGCGGGTGCAGGGCGCGGGCCCGCTCGATGGCGTCCAGCACCTTGGCGACCGCCAGGTCACCGTTGGCATGGACGCCGACCCGCAGCCCGGCGGCGTGCACCGCCTCCACCATGGCCGCCAACTCCTCGTCACCCATCACCTGGATGCCGTTGTCACCGCCGGTCTCCGCCCGGTACGGCCTGCTGCACAGGCAGGTACCGCCCGCCAGCGCACCGTCGGCCATCAGCTTGACACCGACCACCCGCACCCACTCGTCGCCGAAGCCAGCGCGCAGCCCGGTCCGGCGCAACTCGTCGAGGTACCGGTACCACAGCAGCATGCCGACCCGGGCGGTGAGCCGCCCGCGCTCGGACGCGAGTTGGTACAGCTGCAGTTCCTTGGGGGTGACCAGGGCGTCGCACCAGGAGGTGATGCCGGTGGCGTGCAGTTCGGCGCAGACCTCTCCCAGCGGCTCGACGAGGTCCTCGATGCTGTGGCTGGGCAGGAACTCGAGGTCACCGACGGCCCGGTACCACTGGTCGAACCAGGCCCGCTCGTACATCCAGCCGTCCAGCCGCCCGGTGGCGTCCCGGCCCAGGTCGCCGCCGGCCGGTGCGGGATCGTGGTCGTGGAATCCGGCGAGTTCCAGCGCGGGCGAGTTGGCGATGGCCATGTGGTAAGAGAAATGGATGACCACCACCGGGCGGCCCGGGGCCAAGGCGTCCAGGGCGGCACGGTCGAGTCGGCCCTCGGGGTCGGCACGCGGGTCGTAGCCCTCGGCGGTCACCCAGCCGCCGGGCGGGGTGACCGCGACGGCGGCGGTGATGCGCTCGCGCGGCGGTACGGAAGTGTCTCCGCTGCCCAGGTGGAGGCCCAGCTTGGCCTCGGCGAGGCCGGAGGGGTGGCAGTGCGCGTCGTGGAAGCCGGGTAGGACGTGGCCGTCACCGAGGTCGATGCGCTCGGCGGCGGGGAAGGCCGCGGACAGCTCGGCCGGACTGCCGGTGGCAACGATCCGGCCGGCCAGGACGGCAAGGGCCTGCGTCTGCGGTCCGGCGAGCGTGGTGATCGCGCGGGCGTGGAAGATCCGCACCTTCTCCTCCCGATACGGTGCGGCGGCCGAGAGCGGGGAGACGGACTGCGGAAAGGCGGTTGGGGTTGTCATGGCGGGCTCCTCAGACTGCGGCGGGGGCGGAGACGGATGAGGGGGCGGACAGCTCGTCCGGGGGCACGGGCGCACCGCTGCAGGCCCGCAGCACCAGCTCCACGGCGACTGCGACCACGACATTGACGGCCAATGAGATCAGCCCGGCGCTGATGGCGCCGTGGTAGGAGCTGCCGAAGGTCAGCCAGATCAGTACCGCCTCGCCGGCGGCGATGCCGGCGCCAGCGGACCAGGCGCGCAGCAGCGGGCGGCGGGTGAGCGCGGCGGCGGGGGCGGGCGCCATCTGTCCCAGGCCGCTGTACGTGAGCAGCAGCAGGTTGGCCAACGCGTCCGGGCGAGTGATCGCGAGCACCAGCGCGAGGGCGATGGCGATGACGACCGTGCCGTGGTTGACCATCAGCCCTGCGCGGGCGCCGCGCGGGCGCAGCACATTGCGGGCGACCAGGGTGGACATGCCGAGCACGATGCCCGCGGCGGGCACCATGGCGGTCGCGGCGGCGGCCACCGCGATGACGCCGAGCAGCCAGTCGGGCATCGCGCCGGAGGCCAGCTGCAGCAGGACGCCGTTGGCGGCGGGCGAGGCCACGCCGCTGAGCGTGGTCAGCGCGGTGAAGCCGACGATCATCGGGATGGCCTGGGTGGCGCTGTACACCGGCATCCAGATGCTGTTCTGGCGCAGCGCTCGCTCGCTGCCAGCCGCCAGCAGGGCCGGCCAGCTCTGCGGCATCGTCAGGAAGAGGATGCTGAAGAGGCTGGTGAGCATAGCGGTGAAGAACCACACCTGGCCGTGCGCCCCGCCGGCGGGCACGCTCAGCAGCTCCGAGTGGTGGTCACGCAGTTGGGCGCCGAGGTGGCCGATGCCGCCGTTGAAGTGCGCGGGGACCATCACCAGCAGCACCAGCAGCGCGACGACCATCAGACCGTCCTTGAGATAGGCCGCCTTGGCGACACCCTGGATACCGGACCACAGCACAAAGGCGGCCACCAGCACCGAAGCCGCGATCATGGCGGGGGTGCCGGCGCCCTCGTTGCCGGTTGCCAGCTCGATGACCAGGCCGAGTCCGGTGATCTGCAGCTGCAGATACGGCAGCAGGAAGACAACGCCGAGGAGAGAGGTGAGCCCGCCGAACAGCTGGCTTCCGTAGCGGTCGGCGAAGAAGTCGCCCTGGGTGAGATAGCCGCGGTCGCGTCCCATCCGCCAGATGACGGGGGCGATGGCGTACAGGCCGACATAGGCGAGCGGCAGGTAGGGCAGCGCGTAGGTGACGGCCACACCCGAGGTGAAGGCGAGTCCGGCGAGGCCGAGGAAGGTGAAGGTGGTGTAGATCTCGCCGGCCTGCAGCAGCCAGGTCGTGAAGGCACCGAAGTTGCGTCCTCCGACACTCCACTCCTCCAGGCTGGCGGCAGGCCGGCGGCGGCCGAGAAGGCCGAGGGCACCGATGGCGGCCATGCCCAGGATGCAGACGAACAGAGTGACGGACATCAGAGCTCCTCCCCGGTCAGGGCGGCGGCCGCCTTGAGGCGGCAGCGCTCCACATAGGCCAGCGCGGGGGTCAGTGCGAGCACCCACCCGCCGGACCAGACCAACAGCGAGGGCAACCCCAGCCATAGCTGGGGACCGTTCACGAAGGGCAGCCACACGGCCGCCAGCAGCGCCACCACGGGCACCGCGAGAAGTGTCAGCGCAAGGGGCATGTTCGTGCTCCGGATTCCGGAAAGGGCTCCAGCCCGCGTTGCTTGCGGAGCGGGATCGGATCGCAGCAGCATCGGACGGCTCTGGCATTCAGGTCTTGATTTCGCAGCAAACCGGCGTTCAGATGGCGTCCATGAAGTTTTCCGCCGACCTGGACGAGACGGACTTTGCGCTCGTCACCGCGCTGCAGTCCGCCCCGCGGGCCTCCTGGGCACTGATCGGCCGGGCACTGGGCATCAGCCCGGTCACCGCCGCCCGGCGCTGGGAGCGGCTGCGGAAGACCGGGCTGGCCTGGGTGACCGCGTACGGCGGCGACTTCGTCGCCCGGCACCATGTGGTGGCATTCGTCGAGGTGGACTGCGTGCCCTCGCGGCTGTCCTCGGTCGTGGCCGGGCTGGTGGAGCAGCCACACGTGGCCAGCGTGGAGCACACCTCGGGGCGGCAGGACCTTCTGCTCACCGTGCTGGTCTCGGACCTGGTGGCGCTCTCCCGGCTGCTCACCGAGGTGATCGGCCGGTTGGAGGGGGTGCTGGCCACCCGCAGCCAGATCGTCACCGAACTGCTCACGGAGGGCTCTCGCTGGGACCTGCGGGCCCTTGACCTCAACCAGCGGCAGGTGATGCGCGACGGTCGCGACGACCTGGCGGTCCAGGCGTCCGACCCCACCCCCGCGGCGGAGGACATCCCGCTGATGCTGGCACTCGGCCACGATGGACGGCTCGGCTATCAGGAGCTGGCGGAGCTCACGGGGATGAGCGAGTCGACCGCCCGGCGGCGCACCACGCGGCTGCTGCGCACCGGCGTGCTGCTGCCGCGGTGCGAGATCGCACACTCGCGGTCCAACTACCCGGTTTTCGTCACCTACCGGGTGAACGTCCCGTCGGCCGCATTGGCGCGCGTGGGCTCCGGGCTGTCAGGGGTGACGTCGGTTCGGATGTGCGCCTCGATCTCCTCGGCACACAACCTGGTGGTCAACGGCTGGGTGCGGTCGGTGCCGGACAGCCGACGCTTGGAGGAGTACCTGGTGGAACGGTTCCCGGAGATCACGGTGACCGACCGGTCACTCACGCTGGCGAACTTCAAACGGATGGGCTGGATCCTGGACGATGAAGGCCGCGCGGTACGCCCGGTTCCCATCGACCTGTGGCGTGCACCCGCCATAGTGTGACGGCGGGCATTGTCACGTTGTTGGCTGCGTGTGCCTCTGACGGTGTGTCGGGTGTGGTGGGGCCGGGTTCCGGCTCCGTGCTCAGGCCGCGGCAGGCTGGCCGGCGACGCCGGTGGCCTGGTCCCGGATGGCGAAGCGGACGGTCATCTCGGTGCGGTGGTCGGGGGCGGTCATCCGGTGCCGGTGTGGCCGGAAGTGGGGTGAGATGCCGCTGAACGCGGACAGGAATCTCTGAGCTCCGCCGACGCTGCGGAAGCCTTTCATGGCGCGTTCGCGCTGGCTCGTTGGCTGGTGGGAGTTCTCGGCCCGGTTGTTCAGGCCCTTGTGGGAGCGGTGCTCGACGGAGGGCATCACCTCGCGGTGGGCCGCCCCGTAGGAACGGAGCCTGTCCGTGACGATCATCCTTGGCACGGCCCCGATTCCTTTGAGGAGCCGACGGTAGAAGCGCCTGGCCGCGGCCTTGTTGCGCCGGTTCTGGACGAGGATGTCCAGCACGTTGCCGTCCTGGTCGACTGCACGCCAGAGGTACTTCTGCTCGCCGTTGATCGTGATGAAGACCTCGTCCAGGTGCCCCTTGTCGCCCGGCTGCACACGTCGGCGGCGCAGGCCGTTGGCGCAGGCCTGCCCGAACTTCGCGCACCAGCGGCGGACGGTCTCGTGGGAGACGAGCACACCGCGCTCGAGCATCAGCTCCTCGACCTCGCGGAACGGCGGCGGGAAGCGGAAGTACAGCCACGCACAGTGCGTAATGATCTCCACCGGGTACCGGTGCCCCTTGTACGACGGCGGCGTACTGCCCACGGACGACCCCTCCCAGCATGACCAACCAGAAGATCATCCCAACCGGTCAGTCAACGTGACAGTGCCCCGTTCGATCCTCACGTTCCAAGATCGGGTGAGATACGGCTTCTCAGCCTCACTGCGCATACGGTAACTTGAACGCGTTCAACTCCAAGGGGTTGGGGGCGTGGTGGAGGAATGCCAGGGCGTGTCCGCTCGGCAGCGGGCCTGGGTCGTGGCGGGGGTTGTGGCGGCAGGGGGAGCGGTGGCCCTAGGCAGTTTCTTCAAATGATCTTCGGTGGTGGATCATGGTGTCGTGATACGTCGCCATGAACTGTCCGATGCCGAGTGGGAGTTCGTCCGGCCGCTGCTGCCCGAGACGTTGCGGGGGGCGGAAGCGGCTGGACGACCGGCGGGTCCTGAACGGAATCGTGTGGAAGTTCCGGACCGGGACCGCCTGGCGGGACGTGCCTGAGCGTTACGGGCCGTGGGCCACGCTGCACACCCGTTTTCGCAGGTGGGCGACGGACGGCACGTTCGACCGGATGCTGCGGGCCGCCCAGGCGAAAGCGGACGCGGCGGGCGACATCGAGTGGCTGGTGTCGGTCGACTCCACGGCCGTCCGGGCCCACCAGCATGCGGCCGGGGCCCGAAAAGGGGGCTTCGCGACCCGGCCCTCGGCCGGTCCAGAGGCGGCCTGACCAGCAAGATCAACCTGGCCTGTGACGGCAGGGGCCGCCCGCTCGGCTTCGTCGTGACGGGCGGCAACATCAACGACTGCACCCGGTTCACCGCCGTGATGGAAGCGATCCGGGTGCCCCGGCCGGCCCGTGGTACTGGCACCTGCTGGAGGCTGAGCTGCGTGGGCGGGGCCATGACGTGGTGGCGGTGGACCTGCCCTGCGACGACGACTCGGCCGGGCTGGCCGAGTACGCCGACACCGTGGTCGACGCCATCGGTGAACGCACCAACCTGATCTTGGTGGCCCATTCCTTTCGGCGAGCAATGCTCAAGACTTGTGGATCGGACTCGGGAGGGGGCCTCGCGGAACGCGGAGGGCGTGCCTTCCCGAGTGATCGACTTCTGGTCATCGAGTAGGCCCGCGTTGCAGCGCGGGTCGGGAAGGCACGCCCGTGCTGAGCGTAGTCAACGAGGACGGCACCACCCAGAGCGGCTCCCTGATGGACGACATCGTCCGTGAGGGCGCCCGTCGGATGCTCGCCGCGGCCCTGGAAGCCGAAGTCAACCAGTACATAGCTGAGTTGGCGGGCGAGCGGGACGAGGCCGGTCGCCGTCTGGTGGTCCGCAACGGCCACCACCGCGAGCGGACGGTGACCACCGCCGCCGGGCCGATTGCGGTGAGGGCACCGCGGGTGAACGACAAGCGGGTCGACGGCGAGACGGGCGAGCGCAAGCGGTTCTCGTCCAAGATCCTCGCCCCCTGGTGCCGGAAGTCCCCGAAGATCAGCGAGGTCCTGCCTCTGCTCTACTTGCACGGTCTGTCTTCCGGCGACTTCGTGCCCGCGATGGAGCAGTTCCTCGGCTCGGCCGCCGGGCTCTCGCCGGCCACGGTGACCCGGCTGACCAAGCAGTGGAGCGACGACCACGCCGCCTTCCAGGACCGGGACCTGTCCGGACCCGACTACGTGTACGTGTGGGCCGACGGCGTCCACCCCAAGGTCCGCCTCGGCCAGGCCCGCTCCTGCGTCCTGGTCCTCATGGGCGTGCGCACCGACGGCAGTAAGGAGCTGATCGCGCTCGCCGAGGGCCTGCGCGAGTCGACCGAGTCCTGGGCCGACCTCCTGCGGGACTGCCGCCGGCGCGGCATGCGCGATCCCGAGCTCGTCGTCGGCGACGGAGCGATGGGGCTGTGGCGGGCCCTGGCCGAGGTGTTTCCGCAGGCCAGACATCAAAGGTGCTGGGTTCACAAAACCCGGAACGTGGTCAACGCCCTGCCGAAATCGGCCCAGCCCGGCGCGAAGAAGGCGCTGCAGGAGATCTGCAACGCCGAGGACCGCGATCACGCCGAGAAAGCGGTGAAGGACTTCGGGCGCGCCTACGGCGCGAAGTGGCCCAAGGCCGTCAAGAAGATCACCGACGACGTCGATGAACTCCTGGCGTTCTACGACTTCCCGGCCCAGCGCTGGGTCCACCTGCGCACGACGAATCCGATCGAGTCGACCTTCAGCACGGTGAAGCTGCGGACCAAGGTCACCCGCGGCGCCGGCAGCCCGGCCGCGGCCCTGGCGATGGTGTTCAAGCTCGCCGAGTCCGCCCAGACCCGCTGGCGCGCGATCACCGCACCCCACCTCGTGCCCCTGGTCCGCACGGGCGCCCGGTTCGAGAGTGGCGTCCTGGTCGAACGTTCGCGGGGCGCTGCCTGATCTTGTGGCGGCTGGTCGAATAGGGCAATTACTCAGACAGGAGGGGGCTGCCATGACGAAGGTCAGCCGGATTGTGCGGTCTCACGCTGACGGAGCACGTCGTAGCCCACGAACTCAAACAGTCGGGTGCTGGTGCGCAGAGGTCGAGGCGTGCCGGTAAACCGGTGCACACCGACCCCGTAGCCAGCACCCGGTTCGGACAGCCACTGCAGCTCGAAACCCTGCTCGTCGAACCGATCGCAGATCATGGGCACTCGGTCGGGGGCGGCACGGTTGCGAGTCCAGATGACGCTGCCACCGGTCTTGCACAACTGGTTGCAGGCGCCGATGGTGCCCTCGATGTCGCTGTCGGTGATGTTTCCGAAGACACCGCAGACGAGAACGAGGTCCGCGGGGGTCATGTCCCGGTACTGGTCGATGAGGGAGGCGTCGCCCGTCACTACCTCGACCTGGTCCAGCTTTGCCAGGCGGGCCGTCTCCGAAGCCACGGCGGTGTTGCGGGCGTCCAACTCGACAAGCCGCGCCCGCACCTCGTGGCGGCGCGGATGATCAGACAGGACGCGGAGGAGGTCGCGACCGTCCCCGGCGCACAGACTGATCACCTTCAGCGGTCCGGCCGGGGCATCGTCAAGGGCAGCCCGGGTCTGCGATTGAACGGTCCGCAGCCTCCGTTCCATCCAGGAGTCCGCTACGTCGTACTTGCCATGCCAGGCGTTCCAGTCCATTGCCGCACCCTACGACTGACCACGAGCCGCAGACGATCCAATTTCGATCACCGCAGGGGCAACCGCTGCAGCAGCCAAAAACGAGCCACAGCCCGTCAGATCGCGGCGGTCACGACCTCCGTCTTCGGGACAACCGTCGCCCGACCATCCACAGGTCTTGACAATTATTCGTTCGACAAGGCCGGCCACAAGAGCGCCACACGGTGGAATGCGGGATCAACCGGCTTGAGCGCCACCGAGCCGTCGCCACGCGATGTGACAAGCTCGCCGTCCGTTACGAGGCAACCGTGCTGGTCGCAGCCCATCAACGAGTGGCTTTGACCAGCAGCCGTTCCCAGCCCCCACAGGGTCTGTCCGGTTGATCCCGGACTCTCATCGAGTCGGGCCGGGCTCACGGACTACCCGAGCCGTCGGGCTCGACCACTCGGAAGCGTTCCGCAACGACAAGAGTGTGGTCATCAATGACTGGACTGCGTCCCAGGTACTCGTTCACGCCATCGCTCCGGAAGAACTCTTCGTGGGCTGCCCGCCACTCGGCCACGTCGGAGTAGCCGCGTCCCTCGGCTCGCGCGAAGTCGTCGTCGATCTCCTTCATGGGAACGACGCGCACGTCGACGACCTCGATCGTGACGGCCGGGCGACCCTCGGAATCAAGCACCGAGAATCGCTGACCGGTCATCGGCACTGCCTCCCCGGCGTGCTCGTAAATCTCCAGGAGACCCGTGAGCGCGGTCTTCTGACCGCTCAGGATCGCCGCCACACCACGGTCACGTTCCGGACCGGGGAAAGCGAGTTCAAGGGCCGGAAGGTCGTCATGTCCCATCGAGCGAGGGTACGAAGCCCGGCAGCGTTGATCAAGGGCCACCGCTCCGCTCGACGACATCGCGCCGGGGCGGTCCAAGGCCCTGGAGGTGTCCGGGTTCGTCGATCTCGACACGGTGGATCCGATCTTCTTCGACAAGACGTACTACCTCGGGCCGCGGGCGAGCAGTACGGCAAGGTGTACGCCCTGCTCCAGCGGGCACTGGCGGAGTCGAACAAGGCGGCATCGCGACCTTCGTGATGCCCGGGCGCGAGTACCTCGTCGCTGTGAAGGCCGAGGACGAGCTGCTGACCCTGCACGCCCTGCACTGGAGGGACGAGATCCGCGACCCTCACCAGGAGGTCCCCGACCTGCCGGGCAGGACGGAGCCGACCGCGGCCGAGGTGAAGATGGCCCACCAGCTCATCGATGCCCTCACCACCGACTGGGATCCCGATGCCTTCCACGACACCTTCCAGGAGAAGGTCAAGGCGCTGGTCGAGGCCAAGTCCTCCGGTGAGACGGTGGAGAAGGCCGAGCCGGCCGCGAAGCCCACCGGCGTCGTCGACCTCGTGGAAGCCTTGCGCGCCAGCGTCGAGCGGGCCCGCTCCATCAAGGACACGGGCGAGAAGGCCAGCACGTCTCACACCGCCCGCGGCAAGAAGCCCGCACCGAAGAAGCGCGCCACCAGCACATCGAAGGGCGGATCGCTTCGGTCTCTAACGAAGGCCGAACTGTACGAGAAGGCCACCAAGGCCGGTATCAAAGGGCGTTCCAGCATGACCCATGACGAGCTCGCCGACGCCCTCGACCACGCCAGGGGCACATGAGGGCCTCCTCACATGCCGTATTCGTGGTGCAGGCTCGCTCCGTGTGTCAGGCCCCCGAAGAACGTCTCGGGCATGGAGACGTCGGTGCCGGCCAGCACGTCGACGCTGGCGGTATCCAGAGCGCGCACGGTGGCGTACACGGAACCCCTCCGGGGTGGGCCACGTCTTCTTTGCAGAAGATCATGGTCATAGGAGAGGACACAAGGTGAGTGACCGCGAGCGGGGCCAGGACACCGAACCCGCGCCCACCGGAGACGCTTCCTGGTGGGCCGGGCTCAGGCTGACCGGAGGAGTGGTCCTCGCTGTGAGCGGGACAGGGCTGCTCTTGTGGCTGATCCTGCACGGAGGCACGGCTGACAACGACTGGTCCCACTACTACGGGGCCAGCAAGATCCTGGCCATCGGATGCGTCATTGTCGGCACGACGCTCCTGGCCCGCCGCCGCTACTGACTTCGGCGTGTCAGGGTGATGTTGGGGTGTCGGGGGTCAGGCTGGTGCCGGCTATGAAGCCGTCGAGGGTGTCGGGCCGGTACTGGAGGTGGTTGAGTCGGTTGCGGACGTGGGTTTCGAGTCGGTCGAGGGCGACGACGGCGAGGTTGGCCAGACTGTGCTTGACGTGTGCCCAGAACCATTCCGCGGGGTTGAGGTCGGGCGAGTAGGCGGGCAGCAGGAACACCGTCAGCCAGTCGCGCTGGTCGATCAGCTCGCGCATGGCGTGGGAGACGTGGTGTTCAGGCGGTCCCACACCAGCACGATCGGTGCCTTGACCAGGTGGTGGACGCCGTCGATCAGGGCGATGAAGTCGCGCTCGCCCATGCTGCGGCGTTTGCCCTTGCCTGCGGGGTGGGTGCGCAGGCAGTGGCACAGCCCGGTGCGGGAGCCGGGCCGCATGGCGGTCAGTCCGGCCACCGACAGGCGTCCCGAGCGCCGCCCGCTCACCGTCACGACCGGGGTGTGTCCACGCCGGCCCCAGGTGCGTCGTTTGGGCGGCCGGCGGGTGAAGCCTGCCTCGTCGCTGAGTAGGCCCGGGGCGCGGTTTCGGAATTACTCCCGGCCCGTTTCCCCGGACCTCTCGCCGAACCCGCCGTGCCCAGCCCCGCACTGCAGATCGTCATCGACCACAACGCCTGCGACCCATACACCCTGGGCACCTACGCGGATCCCTCCACACTCTTCGACATGGTCGACCAGGAGCTGCGCCGCCTGGGTGTGCCGGGCGACCTGCTGCCCGGCGGATACCTCTTCGGCGGACTGCCGCACGGCTTTCCCGGCATACCGCGCCCGGTGGACGGGTACCCGGCCATCGGCCACCTGCCGCTGGACAGGGCCAAACCCGCCGCAGACCCCTACGGTGACGTCCTGGCCCACATGGCCCCGGACTTCTGGGCCGACGTCCAGGAGCTCACGGAGAAACTCGACTTCGAGCACGAGGAATGGTGGTACGCGAAGCACAGAGCCGCCGGGTACACGCAGGAGACCCTCTTCTTCAGCCTCACGTGATGCCGCGGCCTCGGGGGCGGGGTCAGCCCCAGGTCTCGCCGCCGACCTGGTCCGGTCCGAACCAGCGGGAGGTGACGGAGGCGAGTGCCGGTACCGGGCCGCCCTCCAGTCCGAGATGGCCCAGCGCGTGCTTGAAAGTGTGGACCACGCAGGTTCGCACCGGAAGCGTCGGCCCGCCGGGTTCCCCGCAGTCGTTGGTGGACAGCGGCCGGTTCTGCGGGCTCGCCAGGGCGAAGCAGGCCAGCGGTGTGCGGTGGTCCTCGTACTGGAAGTAGTCGGTGATCGCCCGGTTGCCGAAGTCCATGTGATCGAAGACGACGGCGATGTCCTCGGCGCCGTACGGGGCGGACCGCAGCGCCGGCAGCAGGTCGAGCACCTTCTCGCCGGAGGCGAGCAGCCGGGCCTCCTCGCGCGAAGGGCCCCAGGGCGGGGGATCATCGTCCGGATCCGGCACCTCTCCCGGGTACTCCTCGGTCCGCAGCACCGTACCGACGGGAGGCCGGTCCCAGCGGGCCTGGCCGCTGACGCTGCCCCAGTTGAGGCTCGCGTTGACGCAGAGCCTGCCCGCGACGAGCGCCCACGGGGTCCGGACCACGCGCTCGCGCGCCAGCTCGACCGCGAGCCGACCGAACGCCTCCGGCCGCAGGAGAGTCGGTTCCGGGGGCGCGATGAAGGCGTCGGTCCATATTCCCATGCCCCCTTGTAGCAACGGGGGACGGCCCGGCGCGACCGCGTTTCCGGGAAACACGATCGCGCGGCGGGTGAAGGCGGAGCGGGAGGGGCCGCTGGACGGGGCGTCAGTACCCCTTGGCCGTCGATGCGTCCTGCTGCGGTGCCGCCTGGGCACGGCCTGCCTGGGCGCGGGCCCGGCCACTCTCCGGTCCGGCGCGCGGCGGCATCGGGCTCGGTCACGCGGAAGGTGGCTGCTGCATGGCTATGTGCGTCATGGGTTGATCAACTCCTGCCTCGCCGGCCCGCACGGCCGGCGAGGAGAAGCCGCCCGGGGCCGGTTCAGCCGGTGATGGAGAAGAAGATCGATCCGTCT
>NZ_JBSFFY010000104.1:0-13223 GCF_053596315.1 Streptomyces sp. NPDC001732
CCTGGCTGGGCGCGGTGACCGAACTCGCCGACGGCGAAGGCCACTTGTTCACCGGACGGCTCTCGCTCACCGACCAGCCGTGGCTGAAGGACCACGCCGTCTTCGGGACCGTCCTGGTCCCCGGCACGGGCCTTCTCGACATGGCCCTCACCGCCGCGCACCACGTCGGTGCCGCCGGAGTCGGCGAACTGACGCTGTCCCGGCCGCTGGTGCTCGCCGCGGACGAGGAGCTTCGTCTCCAGGTACGGGTCGGCTCCGCCTCCGGTGGGAACAGCCGGCCGGTGGAGATCTACAGCCGACCGGGTGGTTCGTCCGACTCGGCTCCCTGGACCAAGCACGCCACGGGTTCGCTGACCGACACGTCGCCCGGCGCGGTGCAGGAGACGGCGGCGGCCGAGCTGCGCGAGTGGCCGGTGGCCGGTGCGGAGCGGGTGAGCCTCGACGGCTTCTACGAGGGGCTGTTCGAGCAGGGCCTGCAGTACGGAACGACGTTCCAGGGCCTCACCGAGCTGTGGCGCAAGGGCAGCACGGCGTACGGTCTCGTCCGGCTCCCGGACGAGGCGCGTTCCGACACCGACGGTTTCGCGATCCACCCGGCGCTTCTCGACGCGGCCCTTCACGCCTTCGCGGCAACGGGCCTCGGGGCCGACGGGGAGGACACCGACGGGGTCCTGCTGCCGTTCATGTGGTCCGGGGTGGAACTGTCGGCCATCGGCGGCAGGGAACTCCGGGTCCGCATCGAGCTCACCGGCGATTCGACCGCGACGATCCTGGCCTCCGACGCCGCGGGAGAGCCCGTGGCGAGCGCGGTGGGCCTTGAGCTCAAGCGCGCCGGCGCCGCACAGCTCGGGAGCACCGACACCCCCGACACCGAGCACCTCTACCGTGTCGAGTTCCAGCCGCAGACCCTCCCCGAGGAGACCCGGCCGTCCTCGGAGGAGTCCGACGGCCTGCTGGTGATCGGACCGGGCGGGATCGTCGCGAAGACGCTGGGTACCGACGCCGTCGCACCCGTCGGCGCCCTTCCCGAGTTCGACGAGGGCCGTCCTCGTACGGTGGTCGTCGACCTGACCGCGCCGGACGCGGCCGGTGACGGCGGGGACGCCGTCGACCTGCGCGCCCGAACCGTGGTCACCAGGGCACTGGAGTGGCTGCAGACCTTCCTGGACGATCCGCGTTCCGAGGGCATCGACGTCGTCTGGGTGACCCGGGAGGCGGTCGCGGCCGGACCGGTCGACACGATCGGGTCCCTGGCCCACGCGCCGCTGTGGGGGTTGGTCCGGGTGGCTCGGGCCGAACACCCCGAGCGCGGACTTCGACTGGTCGACATCGGTGCCGACCTGCCGGACGGGGAGCTGCTGCGCCGGGTCCTCACCACGGACACCGAACCCGAACTGGTGGTCCGAGGGGAAGGCGTGCTGGCCCCCCGCCTGGTGCGGGTGCAGAAGACCGGCTCGCCGGACGCGCTCGTCCCGGAGACGGGGGAGCAGCCCTGGCACCTGGACATCCAGGAGAAGGGCAGGCTGGACACGTTCTTCTTCCGGCCCGTCGACCGGAGCGAACCGCTGGCCGACGGCGAGGTCCGGGTGGGCGTCCGGGCCGCCGGGATGAACTTCCGGGACGTGCTCAACGCACTCGACATGGTCCACGCCCCGAAGCTGGGCCTGGAATGCGCGGGTGTCGTCCTGGAGACCGGGCCCGGGGTCGGCCACCTGCGCGTGGGCGACCGGGTGATGGGCCTGGCGGTGGGCACCTTCGGTTCCGAGGTCCGCGTGGACGCCCGCTGGATGGTCCGCATCCCGGACTCGCTCACCTTCGTCGAGGCGGCGACCGTCCCGCTGGCCTACCTCACCGCGCACTACGCCTTCACGGACCTCGGGACGCTGAACCCGGGCGACAAGGTGCTCGTCCACGCGGCGGCCGGAGGTGTGGGGCAGGCCGCCATGCAGCTCGCCCGCCACGCCGGCTGCGAGGTCTACGGCACGGCGAGCACCGGCAAGTGGGAGACGCTCCGGCAGCTCGGCCTGACCGACGACCGCATCGCGTCCTCGCGGAACACCGAGTTCGAGGACAAGTGGCTGGCGGCCACGGACGGCGCGGGCGTCGACGTGGTGCTCAACGCCCTCACCGGGGAGTTCGTCGACGCATCCCTGCGGCTGCTGCCCAGGGGCGGTCAGTTCCTGGAAATGGGCAAGACGGACGTGCGGGACGCCGACGAGGTCGCCGCGGCGCACCCCGGAGTCCGTTACCGCGCGTTCGACCTGGTCGACAGCGGCGCCGATCGCATTCAGGAAATGCTGTGCGAACTCGTCGCCCTCCTGGAACAGGGGGCCGTCACACCGCTCCAGTACTCGGCGTTCGACGTGCGGGAGGCCCCCAGCGCCTTCCGGATCATGGCCCAGGGCCGTACGACGGGCAAGCTGGTTCTCACGGTGCCGCAGGCCCTGGACGACGCGGGCACGGTCCTGCTGACCGGGGGCACCGGCGAACTCGGCCGGCTGGTCGCCCGGCGCCTGGTCGCGGAGCACGGTGCCCGGCACCTGGTCCTGACCTCCCGCCGCGGTCCCGACGCGCCGAGCACCGAGGAGATCGTGGCGGAGCTGACCGAGGCGGGTGCCGAAAGCGTCCGGGTGCTCGCCTGCGACGTTTCGAAGCGGGCGGAGGTCGCGCGCGTCCTGGCCGAGATCGGTACGGAGCACCCGCTGACCGGGGTCTTCCACCTGGCTGCCGTGCTCGACGACGGTGTCGTGCGCAACCAGAGCGCGGAACGGTTCACGCGGGTGCTCGCCCCCAAGGTCTCGGGCGCGCTGCATCTGCACGAGCTCACGGCCGGGCTGGAACTCTCCGCGTTCGTGCTCTTCTCCTCGGCGGCCGGCACGCTCGGAGCGCCGGGACAGAGCAACTACGCGGCGGCCAACGTGTTCCTCGACACGCTCGCGGCGCACCGGCGCAAGCTCGGGCTCTCCGCGGTGAGCCTGGCCTGGGGGCTCTGGGAGCAGGCGGGCGTCGGCATGACCGCCCGCCTGGGCGAGGCGGAACTCGCCCGGCTGCGCAGGCGGGGTTCGCAGGCCCTGTCCGCGGAGGAGGGAATGCGGCTGCTGGACGTCGCGCTGGGACGCCCGGAGACCCGGCTGGTACCGATCAAGCTCGACGTGGCCGGTCTGCAGCACGGCTCCGGCGACGAAGTCGCCCCGCTCTTCGGGGCGTTGGTGCGGCCGCGGCTGCGGCGGGCCCAGGAGGCCGTCGTACGGACCGAATCGTTGCGCGAACGGCTGGTCGGGCTGTCCGCGGAGGACCAGGTCGCCGCACTGTTGCGCACGGTCCGGCAGGAGGTGTCCGGTGTGCTCGGCCTGCAGGGCGCGGACGCGGTCCCCGCGGACAAGTCGCTGCGGGACTTCGGCTGGGACTCGCTGATGGCGGTGGAACTGCGCAACCGGCTCTCCGCGTACGCCGAGGTGGCCCTGCCGAGCACGCTGGCGTTCGACTATCCGACCTCGCGGGCCATCGCCGAGTTCCTGTACGTACGCCTGGACCTCGGTACGACGTCCGGGGAAGCCGGACCGCCGCAGGATCCGGCGAAGGCGGCCGAGTGGGCGCTCGGGCGGGTGACCCCCGAGCAGCTGCTGCAGAGCGGGCTGCTGGCGCAACTGCTGGAGCTCGCACAGCCGCAGGCCGACTCCTCCGGCGGGGCGCGCACGGCCGCGGAAGCGCTGCAGGTCGCGAGCGAACTGTCGGACGACGACATGGACCGGGCACTCGATGCCGTGCTCGGAAAAGCGATGTGAGGAAAGCCTGGGATGAAAACGAACACTTCTGAATCGCGCTCGTCGCAGCCCTCGGAAACCCCGGACCGGCCGGAGGACGTCTCCGGCCCGGTCGGGGACTCCGGGGAGCGCGCACCGTCGCCGCACCGGTGGATCGCCCTGGCCGTGGTCACCCTGGCCTCGTTCCTCGACAACCTGGACGCGAACGCCGTCACCGTCGTCCTCCCCACCATCCAACGGGACCTGGGGGCCGGTTTCACCGCGGCCCAGTGGACGCTGGCCGGCTACGCACTGGCCTACGCCCTGTTCCTGATCACGGGCGGTCGGCTGGGAGACATCTACGGACGCAAACGGCTGTTCATGTTCGGAGTGGCCGGCTTCACCCTGGCGTCCGTCGTGTGCGGCACCGCGGTGCTGCCCGAAGTGCTGGTGGCGGGACGGTTCGCGCAGGGGTTCATGGCGGCCCTGATGGTTCCGCAAGCGGTCTCCGTCATCGTCACGATGTTCCACCGGGACGAGTGGGCGCGGGCGTTCGCCGTGCTGGGGGCCGCCCTGAGTCTGGGCAGTGTCGGGGGACCGCTCCTCGGCGGGATGCTGACCGAACTCGACATCCTGGGCCTCGGCTGGCGTGCGATCTTCCTGCTCAACGTGCCGCTCGGGGTGATCGCCCTGGTGCTGTCCGCCCGCAGCATGCCCGAGTCCCGTTCGGACGAGGCGCTGCGACTCGACATCGTCGGTGTGGTGCTGCTGACGACCGCCTCCCTGGGAATCCTCTATCCCCTGATCCAGGGACGCGAACAGGGCTGGCCCGGCTGGATGTTCGTGTTCATGGGCATTGCGGTCGTGGTGCTCGGCCTGTTCGTCGCGCAGCAGCGCCGCCGGCACCGGCGCGACGGCTCCGCGCTGATCCCGCCGACGCTCTTCAAACACCGCTCCACCGTGGTGGGCCTGACGGTGACGTTGCTGGTCTTCAGCGGTGTCGCGTCGTTCTTCCTCGTCCTCACGTATCACCTGCAGACCGGTCTCGGCTGGTCGATCGTGAAGACCGCCCTGGTGACCGCGGCATGGCCGGTCGGCATCACCGCCACTTTCCAGATCGCCTGGAAGTTCGGCACCGGCCGGGGCAGGCTGTGCGTACGCGTCGGGTCCCTCCTGATGGCCTGCGGTGCGCTGTGGACCCTGCTCGCGGTCTGGTCGGCCGGGAGCGGAGAGCTGTCCTGGCTGCAACTGACCGGTGCCGAGCTGGTCATGGGCTGCGGCATGGGGCTGACCACGCCCGTGCTGACCGCCGTGGTCCTCGGCGACGTGCCCCCTCAGGACGCGGGCGCCGGCTCGGGGGTGCTCAACGCCGCCATCCAGTTCAGCACGGCCGCGGGTGTGGCGATCCTCGGCGCCCTCTACTTCGGGGCAGTGGAAGGCGGGGCCGGTGCGAGTGCAGGCCCCGGACACTTCAGCTCCGTGACGTCTTCGGTGCTCTGGTTCAACGTGGGCGTTTTCGTACTGACCACCGTGCTCAGTTCCTTCCTTCCGGGCAGCAACACCGCGGAGAAGGGCGACGCCGCGGAGGAGAGCGACGCCGTGGCCGAATCCGACGAGCACAGCGGAACGGCATCCGACGAGCACAGCGGAACGGCCGAGCGTCTCGTACCGGACCCGGTATAGGAAGAATCAAATTCTCTCTGACCGAAAGTAAATCTGGCCCGACCTGATTACCTGTGTCAGGCTGGCCGAGCTGTCAATTGCGTCCAGGAGGTTCGCATGACCGACAAGCCGCTCATCGATGTCGAGGAGAACGACCCCCGGCAGAAATTCCGTGAGGCGCTCGAAAGGAAGAGCAATGCGACGAAGGCCAAGCAGGCCCACGAGGAGGGACGGCTGAAGGTCAAGAACATGAGCGGACCTGCCGGGAAGAAGCGGTACTTCCGCCGTAAGACCGGGTGAAGCCGGGCGAATGAAAGACCGCCGCCGTCCCGCAGGGGTGGCGGCGGTCTTTTTTGGCTGCCATCGCGGACCCGGGCCCCGCTCAAATTCCCCTAGAATTTTGCTCGAATTCCGCTCGAATTCTGCTCGGGCTCGGTTCGAGAAATGAAAGAAATCCGGTTCCGGGCGGTTCGGCGGCCGTTCGAAGAACCGTGGACGATGTATCGAGTTTCGCTCCAGCGCGGCGCGAGCCGCCGCCGTCAGGGTCATGCGTACGGGCGCGATACCTGGCGCGCATCCTGCGACGACGGAGCTGACACCCGCTGCCATGACCATCACTGCCGAGACCCTCGCAACCACGGACGCCGGTCGCAGCCGGTGGGAGGACGACGCGTGCACGCGCGCGACCCGGCTGGAGACGCTGCTCGGCGACCCCTACGACCCCACCAACCCGCACGGGCTGCGCGCACTGTTCGCCGCCGACGCCCGGCACACCCCGCCCGCCGACACGGAGGAGCTGCTCGCCGGTACGGGACTGGGCGCCGAGTTCGTACCCGTCGAATACGGCGGCAGGCTCACCCGGGCCGACCTGCTCGCACGCGTCCTGCGCCCCGTTTTCCGCCGCGACGTCGCCCTCGGTTTCGGCTTCGGCATCACCTCGCTGTTCGCCGTCGGCGCCGTCTGGGCGGCCGGCACCCCGGAACAGCGGCGCCGCGTCGCCGACCTGCTGCTCGGCGGCGGCCGGGCCACGATCCTCCACCACGAACTGGCCCACTCCAACGCGATCCTGCGGCACGAGTTCACCGCCCGCGCCACCTCCGGCGGATACCGGCTGGACGGCCGCAAGGACGTGATCATCAACGCCGCCAGGGCCGACGCCCAGGTCGTCTACGCCCGCACCGACCCGGCCCGCGGACCGCACAGCCACTCGGTGCTGCTCCTGGACCGCGGCCGGCACGAGGGCATCTCCGTACGGCACCTGCCGCGCGTGCCCACCTCCGGCATGCGCGGGGCACTCTTCTCCGGGCTGGAGTTCGCCGGGCACACCGTCCCCGACGACACCCGCGTCGGCGGTGCGGGAGACGGCGTCCCCCTCGCCCTGCGCGCCTTCCAGGTCAACCGCAGCCTCATCTGCGGCGTCGTCACCGCAGCCGCGGACACCGTCCTGCACTCCGCCGTACGGGCCGCGACCACCGGACGCAGTACGGTCGCACGCCGTTGGCACAAGCCGCTGACCGGAGTCTTCGCCGACCTGCTGGCCTGCGACAGCATGGCCACTGTCGTCCTGCGTGCACTGAGCCTGCTGCCCGACCGGGCCCATGTCTTCGCCGCCGCCGTCAAATACGTGGTGCCCGATCTGCTGCGCGAGAACCTGGAGGAACTCGCCACCGTCATCGGCGCCCGCGGCTACGAGCACGACAACCCGGAGTACGGCGCACTCGACAAGCTCGTACGGGACCTGCCGGTCGCCGGACTCGGCCACGCCGGAACCGCCTCCTGCCAGGCCGTCATCGTCCCGCAGCTGCGCGGCCTCGCCGAACGCTCCTGGTTCGCGGAGGAGGAACCACCACCCGAACTGTTCCGCCAGGGAGCCGAGTTACCTGCCCTGGACTACCGGGCGCTGGGCATCGCGGGCGGCGGCGACTTCATGGCCGCCTCCCTCGTCGGCTCCGCCGACCGCCTCGCCGCGTCCCGCGGAATCGGCGGCCAGATCGCCGCACTCGCCGAACTGGCCGAAGGCTTCGTCAACGAACTGCGAGCGCTGCGCGAGGAATGCCGCAGGCTCCCCGCGTACGGCACCACGGCGCTCGCCGACCCCGCCGTCTGCGTGCTCAGCGACCGCTACAGCATGGTCGTCGCCGCCGCCGCGGTGCTCGGCGTGTGGGAGGGCCAGGACGGCCGGGACCCGTTCCTCGCCGACCCGGCCTGGGCCGTGCTCGCCCTGTCCCGTCTCGGCGAACGCCTCGGCATGCCCGTGCCCGACCTGCCCGACGGCTGCCTGGCGCAGGTCCTGGACGAACTGGTCCACCGGTACCGGACGGGCCGCAGCTGCGACCTGGACGCCATCGCCCTGGCCCAGTGAACAGGCAGGCACCGACGAGCAGGGAAGGAACGACCGTTGACGCGGACAGAGCCGATGACGACGACAGGGAGACCGGGCGCGGGCGCCGTGACGGACATCGAAGGGCCGCTGCCCCCGGCACCGGCCGGAACACGACGCGCCCCCGAACCGACGGCCCCCGGCAGTACGGAACACCCCACCGGGCCGATGTCCTTCGGTACGGAACACACCACCGGGCCGGGGACGTCCGACGCGGAGCGCATCACCGAGCCGATCCACGTCAGTGGCCCCGACGGACCGTGGGACCTGGTGCGCGAGGGAATGGACCTGCGCGGCAACGCCGTGGTGCACACCACCTGGGGGGAGTGGTTCACCGGGGCCCTCGCCGACCCCTCGCTGCGCCCGTTGCTCGGCCGGGACTGGCAGCGCTACCGGCGTACCACCGACCCCACGATCCGCTACCGCTTCGTCGCCTCCCGGCTGGCCACCAAATTCACGGCCGCCGCCGCACTGGGCACCGGACCCGCCGAACTCGACCTCGCGTACAAGATCGGCGGACGGCCCTATCTGCGGGGCCTCGACCAGATCGACGTGAGCCTCACCCACACCGACGACCTGATCGCCGTCGGCATCAGCCGCAGCGGCCGGATCGGGGTCGACGCCGAACCCGCCGACCGCCACATGTCGTTCGAACTCCTCCAGAGCCACGTCTGCACCCCCGCCGAGCGCGCGGCCCTCGCCGAACTGCCCGAGTCGGAACAGACGGCGGAGCTGCTGCGGCTGTGGACCCTGAAGGAGGCGTACACCAAGGCACTCGGCCAGGGACTGCGGCTCGGCTTCACCGAGTTCGGCTTCGGCGTCGGCGAGGGCGGGCTGCTCGCCCCCGACGGCACGCCGGCCGCGCGCGGCGAATGGGCGTTCACGACCCGTCGTGCGCTGGGCCGCTATCTGATCAGTGTGGCCTGCCACGACTCCGGCCTGGACACCTCGCGCGACACGGCGGCCCGCACCATGCTCGACGAAGGGTTCATGGGGGCCGTCGCGGGACTCCTCGACCCCGACTGACGCCGCGAAGGGCTGTTCCCGGACCCCTTGACGCCGCGAGGGCCTGTGCCCCGGCCCTTTGACGCCTGACGCTGTGGAGGCGTGTTCCCGGAGCTCTCGATTCCGGCCGACAGGACGGGCCTGCCGAGGGCTTCCCGGTCCGCGTCGGCTCCACAGGGCCGTTCGCGGATCCGTCCAGAGCGACTGGAGAAAACCCGCCCCGCTCCCACACCCGGCTAGCGTGCCGGAGAACGGTTGCTGATACGGAGAACGAGGAGGCTGGCCGTGGGAGAACGGGACCTCTCGGCGCTCGCGGCCCGTCGCGCCACCCTGCGCGTACTGCCCGGCGGTGCACCGCCCGCCGCGCCGCAGGCGGCCGGAGCGACCACAACGGTACGGGTGTACGTGCTGGGCATCGACGCCCTGGCCCGCGGCGGCATCAGGGCACTGCTCGACGGCCGGCCCGCCATCCAGGTCGTGGGCGCCGGGGCGCCGGGGCCGACCGGTCCCGACGACATCGCCGCCACCCGGCCGGACGTCGTCCTCGCGCACGGCGCCTCGGACCCCGGGACGCTTCCGACGGACTGCCGGCTGCTCACCATCGGCGGGCCCGAACCGGAAACGGGCCCCGGACCGGCGCACAGCAGGCTGCCCGGGACCGTGACCGCCGCCCAGCTCGCCTCCGCCGTCGTGCTGACCGCCGCCGGGTACACCGTCGCGGCACAGTCCGACGTACCGGCGCCCCCGGCCGCCCCCGAGACGGGCCCCGCCGCCCCGGTCATCTCCGACGTCGGCCCCGAACAGCTCACCGACCGCGAACGGCAGGTGCTGGGCCTGCTCGCCCACGGCCTGACCAACACGGAGATCGCCGGTTCGCTGACGCTCTCCGAGCACACGGTCAAGACACATGTGCAGAACCTGCTCGGCAAGTTGCGCCTGCGCAACCGGGTCCAGGCGGTGGTCTACGCGTTCGAGGCCGGACTGCGCCGACCACTCAGCCCGACCCACTGACCGCCCGACTCACTGACTGCCCGACCCACTGACCGCTCGACCTATGGACTGCCCGCCCCACTGACCGCTCGACCTATGGACTGCCCGTTCCACGGACTGCCCGCCCCCCTGATTGGTCGACCCGCACCACCGCACACCGAAACCGCACCACCGAAGACTTGAGTCCGCTTCACCGAACACCGTGCGGACGGCCGGAGAACCCGGCCCACCGCCGTGTCAGCGCCGTATCAGGTCCGTATGGGCGGGCCTCGCATACTCGTTCCGTGCTCGTAGAGAGGGGAGGGAGGGGGTGCGCGCCCCGAACACATCATGACCGCCAGCCATTTCTCACGGATGTCGCAGGTCTCTCCGGACGGACCGATGACCGTTGTCGTCGACCCCGGAGAACCCCCCTATGACGCTCCGCCGTTCCTGGAACTCCGCGGCCCCCTGGACACCCGGCGCCTGGAAGCCGCGCTGGACCGGATCGCCGCCCGCCGACCGGACGGCCCGGCCTGGCAGCACCGGCTCCGGCCCCACGGCCCCGGCCTGCACACACTGAGACTCACCATGGACGCCCCCGGCGAATTCCCGGCCGGACTGCTGGCCGACCTGCTCACGGACCCGCCCCTGACAGGTCGCCGCGTGCGCACGGTCGCGGCGAGCCCGCTCCAGCTCGAACTGCTCGCAGACGCCGACGCCCACCCGGGCACCGGGCGCCATGTCGAGCAGCTCGCCTGGGACTGGCACGGCCCGCTCGACCCGGAACGCTTCACCGCCGCCTGGCAGTCCCTCTTCGACCGGGAGAGCGTGCTGCGCTCCGCCTTCGACGACGGCCCCGAACCACGGATCGTGGTGCACGACCGGGTCCGGGTCGAAGTGGTACGGCTGCCGCACAGCACCGAGGACTGGGCGTCGGTGGTCGAGTACGACCGGCGACGCGGCCTCGACCCGCGCCGCCCCGGACCACTGCGCGTGACCGTGCTGGGCGGCGGCCCCGTCGTATCGGTCACCGCCCCGCCCACCCGGGTGCTGCTCACCTACCACCACGCGCTGCTCGACGACTGGAGCGCACACCTGCTGCTGCGGGAGTTCTACCGCGCCTACCTGGCCGACGGCGTCCTGCCCGGCGGTGAACGCCGCCCCGACATGGGCGACTACACGCAGTGGCTCGCCCGCCAGGACACCGGCCCCGCCCGGGAGTTCTGGACGGGCGCCGCTCCCTCGCCCGACGCCGCGCACTCCCCGCTCCCCGACACCGTGCACTCCCGGCTCCCCGACACCGGTGCTCTCGCCCCTGCTCCCGCTCGTCATGGGACCGGGACCGGCACTGGCACAGGGCGCACCCGGCTGCGCCTGACCGCCGCCCAGACGGCGCGGCTCGGCGCCTGGGCGGCCGGCTGGGGCAGCACCGAGAGCGGCGCGCTCCAGGCGGTGTGGGCGCTGCTGCTGTACCGGGCCACCGGGTCCGCCGACCCGAGGCCGGTCCGCTTCAGCGTGACCGTGTCCGGGCGCGGAATCCCGTTCGACGCGGTGGAACGCCTGCCGGGCTCCCTGCGCAACCCGCTGCCGTTGTCCGTCGTCGTCGATCCGCGATCGAGCATGCCCGAACTGCTCGCCCTGCTGCGCGACCGGGCGCTGGACATGGCGGCGTACGAGTGGGTTTCGGCAGGCCGTATCCGTGGCTGGACCGAGGCCCCGGACCGGCCGCCCGGTCCGGCCGGCAGCCTCGTCGCCTTCGACGGCCGCCCCCGGAGTACGGACGGCCTCCTCCCTGAACTCGCCGCCCGGGGAATCCGGGTGGACCCCCCGGAGCCGCTCGGCGCCCGCACGGCCTTCCCCCTCACACTCGCCGCCCACCACGACGACGCGGGCGGGCTCGTCGTGACCGTCACCTACGACCGTGCCCAACTTGCCGGTATCGGCGGCGTCCTGGCGCAGGCCGGTTATCTGCTGGATGAACTCCCACGGACAGCAGGCGAGTTCACCACCGTCGCCGAAGTGCTGGAGCTCCTTTCCGAGGCGGAAACGGACATGGACGTGGGTACGGGTGCGGACGCGGGCGTGGGAACGGTCTCTGCCGACAACGACACTTGGGCCGGTGCGGAGAATGGTGCGTACGGCGGAGCCGAAACCGAAACCGGTGGGACATCCGCGATCATCACCCTGCGACCGCCCCGGAAGCCCGGCGCCGGCACCGTCTGCCTCGTCCCGGCACACAGCACCCCGCGCTTCCGTCACGACCTGCTCGCCCGCTCCTACCGGGGCCCCGAGGCCCTCGTACTGCTGGGCTCCCCGCCGGACGACGCACAGGCCGGGTACGACGCGCTGCGTCCGCTGATCGACGCGGGCGGCCCCCTCGTGCTCGGCGGCTTCACCGGCTGCGGAGTCACCGCGTACGGGATCACCCGGCTCATCGCGGTGAACGGTGGCCGGCCGCCGCTGATCGTGCTCACCGGCACCGCGACCTCCGCCGCCGACCTCGCCCGACTGCTCGAATCCGCCGCCGAACGCGCCGGATGACGAGCGCGCCAAATGACGAACCAGCAGGACGGCCACCGGACGGCCATCGGGTCGTCCGGTCACGCCGACGACCGACCGTTCAACGGACCTCACACCTCTGGAGAGCCATGTCCCGCCGACTGTTCACCTCGGAGTCCGTCACCGAGGGCCACCCCGACAAGATCGCCGACCAGATCAGCGACACCATTCTCGACGCACTGCTCCGCGAGGACCCGACCTCCCGGGTCGCCGTCGAGACCCTGATCACCACCGGCCAGGTGCACGTCGCGGGTGAGGTCACCACCAAGGCCTACGCCGACATTCCGAGCCTCGTGCGCAACAAGGTCCTCGAAATCGGCTACGACTCCTCCAGCAAGGGCTTCGACGGCGCCTCCTGCGGTGTCTCGGTGTCCATCGGCGCGCAGTCCCCGGACATCGCGCAGGGCGTCGACACCGCCTACGAGCAGCGCGTCGAGGGCTCCGCCGAAGGTGAGGAGGGGGACGAGCTCGACAAGCAGGGCGCCGGCGACCAGGGCCTGATGTTCGGCTACGCCACGAACGAGACCCCGTCCCTGATGCCGCTCCCGATCCACCTCGCGCACCGGCTCTCGCGCCGGCTCTCCGAGGTCCGCAAGAACGGGACCATCCCGTACCTGCGCCCCGACGGCAAGACCCAGGTCACCATCGAGTACGTGGGCAGCCGCCCCGCCCGGCTCGACACCGTCGTCGTCTCCTCGCAGCACGCCAGCGACATCGACCTCGAGAACCTGCTGACCCCGGACGTCCGACACCATGTCGTCGAGCACGTGCTGTCCGAACTCTCCGACAGCGGAATCAAGTTGGAGTCCGAGGGCTACCGCCTGCTGGTGAACCCGACCGGTCGTTTCGAGATCGGTGGCCCGATGGGCGACGCCGGCCTGACCGGCCGCAAGATCATCATC
>NZ_JBSFFY010000105.1:0-13057 GCF_053596315.1 Streptomyces sp. NPDC001732
TGGTCCCACTGGCGCAGACGCCACCAAGCCATCGCCCAACGATGCCACTACCTGAAAAGAGTCAGCTCAGGACACGAAATCTGACTGGAGTACTACCTCCTGTCCTATGTGCACGACCCCGACCGCGGCGCGAGCGACCTGGTGATCCTCTCCGCGCAGGACTTCACCGGTCGCCCCCTGGCCCGTGTCCACCTGCCGGGGCGGGTACCGCTCGGCTTCCACGGGAGTTGGGTGCCGAACGTGTGAAGGACGCCCGCCGACGTCGGTACGCGGCCGAGGCGGGACAGTTCTCAGAGTCTGACTGCAAACCGGTGACCGGGTGGGCGGTCGGCGCGCTGTCCGGCAGACGATGAATCCTGGGAGTGTCCGCCGGCTCCGGCCCGCTGTACGGTCGGGCGGATGCGCGGCCGTCGAGACGGGAGCCGGAGTGGAATCGGATCATGTTCCTGATTGGTTCTGGGAAGTCCTGGAGACGACACGACCGCGTCTGTCTGCCCTGGAGTCGTGGCTGGGGTCGCAGCGCCGGGAAGTTCTCGAGGACTTCGCGCTCGCCTATCTGGATGCGGCAGAGACGCTGGTCGACTTCTCGGAAGGCGTGAGCGTGGACGGAGACATCTGGTCCGAGGACAGCACCGAGGATCTGTGCATGTGGGTGGTCGGGCAGGGCCGCGGGCTCTGGCAGCTGGTGACGGCAGGGAAACTCAGCCTGGAAGAGGTCGCGCAGGCGTATCTCGGCCGTACGCCACTGCTCCCCGCCGGGGCGGCTCCCTGGGACGGGGTTGTCACGGGCCCGGGGCACAGGGGTTATCAGTCCCCCGAGGCCATCGTCTACGGCGTCTATCGGACACGTTTCGCCGAAGAGCTGTCGGAACGGCTTCCGGACGCCTGAGGATGCCGCCGGGCCGGCTGCGGCAACGCGGCGAGGCTCCCGGTGGATGCAGAGGTTGTCGAATCCGGCCGCGCCGCCAGGAGCCCTGCACGTCGTTCTGCCCTGCCTGAGCATCGGATGCCAACTCTGCTTCGGAGGAAGCAGGTTGTTGCGTGGCCTGCCGGTTCGGCCAGGGCGCCATCACCCGACGCCGCCAGCAGCGGTACCCGTCGGACATGAATGAGGACGAGTGGACACTCACCGAACCGCTGCTTCCGCTCGTGGCCTGGCGCTGGGGCAGGGGCGGCCGCCCGGAGAAGCACTGCCGCCGCGGGATCGTCGACGCCATCCGGTACGTCGTGGACAACGGATGCAAGTGGCGGGCCCTGCCTGCGGATTTTCCGCCGCATCGTACGGTGTACGCCCTCTTCGTCCGCTGGGAGCGCGGGCAGTTCCTCGACGACCTGCACAACCCACTCCGCGACCGACTGCGCGAACGCGACGGGCGGGATGCCGAGCCGAGCGTGGCGATCATCGACTCCCAGTCGCTGCAGGCCGCCGAGACGGTCGGCGCGGCCGGCCGGGGCTGGGCCGCGGGCAAGAAGGTGAACGGCACCAAGCGGCACATCGCGGTGGACCCCCGCGCCCTGCTGCTGATCGTCCTGGTTGCCGCCGCGAGCTTGCAGGACCGCGACGGGGCCGCCCGCTCCTGGCCCGGCTGCGGCAGACTCACCACCGCATCCAGCACGTGCGGGCGGACGGCGGCTACGCGGGCGGGCAGGCTCGTGACCTGGGCGAAGGAGCGACTCGCGCTCACCGTCGAGATCGTCAGACGCACCGACGCCATGACCGGCTTCGGGGTGCTGCCCCGCCGCTGGGTCGTCGAGCGGACCCTGGCGTGGATCTGCCGCAGACGCCGGTGCGTCCGCGACTACGAGCGACTGCCCGCACCTCACGAAGTCATGGTCAAGTGGTCAATGATCATCCTCATGACCCGCCCACTCGCCCGACGGTCCAGGACGTCTGTCATTGCGTGACCGGTTCACAACCAAGCACTCAGGGAGAGGCGTCTCCCCGGGGGCGCTGGAGCACCAGGCCGGCGGCGTGGGCGAGCACTTGGGCCCGGGTGCGGTCGCCGTGGTCGGCGGCGAGGAAGTGCCCGCCGATCGCCGTGCAGAAGGCGAGCAGGCTGCGGGCCTCGACCTCGTCGGCGTCGGAGCAGAAGGTGCCAATCATCTCGCGCAACAGGGCCATGCGCTGGTTGTCCACGCGGCGCAGGCGTTCGGCGACCGCCTCGTCGTGCCGGGCCCAGGCGCGGATCGCGAGATCGATGGGCAGCAGACGGTCGTCGGAGAAGGTCAGCATGCCCGCGCGGTGGATCTTGGTCTTCGGGTCCCCGCCCTCGCGCTCGACGCGGTCGATCACTTCGTCGGTGCTCTCCCGCTCCCAGGCGTCCAGCATCGCCTCCAGCAGCGCGTCGCGGTCGGCGAAGTGTCCGTAGAAGCCGCCCTTGGTGACGCCGAGCCGCTTCGCCAGCACTTCGACCCGGACCGCGTCCGGTCCGGAGGCGGCCAGCACCGCCAGGCCCTCTTCGATCCACCTGTCACGTGGCGTACGCGTCGCGCCCACGATGTGCCTCACCTCACCTCTTCGCCAGGTATACGGCGCCGTATATTCGGGCTACCGTTCATGTATACGCTACCGTATACATGAACGGAGACGTGACATGTCAGTCGGCTTCGTCGAGCGCGAACGCAAGCCCCGCCGAACGTTCCCCACCCTGTCCAGGTAAGGGGAAAGGCCATGGCCAGAAGACTCCCCGACGGCGCGCACGGCCGCCGCCCGTGGCGGATTCACGAGATCACGGACGACTTCCGCGTCGAGGACCTGTGGGCGTTCCGCACGCCCGGTGCCGGACCGGACGACTTTCCCGCGGTGCTTGCCGCGATGCGGGCGCCCCGTGACCCCGCGGCGGATCCCTTGCTCTTCCGGATCCTGTTCGCGGTGCGCTGGAAGCTCGGCGCGCTGCTCGGGTGGGACGGGCCCGGGACGGGTGTCGGAGCCCGGGTCCGCTCCCTGCGGGACCGCCTGCCCGGCGAACTCCGCCAGGTCCCGCCCGGTGCCACCGAGGGGTTCGGGCCGTTCACCCCCGTGTACGAGCTCGCCGACGAATGCGCCCTCGAACTGGCGAACAAGACCGTCCACACCGTCATGCACCTGGGATGGGTGCCGACCGGCGACGACCGGTACGAGCTCCGCATGGCGGTCCTCGTGAAACCCAACGGTCCGATGGGGCGGGCGTACATGGCCGCCATCGCACCGCTCCGTCGCCTCGTCGTCCTGCCCGCCTTCATCCGGCGGACGGAATGCGCGTGGCAGCGGCACGGCCGCACCGGCCCGGACGCGCACGACGTCGGTGCGGATACGTGCGACATCGGCCCGGCCACATGTGGCGCCGGCCCGGACGCGCGCGGCACCGGCGCGTTCGACGTCACCGTGGGGGCGCACGACCTCCCCGCGCCCTTCCGTGCCCTCAGCTCGTTGTCGGCCGTCGACTACGCCGATCGCTTCACCCTCGCGGCGAATGCCTCGGCGACACCGGAACAGTGGGCTCGGGCGATGTTCGGCGATGTCCCCGGCCTCGCCCAACGAGTGATCTGGCGCGGTTTGTTGGGGCTTCGGCTCAGCCGCGGGAGATCGCCGGACACCGTGGCCGGCTGGCGCATCACCGGACGCGGAAAGGACTGGATCCGGCTCGAGACCGCTTCCTGGTTCCTGACCGGCAACCTCGTCGTACAGGCGGACGGCGGGCAGGTTTCGCTGGGCACCTTCCTGCGCTACGACAGGCCCCTGGGCCGCAAGGTGTGGCCCCCGCTGTCCGCCGTCCACCGGCGACTGGCCCCCGGGCTGCTCCTCGACGCGGTGGCAGAGGTCGAGGACCGTACCCACCCCGACGGCGCCCGCGCCCAGGAGGACCGGAAGGGGAAAACCCGGTGAAAGGGGGAAACCGGGTGAACGGCCGCCGAGTCGCTCCCCGCAGCCGCCGAGTCGAGCCCGATCCGGCGGACACCGTCGTCACGCTCGGCGGTTGCGACCACGTCGACGCCGTGGCCATCGACGTCCCGCAGGGCACGAGCGCGCGCGACTTCGTCCGAGCGATGCTGAGCACGCCTCCCGCACTGCCGACCCGCCTCCTGAGACTGCGGGACGCGCTGGTGAAGCCCTTCGGCCTCGAAGGCGCCGCCCAGCGCGATAAGACCCGGAGCGAGGAGACCCGGATCGAGGAGGGGCGCAGGGTCGGTCCGCTCCATCTGTACCGCGTCCAGGAGGAGTTGGTCGTGGCGGGCAAGGACGACAAGCACCTCAGCTACCGGTCGACCTTCCTGGTCCGCCCCGGCCCGCACGGCTGGGAGGGCGTCACCACCACGGTCGTGCGGTACCACGGGCACGCCGGACGGGCCTACTTCACCGCGATCAAGCCCTTCCACCTCCTCGTCATGTACAGCCTCGCCCGACGCGGTGCGGCAGTGCTGTGGAGCGCGAAAGCCGCTTCCCGGGGGCCGGAAGCCGGAGCGCGCCCGCGGGAGGAAGGCCCAGGGGCCCGGACCGGACCATCGAACTGAGGGCCCTGCCAAGAAAATGAGTACGACTACTCACGCCCCGGTCGGCCACTGCCTCGACGATGAAGATCGACATTGTCGACACGGGGAGACCGTCCATGCTCAGCCGCATCGCCGACATCCTGGTGCCCGCCTTCGGCCACCTGTCGGTGACCACCGACCCCGGCGCCGAACTCGCGCCCGGCAGCATCGTCGCCGCGAACCACACCTCCTTGGCCGATCCCGCGATCGTGGTCGCCGCCCTGCGCCGCCTCGGCGCCGAACCGGTCATCATGGCGGCCGCAGGGCTGTGGCGCGTCCCGCTGCTCGGCCGCGCGCTCGCCCGTGAAGGACACATCCCCGTCTTCCGCGGAGACCGGCGCGCCGCGGCCGCGCTGGACGCCGCGGCAGAAGCCTTGGAGCGGGGACGCCTGGTGCTCATCTACGCCGAGGGGGGCCTGCCCCACCGCAAGGACGCCGCGGAAGCGGCCCCCGGCACCTTCCGCAGCGGCCTGGCCCGGCTCGCCGAGCGTACCGGCGCCCCCGTCATACCCGTGGGCCAGGCCGGCGCCCGCCGGATCACCTCGGGCAACCCCGCCAAACAACTCGCCGGCCTGATCACAGCCCCTCTGCGCCGGCCGGATCTCCACGTGCACGTGGGCGCACCACTGGAACTGACCGGAACCTGCGCCGCCCGGACGGCACGGGCCCGCACCGCGGTGACCACCGCATGGCGAACGGCGGCCACCCACCTGCACGAGCCCGCCGCACTCGCCGCATGACCCCACCGCCCGCAGAGCCCTCGCGACGGGGGCGCCCGGACGGTGGGTGCGGGTCTCACACGGTCGCGATGCCCGGGTCGCTCGTTCCGGTCTGCCCGTTCTCGACGTGCCCGGCCAGGCGCCGTAGGTATCCGGTGTCGCCCTCGACCACGACCGTCAGGTCGTACCAGCGCCTGGTGGCGCCCAGGTCGACACTCTGCTCGACGGTGGCACCGGCGGGGACCGTGAAGGTCCGGGACCCGCCGCCGTAAGCGTTGGACACGGTGAGACGCGCGTCGGCGGCCGACGGGTTGGTCAGGGTGAGCCCCAGGCCGCCGGTGTCGGCGTCGTGGCGTGCCGTCACCTCCGGCTCGGCGACCTTGTTGTTGCCCTTGAAGACACGCAGGAAGCCGTTCGGGCCATGGACCGTGAGATCGTAACTTCCGCCTGAATAAACCGAGTTCCAGCTGTCGGAGACCGGTTTTCCGGCCGCCGCCGTGTACGTCCACGGACCGTCGGTGCGCTTCAGCGAGCGCACCTGGAAGGCGGCACCCGTCCGGTCCCCCGCGCTGAACGTCAGCCTGTACTTGCCGGTCGAGAGGTCCGCGGCCCCGTCGACGTAGGGGGCGTACGGGAGCGGACGGCTCGGCCGCGCCCCGGCCTCCTGCCGGGGCAGGGCACCCTGCGCGGGCGGTCGCGGCACGTAGCTGCTGTGGCGGTCACGATCCGGCGGGACGTAGCCCGCGGTGCCCGGCAGGTCCGCCGGGTCCGTGACCTCGAGGGAGAAGTCGAAGGCGGACGTCAGGTCGCCGCAGATGGCACGCCGCCACGGCGAGATGTTGGGCTCCCGCACCCCGAACCGCTTCTCCATGAAGCGCAGGATCGAGGTGTGGTCGAAGATCTCCGAGCAGACGTACCCGCCGGTGGACCACGGCGAGACGACGATCATCGGGACGCGCTGCCCGAGACCGTAGGGGCCCGCGGCATATCCGATACCGCCCTTGTAGTGGTCGAGCGCGGTGTCGACGGTGGACAGGCCCTGGCTCGCGGAGGCCGGCGGGTAGGGCGGCACGACGTGGTCGAAGTAGCCGTCGTTCTCGTCGTACGTGATGAACAGGGCGGTCCTGCTCCACACGTCGGGGTTCGAGGTGAGCGCTTCGAGGACCTGCGAGATGTACCAGGCACCGTAGTTCGCAGGCCAGTTGGGGTGCTCGGAGAACGCTTCGGGGGCGGCTATCCAGGAGATCTGCGGCAGTTTACCGGCCTTGACGTCGGCCCTGAGGATGTCGAAGTACCCGTCTCCTGCCTTGGCGTTCGTGCCGGTGCGGGCTTTTTCGTACAGGGGGTCGCCGGGCTCGGCGTTGCGGTAGTTGTCGAAGTACAGCAGGGAGTTGTCGCCGTAGTTGCCGCGGTACGCGTCGTTGATCCAGCCCCAGCCGCCGGCCGCGTCGAGGCCGTCGCCGATGTCCTGGTACACCTTCCAGGAGACGCCCGCCCTCTCCAGACGCTCGGCGTACGTCGTCCAGCCGTAGCCCGCCTCCTGGTTGCCGAGGACCGGGCCGCCGCCGGTGCCGTCGTTGCCGACGTGGCCGGAGAGCATGTAATAACGGTTCGGGTCGGTCGCGCCGATGAACGAGCAGTGGTAGCCGTCGCAGATCGTGAACCTGTCGGCGAGGGCGTAGTGGAACGGGATGTCGTCCCGCGTCAGATACGCCATGGTGCCGGTGCCTTTGGCCGGGATCCAGTTGTCGTACTTGCCGTTGTTGAACGCGCTGTGGCCGCCGGCCCAGTCGTGGTCGAGGCCCGCGATGAACTGCATGCCCAGGTTGTCGGCGTCGGGGTGGTACGGCAGGGTCTCCTTGCCGCCGCCTGCCTGGTGCCATACCGGTTTGCCACTGGGGAGCGTCACCGGACGGGGGTCCCCGAAGCCCCGGACGCCTTTCATCGACCCGAAATAGTGGTCGAAGGAGCGGTTTTCCTGCATGAGGACGACGATGTGCTCGACGTCCTGGACGGTTCCGCTGCGGCGCGCCGCGGGGATGGCGGCGGCGCGGTTGACGGAGCTGGAGAGGGTGGCGAACCCTGCGGTGGTTCCGGCGATTTGAAGGAAGCGACGCCGATTGATCTCGGTCATGGGTGGGGGGTCCTCCTGTTGCTTCGGTGTTGCCTGGCCACGAAGAGAGGTAACGGAAGTATTCAAGAGGACCCGGGCTTGAGGAAAGCGGGCCGGGCGACCGGTGCGGGCGCGGTCCAGCAGTTCGCGTCCGGGCACGGCATGGCACGGTGAGGTGATCGCCTCCTGCGCCCGGGGCGAGGCCGGGGCCGCGGGCGAGCGGCGCAGCAGCCCGGGGGCGGGCCGCAGCCACGTCGACCGGACTGACGGCAAGGCCCTTCCCACGGGCCCTCCCTACGAGCGGGAAGGGCCCCGCCGGAGCGGAAAACCACCGCCGGACCACCACCAACCACCACCAACCACCACCGGATCATTGCCGGACTGCAGTCCGACCGCTCCGGCTGGAGCATTAGAGGTCCTAACAAAGGCGTTGGACGTGTCGGTGGGTGATGAGGCAGGGGGCAAGTCCGAGGAAGGCTCCGTGGATGTCGTCGCGTCTTTCCCGGCGGACGCGAAGGCGTCGGAAACCGTGGAACCAGGCGATCGTGCGCTCGACAACCCAGCGGTGAACACCGAGGCCGGAGCCGTGCGGTGCTCCGCGGCGGGCGATGACCGGTTTGATGCCCTGCGCCCGGACCAGGCGGCGGTACTCGTCGTGGCCGTGGCCGTGGTCGTGGCCGCGGTCGCCGAGGAGGATGTCGGGCCGTCGACGTGGTCGTCCGACGAGTCCCGGGACGGAGGGAATCTTCGCCAGGAGGGGCATCAGCTGAGTGACATCGCTGCGATTTCCGCCGGTCAGAGACACGGCGAGTGGGATGCCCTGACCGTCGACGAGGGTGTGGTGCCTGCCGCCCGGCCGCGCACGGCCGACCGGGCCGGGACCCCTTTCGGGCCTCGCCGGGCGGCCCGCACGGGGGAAGAATCGATCACCGCCCGCGACCAGTCGAGCCGTTTCGCCGCACGCGGCTTCGCCGGCAGCACGACGGGGAGCCGGTCCCGGACGCCGGCCCCATTCCACGCAGCAAGTCGGCGCCGGCACGTCATGCCCGAACCGGAGCCCGGCTCCTGCGGCAGGTACTCCCACTGGATCCCGGTATGCAGCACAAACAGGATCCCGCACAGCGCCTGGCGATCAGGCACTCCCGGCCGACCGGCCACCAGTTCCGGCCCCGGCTCAGGTAACAACGGCTCGATCAACGACCACAGTTCATCCGAGACGATCCACGGACGCGACTCCCCACTCCCCACGAACAGCCCAACGAGCACCCAAGCCGGAAGGCACATCATCAGTGAGGTTTTCTCAGTGGAAATGATCTCTACGAAGCCACGACGGGCCGGGCAGGCCGTGTTCCATGCCCTCCGGGGAAGGTTTGCCGCCACGGGCGCTCTGCCCCCATCGGCCTATGATCATGCCTCGGTGAGATGCAGGGGGAAGGGAAAGGCGATCGTGAGTTCATCCGAGAGCTCGTTCGACGTGGAGGGGAGCTGGTCGAGATGGTGGTGGATCCCTCTCGGCCTCGTCGTCATGCTGGCTGTGAGTTGGGGTATCGCCGGGCTGATCGAAGGTGGCTGCAAGCGCGGACCTCGGGGTGGCTGCGTTGCCGCGGATGGCTACGAGTGGCACGGCTGGGTGCTCATTCTCGCGGCGATACCGACCTGCATCGTGATGATCATGGGATTTGTCGCTGACCGCTGGCCGCCCGCGCTGGGCCTCGTTGTCGGCGGCTCGGCAAGCGGGTTGTACATGCTCACTCAAGGGCGGACGGAACCGCACGTGATCACCGCGGGTGTCTCCTTCGTGCTTGCCGCTGTGGCACCTGCTCTGTGCTGGCATCGGCAGCGAGGAAACCCGCTCCCCGGGGCCTGACGCGTCTGGCGACACGGCAGGGCGGGAGAAGCCGCGCCGGGTCAGGGAAGGTAGAGCTGGGCAAGGGACGTGAGTGACGGGGTCGGCCTACGTTCGCACCAGCGCGACAGCCAGCTTCGTGATGCAGGTCCCGTGGGGGCGGTTGACAACGTCGCGGGCCCTGGGCACGGACAGGCGTGAAGCCCCTGGTAGGACAGGTCTGCCAAGATCATGTCCGTAGCAACCAGAGGCTTCACGTTGGCCAACTATGTTGCCACGCTCGACGTCCCGCGCCACGTCGTCGAGTTCCTCGCCCGTCTGCTGGCGGCCCACCGCCGCCGGATCCGCACTCCGAAGGGATCCCGGGCGCTCGGCCCGTTCCGCCAGGCGGTGCTGGTGCTCCGCTGGTTCCGCGAACGCGGGTGCGTGCACTGCATAGCCCGCGACGCCGGCGTCTCCCAGGCCACCGGTTACCGCTACCTGCACGAGGGCATCGACGTCCTCGCCGACCAGGCCCCGGACCTGCGCGAGGTCCTGAGCCGGTGCCGGCGCGAGGGAATGACGCACGTGATCCTGGACGGCACGCTGATCGAATCGGACCGCCTCGCCGGCGTCCGCGAGAATGGCAACGACCGGCGGTTCAGCCAGAAGCACAAGGCGTTCGGCGGCAACATCCAGTTCCTGTCCGCCCCGGACGGTACCCCGTTGTGGGTCTCCGACGTCGAACCCGGCTCCACCCCCGACATCACCGCGGCTCGCATCCACGCCCTGCCCGCGCTCTACAAGGCGGCGGCCGACGGCCTGCCGACCCTCGCTGACAAGGGCTACATCGGCGCGGGCATCGGCATCCGTATCCCAGTCCGCCGCCCAAAGGGCAAGTCCGAACAGGCACTTCACGTCGACACCCGGATGTTCAACACCCTGCTGCGGCATGTCCGCGCCCTGGGCGAGCGCACCGCCGCCGAGCTCAAGCAGCGATGGCGCATCCTCCAGTACGTCACGCTCAGCCCCAGCCGGATCGGCGACATCGCCCGTGCCGCCCTCGTCCTCAACGGAATCTGGAAGTGATCACCGTTGAGAAAACCTCAGTGACTTCCGTCAGGACCTTCCAGACCTGGCCACCCGCGAGGTCGTCGGCTACTCGATGGCCGACCACCACCGCGCCGACCTTGTCGTCGATGCGTTGAAGATGGCCACAGGCCGGGGCCGGCTCCGGCCCGGCTGTATAGCGCATTCGGATCGCGGCAGCGAATAAACGAGTAGTCAATTCCGGTGTGAAATAGGCAAGTTGGGGCTCCGGCAAAGCTGCGGACGCACCGGATCCTGCTTCGACAATGCCGCCGCGGAGAGTTTCTGGGCCCTGCTCAAAGAAGAGATCGGCACCCGCGTCCGGCCCGACCGGGCCACCGCCCGCGCTGAGGTCTTCGACTTCATCGAGACGCTCTGCAACCGCCGCCTGCGCAAACACAAGATCTTCGGCTACCTCGCCCCGGCCGAGACCCGGCAACGGCACCAACACGACCTCGCAGCATAGACATCGAGTGTCCAAGATCACGGGGAAGCTTCAGGCACGACATCCCGCAGGCGGTCGAGTGGCAAGTGCGTTTCGACCCACGGCTGCATCTCAGACATCCAACGCCATCGCAGAGTGTTGCGGGACAACTTTGAGCCCACCCCACCAAACCGATCGCATTCCGAAACGGTCACTAAATGATATGCATGTTTGATTTCGAGCTCGGGAAGACAGCGCCGTAGAGCGCTGGTTGATCGTGACTGAACGTGATGGTTGGCGGGCCGTTTTCTCGTTACTCCACAGCGCGGCCGATGAGTTTGTGGCTCCCGGCCGGCCCAAGCTCGTGACACCCCAGGAAAGGACACCGCCATGTCGGAGCTTCTCGTCGACTTCATCACCTCCCTCGACGGCCACGCATCGGGAGAGGGACGGCCCGGGTGCTGGACCTCGAGGGCCCGGGGCTCCTCAGCACGATCGGCAGCCTCAGCCTGTGCCGATCCCTGCGCGGAAACCGTCACGACGTCACCCAGTTCAAACGCCTGCGGACCCGCTACGAGATACGCGTCGGCCCCCACCTCGGACCGCTTCAACTCGCCTGCAGCATCATTTGTTTGAGACGACTCCGAACCTCATTCTGAAACGATCAGTAAGGCTGGGCCAGCTTCTGGAAAAGCGCGTCGATCTCCGCCCGGTCGGCGACCAGCGGAAGGGTGTCGAAGTACAACTCCCACTCGTTGGCCGGGCCGAAGCGCTCCACGATCCCGAACGGGATGCCCTTGCCCTTCGGTCCGGAGACCGTGCCGTGCCACTCCACGTAGGTCGTGGTCCTGCCGAAGGTGACCTGGCCGGCCTTGAAGCGGACGTCTGCCGTGCCGAAGAACTGCTGGAGATAGGCCCGCTTGCCGGACTCCGTCGCTAGTGGAGCGTCCAGCCCCGGCCCCGACAGCCGTGCGTTGCCCATCCGGGCGAGCAGGGCGTCGATGTCCTCCCCGTTCCATGCCGCCAGGCGGTCCGGGAGCTCCGCAGCCCGCAAGCGCTCGGGCGCCGGGCCCCGGGAGGGAGCCGGGCCGGAGTCCGCGATCCCGTCGAACAGGCCCTCGGGCGCCAGCTCCGGGACCGTGTCCCGGAACAGGGCGTAGCGGTCGTAGTAGCGGCGGGCCTGGAGGGTCTTGCCGTCGTCCCCCAGGACATTGCGCGCGATCTGCGGGTAGGCCACCTTGTGGCCTTTCAGCGTGACCTCGTTCCACTGGCCGAACATCATGACGCCGCCGTCGGCCACCACGTCTGTGCCCCGGTAGCGCAGGTCGGGGACCAGCCGCAGGGAGCCGGTGATGGAGGTGCCGATCACTGTGTGGCCGCGCTGCGGGGCGCTGCCCGCCTCCCAGAGAGTGGCTTCCTCGTCGAAGATGTCAAGATAGGCCTTCACTCGGGGGTGGCTCAGGTCCCCGAGGGACGGCGGGGCGCCGGTCGGCAGCTCACCGAAGGCGATCTGGCGCTGCATGAACGCGCAGGCGTTCGGAGTGATCCGGCCCTCCAGCCGCTCGACCTTGGTGCGCACCTCCGGGCAGTCGCCCTGGGCAGCGGCCCCCTCACCGCCCGGCAGCGCCGCCGCTGAGGTCGTCACCCCCACGGCAACCGCCGCCACCACGACTCCCACCACACCACGCCGACCCGCGAACATTCCGTACCTCGTCTCGTTCCCGTCCAATGCGACCCATTGCCGCTCGTGCGGGACCAACATTCCCCGCCACCGGGGCAGGGGTCGATTACTCCTGAGGTAATGGCCCAGGTCAGAGGGGAGTGCGGGCCTCCCCCGCAGGCGGGTCAGGCGCAGAGAGCCGCCGCGGATATCAGTCGTTGCCCGGCACCGGCTGCTACGACGGCCGTACGCACCAGAAGCAGCGGGAGTGATCGGCAAGACGGGCCACAGCCAGGCGGGGGACTGTAAAACGTTCGGTGCAACTCCCGGCCATGGAAGGTGCATCGATGACCAGCGACAACACGGGTCGAGTTCCTCGAAGGGGTCGAATACCCGGGCGGTGACGTCCTGGCTCTCATCATTGCCGCGCAGGAAGATCGTCTCGAAGTACCGGAGTTCCTGGGTGATCGTGAGCATCTGTGCGGCGGAGAGGCCGGGGTCGTCGGGAAAGACGGCAAGGGAGTTGCCGGTGAACGCCTTGCCGGCAAACACATCGACATGGCGGTAGTGCAGGGGCGTACGGTCTTCAGGACTGATGCGGTAGTGGCTGGTCACGGCTCGACGCTAAGGGCTGTCCCGTAATCCCCGGCGGGCGCGCGACGACAGCTACAGCACCTCGCTGCGTTGTCGGAACGTCCGAATACATCCAGTATGCGGA
>NZ_JBSFFY010000106.1:0-12802 GCF_053596315.1 Streptomyces sp. NPDC001732
GGAGGTCCTGGGGGGGCGGGGGGGGGGGGGGCGGGGGGGGGGGGGGGCGCCGCGGCCCCGGGCGGCCCCCCCCCCCCCCCCCCGCGGGGGTGCCCAGGTCGGTCACGAGCCGCAGCAGCCGCCTGCCGGAGCCTCCTCGGCCGCCGTCCCGACCGCGGCGGGTGCGCCGAGCTGGACAAGCTGCGGCGCGGGCGCGCAGCAGCCACCGGCGTCGGCCTCAGCAGCGTCGGGGGCGTCGAACAGGCCGGCGCCGCCGCAGACTCCGGTCTCGGGCAGGGTCAGTTCCACGCGGTCGGCGGACTCGAGGTCGTCGGCGATAGCCGCGGCGACGGAGCGGACCTGCTCGTAGCCGGTCATGGCGAGGAAGGTCGGGGCGCGGCCGTAGGACTTCATGCCGACCAGGTACACGTCCTGCTCGGGGTGGGAGAGTTCGCGGTGGCCGTGCGGGTGGACGGTGCCGCAGGAGTGCTGGTTGGGGTCGATCAGTGGAGCCAGCGCGGTGGGTGCCTGGAGGCGCTCGTCGAGGCCCAGGCGCAGCTCGGAAAGGAAGGACAGGTCGGGGCGGAAGCCGGTCAGGACGATGGCCTCGTCGACCGGGTCCAGGCGGCGTCCGTCCTCACCGGCCAGGATCAGCCGGCCGTGGGTGTCGCGCTCGATGGCCTCGGTGCGGAAGCCGGTGACCGCGTCGGCGTGGCCGTCGTCGACGGCGGCCTTCGCCGCCAGGCCCAGGGCGCCGCGGGCGGGGAGCTGGTCGGCTTCACCGCCGCCGAAGGTGGAGCCGGAGATGCCGCGGCGCAGGATCCACACGCCCTTCGTGCCGGCGCCGTCGTCGGACTCGGCGAGGTCGGCGAGGTGGGCGAGGGCGGTGAATGCGGAGGCGCCGGAGCCGATCACGGCGGTGCGCTTGCCGGCGTACCGGGCGCGGACGGCCGGGTCCTTGAGGTCGGGGACGCGGTAGGTGACGCGGTCGGCGGCCGCGCGCTCGCCGAGGGCCGGAAGTCCGCTGCCGCCGGCCGGGCCGGGGGTGGCCCAGGTGCCGGAGGCGTCGATGACGGCGCGGGCGAAGACGCGCTCTTCGCGGCCGTCGGTGTGGGTGATGTGCACGACGAACGGCTGCTGCTCGCGGTCGGCGTCCACGATGCGGTCCCGGCCGGTGCGGGAGACGCCGGTGACGGTGGCGCCGGTGCGGACGCGGTCGCCGAGGATGTCGGCGAGCGGCTGCAGGTAGGACTCGGCCCAGTCGCCGCCGGAGGGGTAGGTGGCCGGGTCGGGCCGGGTCCAGCCGGTGGGGGCCAGGAGCTTTTCGGCGGCGGGGTCGACGACCTCGCCCCAGGTGGAGAACAGCCGCACGTGCGACCACTCGCGCACCGCGGCACCAGCTGTTTGGCCGGCTTCCAGGACCAGGGGCTCGATGCCCTGGTCGATGAGGTGGGCGGCGGCGGCCAGGCCGGCGGGGCCGGCCCCGATCACGACGACGGGCAGCTCGGTGGTGGCGGGCGCGTTCACGGCGACTCCTTGCGTGTTTCGACATCTGTCGATGGCTTGCGCGGCCCAGCATGGCGCCTGTATTGATGAGTGTCAACATAGACATTCATCAAAATCGTATGGGGGTCTGCTGATGGAGCACATCGACGTCGTCGTGATCGGCGGCGGCCAGTCCGGACTCGCCACCGCCCACGCCCTGCTGCGCCGCGGGCTGCGGCCGGTGGTACTGGAGGCGGCCGGGTCGTGGCCGCACTACTACGACAGCCTCACGCTGTTCTCGCCCGCCCGGTACAGCTCCCTGCCCGGGATGCCGTTTCCCGGCGCCGACCGCAACCGCTTCCCGCACCGCGACAAGGTCGTCGCCTACCTCACCGCCTACGCCGGCCGCCGGGGCGCCGAGATCCGCACCGGCTGCCGCGTCAGCGCGGTCCGTCGCACCGGCGGTGCCTTCGAGGTGGCCCTGGACGGCGGCGTCCGGCTGTCCGCACGGGCGGTCATGGCGGCGTCCGGGACGTTCGGGCGCCCGCACCGCCCCGCGCTGCCGGGCCTGGAGGAGTTCACCGGCCAGGTGCTGCACGCCGCCGACTACCGCAACCCGGCCCCCTTCGCCGACCGCGGGGCGGTCGTGGTCGGGGCCGGGAACTCCGCGGTGCAGATCGCCGCCGAGCTCTCCGAGACCGCACGGGGCACGCTCGCGACCCGGGGGTCGGTGAAGTTCGCTGCGCATCCTCGGCCGCGACCTGCACTTCTGGACGAAGCACACCCGCCTGGACACCGCGCCCCTGGGCCGGTTCCTTGCGCGCCCGCCGGCGCAGCCGGTCCTCGACGACGGCCGCTACCGGGCCGCCCTGGCCGCCGGGCGGCCCGATCGGCGCCCGCTGTTCACCGGAGCCGACGGCGCCAAACTCCTCTGGCCGGACGGGAGCCGGGAGGAGGTCGACGCGATCATCCTCGCCACCGGCTACCGCCCCGGCCTGCCCTACCTCACCGGCCTCGACGGCGCCCTGGACGCCGAGGGGAATCCCCGGCACCGCGAGGGCCTCGCCACCGGGGTGCCGGGGCTGGCGTTCGTCGGGCTGGAGTGGCAGCGCAGCCTGTCGTCGAACTCACTGCGCGGCGTGGGCCGGGACGCGGACCGCCTCGCCCGGCGTCTGGCCGCCCATCTCGCGCGGCGGTGACAACCCTGCCCACATTGGTTCGACATGTGTCAACATAGACGCATGTCGAACACGAAGGTGCTGCCGCTGCTGGAACCCGCCGACGGTCGGAGTGTGGCGCCGTGCTGCCCGCCGCTGGCCGAACGCCCGATGACCGCGGAGGAGGCCGAGACGGCCGCGCGGATGTTCAAGGCACTGGGCGATCCGGTCCGCCTTCGGCTGTTCTCCGCCGTGGCCTCGCACGAGGGCGGCGAGGCATGCGTGTGCGACATCTCCGACGTCGGCGTCTCCCAGCCCACCGTCTCCCACCACCTGAAGAAGCTGAAGGAGGCCGGGCTGCTCACCTCCGAGCGGCGCGGCACCTGGGTCTACTACCGGGTCGAGCCCTCGGTCCTTGCCGCGATGGGCAAGCTGCTGACTCTGCCCACCGCGGCCTGACGATCCACGGGACAGGGAGAGACCAGTGGCGGGCGGAGCGTTGAGCGCGGTGGTCGTGCCGCTGACGGCGGAGTACGCCGAGCAGGCGCTGGCCGTCTACCGGGCGGGCGTCGACGAGGGCAACGCCACCTTCGAAACCAGCCCACCGTCGTGGGAAGCATTCGACGCCGCGAAGCTGCCCGAGCACCGCTTCGCCGCCCTCGACGAGGCAGGGGCGGTGCTGGGCTGGGTGGCCGCACGCCGGCTTCCGGGTCATCGGCACCCGCGAGCGGATCGGACGCCACCACGGCCGCTGGCGCGACGTGGTTCTGGTCGAACGTCGCAGCAGCGCGATCGTCTGAACGGCGACATGACGACAGTTGCGGCTGACATTCAGTCGGCCACGCTGACCATGCCCTCTTCGGGAGGGCGGTTCCACCCCTCGCTGTAGACCCGCAATTCCTCCTCGGACGGTTCGAGGTCGCCGTGGACTCGCACCGTGCTGGTGTCCCACGGGCGCTTTCCGTCGCGGCGAGGGGTGAGCAGCACTCCCAGGGTGGAGGAGTCTTCCGTTCTACCGGGGCGCGAGGTCACTTCGTGGTGCCGCAGCTGCACGTAGGCGGTGAAGTTGGCCTGGATGACAGGGGCAAAGCGGGTGGCGGCGCCCACGACGAGCCGGCGGGTGCCGTCTTCGTCGAGCATGCGCCGAAAGCGCCACTTGCAGTGCTCATCCGGTACCTGCGGCACGTCGCTCAGCATGTCCAGCAGCAGGCGGCCCCACTCTGCGCGGGCTGATACGGGCAGCCGGTCGAGGTCGGAGAGGACCGTGAAGCGGTTGGCTTCGTTCAGTGTCCCGCTGGGCGGGCTGAGGGCTATGTCCTCCAGCATGATGCGGATCAGGAGGTGGACGTTGGTGCCGTCGGTGCCGGCTGGGGCCTGTGGCAGCTGCGGCGCGGAGAACAGGTGCCGCCCGGCCCCACCAGATCGGTGCTGATGTCGGATGGCGGTTCGGCGGCGTCTGCGGCGGCGAACTCGTAGTACCGTACCGGCTCCTGGCCGAGCGGTATGGCGGGGTCGGCAGCGGCGCGGAAGAGGTGGTCGAGCACGGCGGTGGTGGACCGCAACTGGTCAAACAGGAAGTCCCAGTCGCGGCGTGTCAGCGCGATGGCGGGCATGTCGACCGGCTCCCAGGTGGCCACGGTGTTCTCCGGGACCCGCGGGTGGTCCAGCAGGAACACCGCGATCCACTCCTAGGCGTTGCCGTCGACGCTCAGTGTCCGGCCGCGTCCGTTGACCATGTCCGCGGGCATCATGCGCAGTTGGCGGACGGTTCCTCTGGCCTGGCTCATCGCCTTGGCCGCCGCCTTCTGTATCCAGCCCGCTTCCTGATCGTCTGGCTTGGGTTCGATGGTGCGGGCCTTGACTTGCACGACCGCGCCGCGACCACCAGCGAGGAGCAGCCGGTCGCCCAGCTCCCGCCGGCCCGATCCCCTGGCCGCGTGGGCTTCCTGCTGGAAGACGAAGTCGGGCATGCCCCAGGTGGCTGCGGCCGTGTGGACTGCCGCTTCCGCGCCGGTTCCGTGATCGACGTGAGAGGGCAGGGGGCAGGGCGGGCGGGACACGACGCAGATGTGTTCCCTGGGGCGTGTCGACGACGAGCGTGAGGCGGTTAGGGTCGCCGTCTTCAACGAAGCGCCACAGGACGGATGAAGGCTGTTCGGTCACAAATGCTCATCAGAGGCGCCAACCAGCCCTCATCGCGCCAGGTTCTCTCTTCTCGGTGCTTCAGTGCAAGAGGTCACGGATCTGCTGGGCGACGTCGCGGGCCGGGCGGCCGACACCGATGAGGGTGGCCGAGGCCGGGCCGGTCCAGTCGCCGTAGCCGAGCAGGTGCAGCCGGGGCTCGCCCAGAGCGCGTGTGCCATCGGTGGGAATGCGCCCGCGCGGCCCACGCAGGCCCAGCGGGGCGAGGTGGGCCAGCGCCGGGCGGAACCCAGTGCACCAGATCACCGCGTCCACGCCGCTGGATCGGCCGTCGTCCCACCGGACACCGTCGGCGGTGAGCCGGTGGAACATCGGCTTCGCGGTCAGGAGTCCGGCGTCGCGGGCGGCGCGTACCGGCGGCACGGCGACGATGTCGCCGAGCGAGGCCACGCCACCGGTGTCACAGCGGCCGGCGTCGAGGGCATGGCGGCGGGCGGTGGCGACGTCGAACAGGGCGCGGCCGTCGATGTCGTCCGGGAGGAAGCGCGCCGGGCGCCGGGTCGCCCACGTCACCTCGGCGCGGCCGTCGAGAGCGAGGTCGGCGGCGATCTGGGCGCCGGAGTTACCGCCGCCGACCACAATGACGCGCCGGCCCGCGAAGTCGGCCGGGGAGCGGTAGTTCACCGTGTGCAGCTGCCGCCCGGTGAAGACGCCCCGGCCCGGCACGGTGGGCAGGAAGGGCCGAGACCAGGTGCCGGTGGCGCTGATGACCGCGCGGGCCCGCCAGGTGCCGCAGTCCGCTTCGACCAGGAGACGGCCTGCGTCGCGGCGTACGGCGTTCACGCGGGTGCCGTGCTGGACGGGCAGGCCGTAGCGCTTCTCGTAGTCGGTCAGGTAGTCCACCACGTGCCCGGCGCCCGGGTAGGTCTCGCCTGTCCGGGCGGGCATGAGGCGGCCGGGCAGCGAGGAGTGCTGTGCCGGGGAGAACAGGTGCAGCGAGTCCCACATGTGCTGCCAGGACCCGCCCGGCGCCGGATCGGCGTCCAGGATCACGAAGTCGAGGCCGCGTCGGCGCAGGTGGTAGCCGACGGCGAGCCCCGTCTGGCCGCCGCCGACCACCACCACATCCGTGTGCTGCGTCACGGAGCCGTCGTCACCGCGTCAGTGGCGAACTTCTTGCGCCAGGCGAGCGCGACGTAGACCAGGCCGATCAGCACCGGCACTTCGATGAGCGGGCCGACGACGCCGGACAGCGCCTGGCCGGAGGTGACGCCGAAGGTGGCGATGGCGACCGCGATGGCCAGCTCGAAGTTGTTGCCCGCAGCCGTGAAGGCGAGGGTCGCGGTGCGGTCGTAGGCCAGGCCCAGGCCCTTGCCGAGCAGGAACGTGCCGAAGAACATGACCGCGAAGTACACCAGCAGCGGCAGCGCGATCCGGGCGACGTCCAGCGGCTGCGACGTGATCGTCTTTCCCTGGAGGGCGAACAGGATGACGATCGTGAACAGCAGCCCGTACAGTGCCCAGGGGCCGATCTTCGGCAGGAACTTCTGTTCGTAGTCGGCACGGCCCAGCTTCCGCTCGCCGATGCGGCGGGTCAGGAAACCGGCCAGCAGCGGGATGCCGAGGAAGATGATCACGTTCAGGGCGATGTGCCATACGGACACGTCCAGGCCCTGGCCGTCGCCCAGGTTCATCCAGCGCGGCAGCAGGTCGAGGTAGAACCAGCCCAGCAGACCGAACGCCAGGACCTGGAACACCGAGTTCAGCGCGACCAGGACGGCCGCGGCCTCGCGGTCGCCGCAGGCGAGGTCGTTCCAGATGATGACCATGGCGATGCAGCGGGCGAGCCCGACGACGATCAGGCCGGTGCGGTACTCGGGCAGGTCCGGCAGGAAGATCCACGCCAGGGCGAACATCACGGCCGGGCCGACGATCCAGTTGATGACCAGCGAGGAGACCATCAGCTTGCGGTCGTTGGTGACGGTGTCGAGCCGGTCGTAGCGGACCTTGGCCAGCACCGGGTACATCATGACCAGCAGGCCCAGCGCGATCGGCAGGGAGATTCCGCCGATCTCGATCTTCGCGAGCGCGTCGTTCATCCCCGGGACCAGGCGGCCCAGGCCCAGGCCGACGGCCATGGCCAGCAGGATCCACACCGCGAGGTAGCGGTCGAGGGTGGAGAGCTTCCTGACGATCGAGTCGTCCCCGGCCGGGCCGGCGCCCTGTGTGGAGGCGGTGGGCTCGGTGGAGGTCACGGGCAGGCCCTCTTGTTCTCGGCAGCGGTGCGGGCCGAGGCGGCGAGTTCGGCGAACTGCTCGGACAGGCCGGCCAGCACTTCGGGCTTGAGCCTGTAGTACGTGAACCGGCCGCACGGCTCGGTCTCCACGATCCCGGCCTCGCGCAGCACCTTCATGTGGTTGGACAGGTTGGTCTGCTTGGCCCCGGTCTCCTCGACCAGGTGCGTCGTGCACAGCGTCTCGCGCGCCAGCAGAGTCACAATCTTCAGGCGGAGCGGATCGCCCAGCACCCGGATCACATCAGGATCAACTGAAGTCAGCATGCGCTGATACTGTCACATCATTGCTCGCTGATACCAGCGGGGGCTGAAGTAATGGGCGGCCGGGTTCCGCCATGCGACGAGAGAGAACGATCACCATGGCCGACTCTTCCGGCAAGCCGTCCGTCCTGTTCGTCTGCGTCCACAACGCCGGCCGTTCCCAGATGGCCGCCGCCTGGCTGACCCACCTGGCCGGAGACCGCGTCGAGGTCCGCTCCGCCGGCTCCAGCCCGGGCGCCGAGGTCAACCCGGCCGCCGTCGAGGCCATGGCCGAGGCCGGCATCGACATCTCCGCCGAGGTGCCGAAGATCCTCACCGTCGACGTGGTGAAGGAGTCGGACGTGTGCATCACCATGGGCTGCGGCGACACCTGCCCCGTCTTCCCCGGCAAGCGCTACCTCGACTGGAAGCTCGACGACCCCGCCGGACAGGGCGTCGAGGCCGTCCGCCCGATCCGCGACGAGATCAAGACCCTCGTCGAGGGCCTGATCGCCGAGATCGCCCCGCCCAAGCCGGAGGCGACGGCGTGAGCGGGATACGCGACGTCGTGATCATCGGCTCCGGCCCCGCCGGATGCACCGCCGCCCTCTACGCGGCCCGAGCCCAGCTCGCGCCCGTGCTGTTCGGCAGCAGCATCTTCGTCGGCGGCTCGCTGACCACCACGACCGAGGTCGAGAACTTCCCCGGCTTCCCGAGGGCGTCGACAGCCCCGATCTCATGGACAAGATGCGGGCCCAGGCCCAGAGGTTCGGCACCGAGATGATCGACGACGCCATCACCGGCCCCGTCAAACTGCTCACCGCCTCCGCCGGAACCGTGCACCGCGCGAAGGCGGTGATCGTCGCGACCGGCTCCGGCTACCGCAAGCTCGGCCTCCCGAAGGAGGAGGAACTGTCCGGCCGCGGGGTGTTGCTGCGCGACCTGCGACGGGTTCTTCTTCCGCGACCGTGACATCGCCGTGGTCGGCGGCGGCGACACCGCCATGGAGGAAGCCACCTTCCTCACCCGCTTCGCCCGCTCCGTCACCGTCGTCCACCGCCGCTCCGCCCTGCGCGCCTCGAAGGTCATGCAGGACCGCGCCTTCTCCGATGACAAGATCTCCTTCGCCTTCGACAGCGAGATCGCCGAAATCAAGGAAACGAGCGGCATGCCGGCCGACGTCCTCCTGCGCGACGCCTTCACCAGTGCCACCCGCGATCTCGACGTGACGGGGCTGTTCATCGCCATCGGCCACGACCCGCGCACCGAGCTCTTCAAGGGCCAGCTCGGCCTCGACTCCGAGGGCTACGTCACCGTCGCCGCCCCGACAACACACACCAGCCTGCCCGGCGTGTTCGCCGCCGGCGACGCCGTCGACCACACCTACCGCCAGGCCATCACCGCCGCCCTGGACACCGAGCGCTACCTCCTGAGGTTTTCAGGGTGGGGTCGGTGGGCTGATGGTCAGGCCTGTGGCGGTGAGGCAGCCGCCGATCAGATGAGGCCGGAGCTGGATTCCGCGTAACTCGCGGCGGAGGGCGAGGCCGAGGTCGTCGGGTGTGTTGAAAGCGGTGTTGGCCGTCGCTCTGCGCACAAGTGACCAGACGGCCTCGACGGGGTTCAGATCAGGCGCGTAGGCGGCAGGCGGACGGTGGTGAGCCAGTCGTGCTCGGCCTCGTATTGCTTCAACCCTGCTGCGAGGTGGGTGTTGAGATTGTCCCAGACCACAATGACCGGACCGGTGAGCTGGATGTGTGCCCGCACCAAGAGGTCGCGGTGGTCCTTCCACGAGAAGCTCTTGCATGCTCCCCTTGAGCAGGAGGTGAGTGCGGGGCCGGTGGATGAGACGGCTCTTCCCACCGGGTCTGCAGCAGCACAGCGCGGCAACCGAGGCCCGGCGGCGGGACCTGCCACGCACACGGATGACAGGTACGTGCCCGCACCGGCTCCAGGTACGGGCCACCGGCGGTGTCATGGAGAAGCCGGCTTCGCCCTCGGAGACGATCCAGGCCCCGGATGCCATCGCGAGCTTTTCACCTGCGGCCACACCTCCTCTTCCACAGCTCCACCGCGTGCTCGTCGCGCTCGAGTGCACGGCGGGCAGACGTCTGCCAGGACCAGACGTGCCGTTTCAGCAGCCGCCAGACTGTGGTCCCCGACAGATTCACCCGCAGACACCGGCGGACCAGAGTCTGCACCCGGACCAGCGTCCAGCGCTCATCTCAAAGCCGTGCGAGACCGGCCCCTTGCCGAGTTCTTCCTCGAGCACAGCGAACCGGGCATCAGTCACGGCCGGGGAGTTCGCCGGACCGGCCGCGAGCGCATGGCCTCCATGCCGCCCTCACGCCAGGCACGACGCCACCGTTCCACCGACCGCACACTCACCCGCAGGTCCTTCGCGACCACTGCGGTCTTCTCACCCGCCGCGAACCGCCGCCCGGCCTGAAGCCGGCTCCCCTCACGAAACACCCGACGCTCAGCGGTCAGGCCTCCGCCTTCCGGACGCCTCACCCCCTCGGCATACCGCAGGGATCATCAACGGTCACTACCCGGCAACGACCCGAAAACCTCAGTAGTGATCGACTCCTGTGCAGGTCTCTCCGGTGACTGTAGCCGCCGCGTTCACAACTCACGCAGTTTGGTCGCCATCGGGCTGGAAGCCGGACGAAGGTACGGCAGCAGCATCCATGTGCCTTTCATGCGACGGCGAGCAGCAACTCGGGCACGCCTTCCACCTTTTGGTGAGGGGCGAAGGCCGAAGCCAGATCGCGGACGAGCTGGAGGCAACGTGGTACGCAGATTCGTTCGGCCAGATGAAGTGCTTCGAGGGCGGCGGCCACTGCGGCCTCGGGTTCGCGACGACCGAGATGCCTTGTGCCTGGTACGCGAGGAAGATGCCGCGGGTCTTGTCGCGGCTGGCCGGCAGAAGGGCTTGGCCTTCGGCGATGAGGCTGTGGGCCCGGGTGGTGTCGCCGAGGTCGAGCAGGCAGCGGCCCGTATCGACGGCAAGGTCGGCGGGCGACATCCACAAGCACCAGGCGGGGATGTCGCCCGCGTCCCCGGTACCGAGCAGGCGTTCTGCCGAGTTCAGGAAGTGCAGGGTGGCGCGGTGTTCGCCCAGCGCGGCTTGGGCATGTGCCAGGCGCAGATGCAGCAGCGAGCTGGCTGCGGGGTGGCTGGTGCGGGCCAGGTCCTTGGTCAGGATGCCGGCGGCGGTGGGATCGTCCCGCCAGGAGGCCTGATAGGCGGGGTCGCTGAGGAGGGCCGCACCCATGTCCCGGTCGTCCCCGGCGTGCGCGTTGTGCAGCCCGGCGATCCAGTACCGGCTGGCGGCGCTGTGCTCGCCGTGGTCGAAGCGGATCCAGCCGACCGTCTGGGAGAGGCCGGCGGCGAGCCCGTGCAGGCGGATTCCCAGGGGGCGGGAGTAGCGCTGTTCGTCGATCAGGTCGGTGACGCGGGTGAGGTGCGCGTCGTAGAGGGTGCGATGTGCTGGCGTTGTTCGGTTGCCGGCGCGTTGAGGCGGGCGCTGGTTTCTTCCAGCAGGGCCACGACATCTTCGCCCACCTCGGCCCCGAGCCGTGGGGCCCGGCTGTTCGAGCCGGGGGTTGGGCACTGGCGCGCGCATGGCGTCGAAGCGACGGACGTTCCGCCGAACTTCCTGGCGTTCGTCTGTGACGCTGAATTCGACAGAGGAGAAAGTCACGCCGACTCCCGAGGCCAGGCGCTTGTTGCGGGGCCATCAGGAAGGCAGTGGGGAACGGGGTATCCGGAGTTCCGGCGCAAGTCTCCGGGCTGCTCCTCGGTGTGTCGGTTGCTTCCGCTCCGTCCGCTGGAAGATGCTCCGTCAGGGGATCGGCAACGGGAAGGGGAGTCCTCGGTGGGCCGGAGAAAATGTCACCCGGGCTGGTCCTTCCTTTCGCCGACGACTGCGGCGGCACTGGTCGTTTGCGCCCTGCTGGGGCCCGCCTGCTCGGCTGTGCCCGATTCGGATCCCGGGGCCGGCACGACGGCCGGGGCGTCCCGCCCGGCCGCGCACGCGAAGGAGCCGGGGCAGTGCCGTCGCACCCTGGTCGGCGTGGCGCATCCTGATGACGACCTGGCCTTTCTGAACCCGGAGATCAGACAGACCATCCGCGCCGGGTGCCCGGTCGACACGGTGTATCTGACCGCCGGCGACGACTCCAAGAAGAACCGGGTCGAGGCACTGGAGTACGTGGACCGCAGGGAGTACGGAGTGCGGGCGGCCTACGCGGAGATGGCGGAGGCGGCCAACCGCTGGGAACGGTCGGATGTGCGGGCGGACGGAGTCCGGGTCAGGTCCTACCGGCTCGCGGACGACGCCAGGTACACCGATGTGCGGCTGACGTTCCTGGACCTCCACGACGGACTGCCGCACGGCCAGGAGGCGAACAGCCTGCTCAGGCTGTTCGACCGGGACAAGAGGAGCATCGAGCCGTTCCAGAGCACCGCGAGCTACACGGAGCACCGGCTGCTGGCGGTGGTGTCCGCACTGGTCCGGCTGAGCCGGGCAGGGCGCATCCTGACGATGGATCACGACAATGCCTCCTTCGCCTTCGGGCTCGGCGGCGGTGTCGACCACGCCGACCACGGCGTCGGCGCCCGGTACTTCCGCAGAGTGGGCTACGCGCTCGGGGTACCCGTGTCGGCCTATCTCGGCTACACCATGTCGCCACTCACGCCGAATCTCACCCCCGGAGCCTCGGCCGAGAAGGACGAGGTGGCGCGCTGGTATCTCGCCAGCCGGAAGTGCCGGGCAACCGGGACGTGCGCGAACGTCACCGCCTACGAAGGCCCGCTCCAGAAGGACTGGAGCCTGTGGATCCACCGGCAATATCAGCAGACCCACCGGCCCCCGCGCGCCGGGGAGATCCTCGGGGACATTGGCCGGACGACGTACTTCACCGGAAGGGACCCATCACAGTGCCTCCACGCCACCACCGGGCCGGCGAACGCCGGTACGGCCGACATCCGCGGCTGTGACGGATCAGCCGCGCAGAAGTGGGACATGAGGAAGGACGGGACGATCAGGTCAAGGCTCGACCGCGAGTACTGTCTGACTGCGAACTCGTCGGCCGTCGGACTTGAGCGGTGCGGGGGCGGTCTCGGGAACCAGCGATGGACCCGTGAGTCGTGGCAGAGCACAACCTGGAAACGTAACGCCTGGCGGATCATCAGCAGTGACCACCGCTGTCTGTTCCAGGACGACCGCGAACTCCCCGCCCGCTGGGACGACCGCGATCGGCAGAACCCCGAGCTGAAGCTCTCCGACTGCGGCACACAGCCTCGGCCCGAACTCTACTGGCGCTGGAGCGGCTGAACTCGCATGCCCTCGGCCGGCGCCTCACCGAATCGCGCCAGAACCAGTGCTCCTGGGGCCCTATGTCTTTAGAGGTCGTTTTCTCCCGGTGTTTCATCCCGTGGATTGTGTTTCGTCCTGGGATGTTGGGTCGCGCCAGGACACGGTGGTTTCCCCGGTGAGGCG
>NZ_JBSFFY010000107.1:0-12695 GCF_053596315.1 Streptomyces sp. NPDC001732
TGAACACGTCGCGCAGGAACTCAACGGCCGTCCACGCAAGACGCTCGGCTGGAGTACACCAGCCGAGCGTCTACGTGATCTACTCACCACCTGAGTCAGGAAGTGTTGCAACGATCGCTAGAACTCAAGGTCTTTGGGGCCGCATCGTGTGCTCGGATGGCCTGCCATGCCTTGCCCGCGACCAGAAAGCGGTTGGGTGGCACGTCCATCACGGCCCCCTGACGCTATGAGCGCGCCGGCGCGCTCATAGCGTCAGGGGAGCTACGCCGTGGGGCGCCGCCGTCGAACCGTGTGTCGGATCGCCGTCGGTGCCAGCCCCACCCCCACGCTCACGACGACCGCCGCCGTGGCCAGCAGAGTGGACCGCCAGGGCCAGGACGCGCCGGTCAGCTCCAGGTGGGCCGAGGGGTACTCGGAGAACTTCGCGGTGACCAGCGCCGTACGACGGTCGCTGCGCTCGGCAAGGTCCCGCAGCACCGGATCGAAGCCGAACTCCCCGGACCGCCGTCCTCCGCCGGGCAGTTCGGCGGCGAGCCCGTTGCGGCGGGCCCAGCCGTCCAGCGCACTGCCGAGGCCGGCGGCGTTCTTGACGCCGGGCACCACGAAGCGATCTGCCCCGTGGGCGCCTCCCTTCGCCGGCCGGGTGACGAGGACCAGGCCGTGGCGGGTGGTGACGGTGTCACCGGCGCCGATCACCAGCGTCCGGGTGGCGAAGGAGACTCCGCCGTATCCCTCGAAGGCGGCGGCCGCGTCGATCTCCTCGATGCCGTCGACCAGGCCTATGGCCGTGGTGGGGCGCAGCCACGGGAACGCGGCGTTGAAAGCGTACGGGAGGTCGCTGAGGGTGAGATGGTTGGCCGGTATCGTGGTCGGTCCGTCCGGAGTCCAGCCGGGGTAGGACAGTCCGGTGCCGATACGGGTCGCCTCCGCCTTGCCTGCCAGTTCCTCGACCAACCGCAGCGCACCCACGGTGCCGGAGGTGACGCCCGCGGTGGTGGTCACCCGCCCGTCCTCGACGTAGCGCTGCCCGCGCTTCCAGTCGACCTTCGGGTAGCTGCGTTCCAGGGAGCCGATGTTGGACCAGAACGACGTGGCGTCGCGGTCGTCGAGCAGACCGGCGGCGGCCAGCAGCTCGGAGCCCGCGCACACCCCGAGGATCCGGGCGCCCTTGCGGTGGCGTTCGACGATCCACCGACGCAAGCGCTCCTCGCCCGCGCCGGTGGGGCCGGCCACGGCGGGCACGACCACCACGTCAGGTTCCGGCAGAGTGCCGTCCGCCACCTCGGCCAGCGTGTGGTCGGGCAGCAGATGGGCGCCGCCGGACAGCGGGGAGACACGGCGTTCGGCGGCCACTGTGTAGACGAACATTCTCCGCGACTCAGCGAACACCTGGTAGGGCGCGAGTACATCGGTGGCCACGGAGCCCTCGTTGCTGACCGCGACCGCCACCGTGATCCTGCCGTCCGGCACCGGCCGGGCGGCAGGCCACACCCTGGCATCGGATCCGCGGGGGGCGGCGGCGAAGCTGTCGGCCATCGACGCGCTCACCCCCGCGAAGGCGATCCCCGCGAAGGATGCAGCCGCCAGAGCCGTGCCCAGCAGTACCCAGCCGATACGGCGCAGCGCCCGGTGGCCCTTGCGCGTCCCGGAGCTCATCTCAAGCAAGACATACCTCAACAATCCGGGCATATTTTGGCAGCACTGTGCCGTCAGCCCTCATGGAAACAGGAAAAGCGGAAGAAACAGGGAAAGCGGTCGGGAAAGAGGCCCTTCGCTGAGGGGACCGGGCCCGTCAGGCAGTCGGCCGCAATGGTGCGCGCAGCAGCGAGGGCGGAGCGCCGAAGGCGTCGGCGACCACCCGGCGCAGCTGCCGAGCGTCACGGAATCCGCACCGGAGCGCGACCGCCTCCACTGTCAGATCGGTACCGGACAGCAGGGTGCGGGCCCGCTCCAGCCGCAGTTGCCGCTGGTAGGCGAACGGGGTAATACCGATGGCCGTGGTGAAGGCCCGCGTCAGACCGCGCGGGGACAGCCCGGCGATGCCGGCGAGTTCGAGCAGGGTGAAGGCGGCGTCCAGATGCTGCGCCAGATGGTCCTGCACCCGGTGCACCGCGGGCTGGACATGGTCGCGGTGCCGCAGGAACGGACTGATCTGTGCCGCGTCCCCGTCCCGCCGCAGATACAGCACCAGTTCACGCGCGACTCCTGCGGCCAGTTCCGGGCCGCGTTCCCGCTCGACCAGGGACAACGCGAGATCGATCCCCGACGAGATGCCCGCACTGGTGCTGATCCGCCCGTCGTGCACGTAGAGTGCGGCCTCACGCACCCGGGCCAGCGGGTACCGGTCGCGCATCGCCGAGGTGAGCGACCAGTGGGTCGTGCATGCCCTGCCGTCCAGCAGCCCCGCCTCCCCCAGAACGACTGCACCGCTGCACACGGACGCCACCCGGGCACCCGCGTCGTGGGCCTCGCGCACCCAGCGCACCACAGCAGGTGCCACCAGCCGGTCGGATTCGGTCAGCCGGGGGCCCGGCACGAGCACCAGATCACCGGCTGCCGCCCGGCTCGTCGACAGCGGTGCCAGCCCCGCCAGTCGCAGACCTTGGGCGGACCGCAGACCGTCCGTCTCGGCGACGTACTCCAGCTGGTAGCCGCCATCGAGATGCGCCGCAGCGTCGAACACCTGCACGGGACCGCCGAGGTCCAGCAGGTTCACCTCGGGCAGCACCAGTACCAGCACCCGCCCAGTACACCCGTTCATCTCTTCGCTCACCCCGCCACAGTAGGCCGTCACGAACCGCCCGCACGAGGTCTCCCAGGGACGGACAGTGGACAGATCTGGCACCGCCGTGAACGCTCCGCATTCCACGCGGGAAGCCCGCCCGGCGAGGCCAGCCGCACGGTCACCGTGCGCTTCATGCCCCACCACACCCACGAGATCGAAGTCTGTGACCCGGGGTGGTGATCGTGTCCGATCGCCGCCCTGCCCCGCTACCGCGGTCCGAGCTGGGCACATGTGCGGCACCACGTGGAACCGGCCGGAGGGGCCGGGAGCCGGCGGGTCTGCTCTTTGCGGCGGGGCGTGGCACCAGACGTACAGGTTCACCGAACCGTCCGGGTTCTCCTTCGGTCCGGTGACGAGTCCTGTCGGGTCGCATCCCGGGACAGGCCAACACCCAATCCTTCCCAGTCGGCGGCCGCAATAGTTGTCGCCGGGGGCGACCATGCCCACCTCCGACCGACCACAGCCCGCCGCGCCCGTGCCCGCCGTCCGCGCCGCCGTCCGTGCCCGCCCGCCGTCCGTGCCCGTGCAGGTCACCAACCGATTTCGTCCGGCTCGAAGCCCACGACGACGGCAGCGAGCCAGAAGAGCATGATGAAGACCGCGCAGATGATCTGCCAGAGGAGGTGGAAGACGTCCGTGCCGGGCCTCGGGCCGAGGGCGGGGCGGACACCGCGCTGTGGGTCGATGGTCGTCAGGTACTCCTTCCCGGTATCCAACTCCCTCCCCACCGTGGACGGTTCAAGCTGGCGTGAGCTTCCCGGGAGGGAGACGGCATAGGTGTACGTGCCGGGGGTGCCGTCTCTCGGGTTGGGGAGGGTGGAACCGGTCTCCTCCTGTATGAGGCCGTAGACCTCCCGGCCCCGGTCATGCAGGACGTTGGAGGTGAGGTATTCCATGGGCACCGCGCAGAAGAACATGGCCGCGATCGCGGCCAGCAGCCCCCACGAGGCTCCGATGCCGGCTGTCGCGGTTCGGTGTATGTGGGTAGTGGCTGATGCTGTGGCCTGCGGGTTACTCAGTTCTACTGGGTGACGGGGCCACGGGCCTGTCCAATGTTTCTGCTCAGAAGTGGCTGCAGTCGTTGCTCTGAACGGTATGCGGCCACCGGCCTTTGCCCGTTGAAACGCGCATGAGCGCAGGTGTGGTGGGCGAGTGTGCAGGTTGCCTGGTTGTGGGAGTGGAAGCCGCGGGGGTGGCTTTCGGGGCCTCTGCCCGTCGTTGTGTGATCTCGGAACCGGTGGACTCTCCTGCAGGAGTACCGGGCGGTGACGCGCTCCGCGTAGGTCAGTGTTCTTCAGCGGTTCCTGTGACGGCCGGGCCGAGATCGGCAGGAAGCTGCAACACCGCCAGTGCGACAGCTTCGTGGGCGGTGGCGGCCGAGTCGGGTTGAGGACTCGATGCCCTTGCGGGCGATGCGGTGGCGGATGCCTCGTCCGCGGAGCCATCGGCGCAGGTGGTCGTAGTCGTAGCCCTTGTCCGCGTGCAGTTTGGCCGGACGCCTGCGGCGTGGGCCGCGGCGGGACAGGATAGGCGGGATTCCACGGATGAGCGGTTCCAGGCCCTGACTGTCATGCATGTTGGCGCCGGAGATCCCGAGCGACAGCGGCAGCCCGTTCCGGTCGGTGATCAGGTGGATTTTCGATCCGGGTCTGCCACGGTCGGTCGGATTCGGTCCCGTCAGAAGCCCCCTTTTGCCGCCCGGACACTGACGGAGTCGATCGCGCACCGCGACCGGTCCAACTCCCCCCCCCCGCGTGCCGAGTTCGTCCAGGACGACACGGTGGAGCCGGGCCCAGACCCCCTCCCGGCTCCACTGGGAGAACCGCCGGTAGACCGTCTGCCAGGCCGGGCCGAACACCGGCGGCAGCTGCCGCCACGTACAACCCGAGGGGGCCACGAAGACGATCGCCGCCAGAGCCGCACGGTCACCAGCTCGACGCCTCCCGCCACCCTGCGGACGCTTCACCTCCGTGGCCGGCACCACGCGCCGGAACAGCACCCACAACTCATCCGGCACCAACCGCTCAACCAAATCCGCCATGCACAGCCCAACGAACGATCAGGCCATAAGAAACGACGTCGTAGTGCCGCTGTCGGATCTCGGCTGGGGTGAGGTAGCCAAAGACCTTGTGCTCGCGCAGTCGGCGGCGGTCACTTCTCCGAGCGGGGGCGTCCGGCCGCTCCGTCCCGCGTCTGCGGCCTCCCGGTGGCCGCGGCGGCTGGACGGGAACGAGTGATGGTGCGGCCAAAAGAGCGGGCCGTCATGTGCGGCGCCCGCAGCCGGCCGATCCGCAGGCCGGACCGGAAGAGCCGGCTCAAGGATCCGACGGTGATACCGGAAGCGGCGGTCGGCAGGGGGCGCCGGCGCCCGGTGCGGGCGTCCGGCGAGGGTGCCGGATGATCACGTGTCCGTCGGCGACGGTGCGCCGGGGGAGTCTGCAGCGGAGTGCTGGGGGACGCCGCCGATGCGGACCGCGCGGGCGCTGTCGGGAGGGACGGGCCGGCTGCAGGCGTCGCAGACGGTGCGCGGATGGAGGACCGCGCCGCAGTCGTGCCGGAACACCGTCGGGGCCTCTCCCTCGGTCACGTAGTGGTCGCCCCACTCCTTGAGGGCGAGCAGGACCGGGTGCAGCGCGAGTCCGGCCTCGGTCAGCGTGTACTCGTAGCGCGGCGGGTGGGCCTGGTAGAGCTCCTTGGCCAGGACGCCGTTCTCCACGAGCTTCTTCAGCCGGGCGGTGAGGATGTCCCGGCTGGCGCCGGTGTTCGCGGCGATCCGGTCGAAGCGGCGCACCCCGAAGAACACCTCCCGCAGCGCGAGCAGACTCCAGCGCTCACCGATGACGGCGAGCGAGTTCGCGATGGAACAGGGGCGCGGGCTGGCGACGGTCATGGGGGTGGACCTCCGGGGAATGGGCGCCGTGCCGGGGCGGCACGGCGCATGCGGGCGTCGCTCCGGGGGCGGAGCCTGGCGGCCGCCGGAGGTTCCGGGCTCACCTGCCGCCCCGCAGTACGTCGTCCATCGTCTGCCTCCCGGGCCGGTTGCCCTCTCATCCTAGACCAGTGGGTTGGAAAAAAAGACCCATGGGGCGGAGTCTGCGGGCCCGGGAGCCGGTTCGGGCTCGGATGCCTGGGGCCGGATGTCCGGGTCAGAGTGCGTTTGTTTTTCAAACTAACACCCCTATAGTGAGTCCTGTTTTCCAACTATCCGGCTCGGGCATTCCCTCGGGCCCGACCGAACGAGGAGACCGGAATGAGGACTTCACCACCCGGCAGCACGGCTGTCACCGATGAGGCGGTGGCCCGGATCGACCCCCTGTGGAGGTCCTGGGCGGGCGCGCACGGGGGGCATGTCGCGGCGGCGGCGCTCACCGCCATGCGGGAACGGGGCGTCGGGCAAGGCCGCCCGCTCCGCGCCCTGACCGCGCACTTCCTCGCCCCTGTCGACACCCGTCCACTCGGCCTGTCCCTGACCGGGCCCCGTGCGGGACGTCGGGCCTCGACCTGTCTCTTCACGGCCCATCAGGACGGAGCCGCGGTGCTCGCGGGGTCGGCGCTGTTCGGCTCCGGCCACCCGGGGCCCGGCTATGACGGGCGGGCCTTCCCCCAGGTGCCGGGTCCGGCCGACTGCGTGCCCCTCGACCTGTCCGGCGGATTCGTGGCCTTCGCCCAGCAGGTGGAAGTGCGACCCGCCACCGAGGCGTTGCCCCTCGCCGGGGGCGAGCTGGCCGAGCTGGTGGCCTGGGTGCGATTCACCGACGGGCGGCCACTGGACGAGGCCGCGGTCGTCACCCTCACCGATGTCCTCCCGCCCGCCCTGTTCGCGTGCTGGCGCACCCCGCGTCCGGTGCCGACCGCCGAGCTGACCATCCACGTCGCCGACACGCCGGCCTCCGAGGTGCTCACGGACCGGGCCCTCGTCCGGATCCGTACCGAACAGGCCGGCGGCGGCTGGGCGGTCGACGACAGCGAGGTGTGGTCGGCCGACGGCCGGCTGCTGGCCCTCGCCCGGCAGGCCCGCGTCGTCCAGGACGCCCCCGCGGAGAACGCACCCTCGCCCTCGGCAGCCCCCTGGGAGACCTCGTGAACACCGGCGGAGCCATCGCGCTCGTCACCGGAGCAGGCCGCGGACCGGGCCGCGCCGTCGCCACCGTTCCCGGAAGGAACGGTGGCGGGGCCCCGGCCGACGTACTCCCCGTGCTCTCCCGGCACACGCTGCCGCAGACCGGCTCGTACGGCGCCTTTGAGACGGCGGCCCGGCCGATGACCAACGCGGTGCGCGAGGAGCTGCGTGCGCAGGGAACCCGCACCGTCGCCGTGCACGCGGCGTTCATCGACACCGATATGGCCGCCCACGTCGACCGGGCCGGGATCAGCCCTGCCGATGTGGTCGACCAGGTCCTCGACACCGTCGAGGCCGACCGCGAGGAAGCCCTCACGAACGAGGTCACCCGCCAGGCCAGGGCCATGCTGTCCCGAGGAGCGAACCATGACCACTGATCTGCGTGACACAACGGCCGAGGAGCGCGACGACGCCCGCGGCAGTCGCCCCGGGCCGGTCCTCGTCGCCGCGTGCCTGGGACTGTTCACGGTGTTCCTCCAGACCACCCAGACCATCGGCACGCTCGGCGCCGTCCAGGCCGATCTGCGCCTCGCCCCGGCCGACATGGTGTGGGTGCCGAGCATGTACACCCTGGTCGTGGCGTCCTGCGTACTCGGCGCGGGCGCCCTGGCCGACCGGTGGGGGCGCAAGCGCGTCTTCCTGGCCGGGGCCGCGGCGATGGCCGCGGGCGCTCTGGTGCTGGTCCTCGCCGACAACCTGGCCACCCTCCTCACCGGCCAGGCGATCGCCGGTCTGGGCGGTGCCCTGATCACCCCCAGCTCGCTCGCGCTGATCACCCACGCCGTCCGCGACCCCCGCCGCCGCGCCGGGGCGATCGCCGCATGGGCGGCCACCTCCGGACTCGGCCTGGCCGTCGGCCCCCTCGTCGCGGGCCTGGCACTGCGCTGGTGGACCTGGCACGCGGCCTTCTGGCTCAACCTCGTCATGGCGGGCCTCGCGGCGGCGGTCGCGCTCGGCCGGGTCGCCGAGTCCCGCAACCCGGCCCAGCGCCTGGACTGGGCGGGACAGTTCACCGCGATCGCAGGTCTCGCACTCCTGGTCTTCTGGCTGATCGACGGCGGTCACCACGGCTACGGCTCCGCACGGGCCCTGGCCGCCGTTGTGGCAGCGGTCGTTCTGCTGGCCGCCTTCGCCCTGGTCGAACTGCGCCGTACCGCCCCCATGGTCGACCTACGGCTGATGCGCGATCCCTCCTACAGCGTCTCCCTCCTGCTGGCCGGGACCGTCCTGTTCGGCTTCGTCGGTCTCAGCCTTCTCCAAGTGCTGTGGCTGCAGCGCGTACGGGGACTGACCGCCCTGCAAGTGGGCGTCCAACTTCTTGCGGAATTCGGTGCGTTCATCGCCGCCTCGGTCCTGGCCGGCATACTGGTGCGCCGGCTCGGGCCGCGCGTCCTGATCACGGCGGGCCTGCTGTTCGCGGCCGTCGGCGCCGTCCTCTTCGCGCAGGTCGGACCGGGCACCGCGTTCGCCGGGTACGCCGCTGCCTTCGTCCTGTTCGGCTTCGGCTGCGGTCTCGCCAACGCCCCGTCCACCGCCCTCGCCGTCGGCCACGTCCCACCGGGCCGCGAGGGCGAGGCGGGCGGCACCGTCAACGCCGCCCGTCAGATCGGCGCCGTCCTCGGCACCAGTATCCTCGGCACACTGGTCACCACCCGCTTCGAGGACCGCGTCGCCCACGTCCGCGACCCGCGCATCGCCTTCACCGACGCGGTCACCCACACCACCTGGGTCGCGGTCGCGGTCCTCGGCGCCGGCACCGTATTGGCACTCGGACTGTCGGCCTGGTCCCGCCGCAGGGCAACCGCCGGGTGACCGGGGCGAACGAGGCAGGGCGGGCCAGTCGGCGGGTCGCGGGACAGCTCCACTGAGCCTGGCGCACCACACTAGTGATCTCGCCGGTGTCTCATGACGTTGGTGCTGCCCCGCGGGGCCTGCGCTGCGCCTCCCAGGCCCGCAAAGTTGTCGATGTGCTCCCGACATCTGCGGCAACGCCTCGGAGGCCGCGCTTACCCGCCGCGCTACAAGCGGCAGCCAGGTCAGCCCATCCCCGGGCGACGAACTCGGCATCGAGTCGGGCATAGGCGGCGGCCCGGCGCGGCGGGCCAGTGATCCATGAGCCGGGGCCCGGGTCGGGCAGGGCACGGATCCAGGCCGCCGCACGCGCCCGGCCTCAGCCGCCCCGGCCAGGGCCTCGGCCTCGCCCTCCCTGTTGACTCTCACTTCCCTGCCGTAGGTGGTTCTCATCCCAATGTCATTTGAAATGGCGCGCCTTGGCTTTGGCTATAAGGAAGATGAGAGGCCGTTTCGGACAGGCTATGAGAATTATTGATGCAGGTATATGAGAATCACCTGTTCGCTCCGCTGAGAGTCGCAGTACGAGGGTGTCTTTGACCTGGGGCTTTACACTGCGCGGGTCGGTCTACGACGTGTGGGACCGGGGGCGGTTCCCTTCGTACACCTCACCGGCAGGGCCGAGGTGCCAGACCACCATCCCGCGCGCAGGAGTGTGCGGCGACATACCGGACGTCCCTGCACTGGCCGGTCACCCGCCACGACGTGCCGTGCTTGTCGTTCCTATGCTGCTGGCATGGGTAGAGACCTCACGCTGTTCATGGTGGACTGGGAGCAGTTGAGCGCCATCCCTGTCGAGAGCCGGACCGGACGGCTCGACGACATGGCGTGGCCGTGGGAGCTCGGCGACGTGTACGACAGCAGACACGAGCGGGCTCACGGCTGGCTCTGGCCTCCTGGATCAGCACCGGCGTGGTGCGCCGTGTACAGCTTCTTCACCACCACCAGCGCTTACATACCGCATGTCCGCGCGGGCGTCGCATGGGCTGACATACGGCCGCTCGTCGAAGCGCCCGCGCGTGAGGCGATGGACAGCTTCCTCGGAGGTCTGATCTGGGACGCGGATCAGGTCGATGAGTCGGCGGCGAACGGAGGAGGAGTCTTCCCGCCTGCCGCCGACCGCTGGCACCCGCATGTCCTTCTGGTCTGCCTGCCGGAGGCGGTGGCGGACAAGGCCCGAGCCTGGGAACGGGCGGAGCCGTGCCTGGAGGAGTTGAGCGGTCCGTTCGCGGTCGAGTGCGAGGGCTGGGCAGGCCGCCCGGACACCTTCGAGGACTTCGTTGCCCTTCTGCGTGAATGGGGCGGAGTGGTGACGGAGGCTGCTCGCCGGGGCTGGGGCCTGGTGGGGCTGCCCTGAGGTTCAGCGCTGATGGGCGCATCGCCCGTCAGCGTCAAGCCTGAACCGTCTGGCCTCCGACGGCGAGCTGCTCCGCTGCCCGCTCCAGGCTCCTGTGCTGCTCACTCCAATCCGAGGTCGACGAGGGGCCGTGGCCCCGGAATCCTGCTGATGCATCTACACCGCTGCGCCAGCGCAGGTGTCCTGCGGCGTGACGGTGATAGTTCTGCACCACGGTCTGGCGCAGGGCATGGACGCGCGGGTCGGCAGTGTGGTCTGTTCCGTGCTGGTAGAGGTGTTCCGGGAGCCGGACGGCGTCGTTTTCGGTGGCGAGGATTCTGGTCTTGGGTTTGGTGGGGTTCTTGCCCAGGCGGACCGGTCGGCCGTAGCGGAGCCCCCAGTCCTCGTCGACCAGCTCGTCGAGCAGGTGAGGGGAGGTGTCGGCGACTTCTTCGAGTGCGGCGCGGACCGCCTCGGTGATCAACTCCAGGCGGGTCAGGTCGCGCACGGCAGCCAGGACGTGGGTGGAGTCGGTGCGCTGCGTGGTGCGCTCGCGCACCAGTCCGGCCTCCTTGAGGCGGGCCAGCGCGAGGTCGAGAAGACGGTCGGCGCGGTCGTCTTCGGCGAGGCGATCGCGGAAGTCGGCCAGCACGCTGTGGTGGAACCCGGGGTCGTCCGGCTCCATGGCCATGGCGTATTTGAAGTCGATGCGGCAGCGGACCGCCTCGGCGGCCTGCCGGTCCGGCAGGCCGAGCAGGAACTGCAGCACACAGGCGGTGGCCAGTTGAGCAGGCGAAAGCCCCGGGGGCCCATCCCGCGGGTACCAGTCGGCGAAGTCCTCGTCCCGCCACAGTCCATCGAGCCGGTCGCGCACCCACATCGCCGTTGTGCCATCCGGGTTGCTCGCCCGCGAGGCGTTACGTTGCCTGCTCGCCCGCCGCGGCGTGACCTTCCAGCGCACCAAGACGTGGAAGGAATCCCCCGACCCCGTCCGCGAAGCGAAGCTGGACCGGATCGGGGAGGTCCTCGAGCGCTTCCCCGACCGGGTCTTCGCCTTCGACGAGTTCGGCCCGCTCGGGATCCGTCCCACCGCGGGCTCGGGCTGGGCTGAGCAGAAGCACCCCGACCGGCTACCCGCCACCTACCACCGCATCCACGGCGTGCGCTACTTCCATGGCTGCTACTCGATCGGCGACGCCACCCTGTGGGGCGTCAACCACCGCAGAAAGGGCGCGGCCAACACGCTGGCCGCGCTGAAGTCGATACGCGTCGCCCGGCCAGACGGCGCCCCGATCTACGTGATCCTGGACAACCTGTCCGCTCACAAAGGCGCTGACATCCGCCGCTGGGCCAGGAAGAGCAAGGTCGAGCTGTGCTTCACTCCGACCTATGCATCCTGGGCGAACCCGATCGAAGCCCACTTCGGACCGCTGAGGCAGTTCACCATCGCCAACTCCCACCACCCCAACCACACCGTCCAGACACGGGCCCTGCACGCCTACCTGCGCTGGCGCAACGCCAACGCCCGCCACCGTGACGTCCTGGCCGCCGAACGACGTGAACGCGCCCGTATCCGCAGCGAGAAAGGTACCCGCTGGGGCGGACGTCCCCTCAAGACCGCAGCGTGAGCACACTTCCTACCCAGGGCGCAGCTCCTCGTGAAAGGCTGGGAGCATGATGGGTGGAGCGTCTGAGAACCCAGAACTCTGGGCATTCCTGGAGTCACTGCACTGCGGCGTTTTCCTTTCCGGCACGGTCGCAGCAATCGAACGGTTCGGTGTGTTCGTCGCGCTGGACGACGGACCCGCCCATCCGGTCTTCCCCGGCGTCGGGTTCATCTCCTTCCCTGAACTGTCCTGGCGACGTTTCGAGGAAGCCTCCGACGTCGTGCAGGTTGGACAGCACGTCTCATGCGAGTTCCTCCAGTTCGACACGTGGAACCTGGAGGCCAGACTGTCCTTGAAAGCCACACAGCCGGACCCCTTTCAGGTATTCGCCGACACCATCGCGGTGGGGCAGAAACTGCCCGGCCAGGTCACCAAGCTGACCCCAATCGGCGTCTTCGTCCAGGTCGCCGACGGAATCGAGGGACTGCTTCACCTGCGAGAGCTCGTCCGGACACCGGTGGAGACTCCATCAGATGCCGTCCAGGTCGGCGACAAGATCACAGTGGTCGTCACCGAGATCGACCGAGAGCGACGCAGGATAGCCCTCTCCCGATGACAAGGCTCATCCGCCGGCCTGTGATGCGCTGCGTTCCTGCGCCAGCTCCCTTGCGCGAGTGGTCCTGAACGTCTGCTCGGTCAAAGGAAGGCACACGCCCCAGGCCGGTGAACCTTTGCGGTCAGAGCGCTAGTACTGCAACGGTGTTTTGCGTGACGGTTGGGCAGGTTGCTCGTTGATGTTGTTATGGGTGGGGACCTTGCTGATGCGCGGGTGTGGGCGGGCGAACTGAGTGCGGTGCACGAGCGGTTCATGCACCGGTTTGCCAGAACAGAGCCGCGGGAGTCAGCACTGGTCTATATGCGAGGGCTGATCGCTCCGCTGGAGCGGAAGAACGGCTGGACACTGGCGGAACAGGCCGGTCATGCCGGGCCGGACCG
>NZ_JBSFFY010000108.1:0-12564 GCF_053596315.1 Streptomyces sp. NPDC001732
GCCCGGCGGCTCGACGAGGTCGGCGACGCGCTGAGCGCGGACCAGCGGCTGCTCCGTGTACTCCTCGACGACGACCAGCACGCCTTCGAGGACGCCCTCGTCGCCCGGCTGGTCGCCTACCGGGAGAGGGTCGAGGCCGATGCCGGTGATCCCGTTCCCCGGTCCCTCCTCCCCCTCGGCACCCTCGCCCTGGCCTGCCTCGCCGTCCAGGTCCATGGGTGGGAACTCGGTGTCCGGTCCGGGTATCTGCCGCACGGTCTGCTGGGATCGCCGGACGCGCTGCGCCGGGCGGCGGAGGGGAACCGGAACAACTTGGGCTGCTGGGCCGCCAAGTAGGCCACCCGAGGTGCGGAAGTGGGCCTGGCTCAACATTCCAGGACCTCGTCGTGGAGACGGACTCGTCCCCATCGAGGCAGCGCGTACGTCTGCGCGATAGCCAAGGACGGAAGACCACCCTGCCCCACGTTGGCGAACGCCATCTGCCGGATCTCCACGCCCTGCGACCCCGGTAGCCCCGACGGCGCCGAGCCTCGGTCCGTGTCTTTCGCAATGATCCGAAAGACAGGCCTGATAGTGCTTCGTCACGTCGGGTGATCTTGCCTGGTGGTGGGCATGTTCTGGCTATGAGGCTGGGGGAGGTGGAACGGCTCCGGGGCGAGTTGGCGGAGTTCGTTGCGATGTGTTTGGTTCGCTGCCGTGGCGGGAGCAGCGGCGGTGGGGCGGGTGTTGTCTGCGGGGTCTGATGCTGGCCGGCCGGCGGAAGTCGATCCAGCCGATGTCCGAGCGGCTGCCGGACGGGAACATGCAGGCCCTGCAGCAGTTCGTGAACCAGTCGCCGTGGGATCCGCTGCCGGTACGGCGGCGGGTCGCCGAGCGATTGAGCGAGGGATCGGCCCTGAGGCGTGGGTGATCGACGATGTGTCGTTCCCCAAGTGCGGCACCGCTTCGGTGGGGGTGGCCCGGCAGTACTGCGGAGTGTTGGGCAAGCGAGCGAACTGTCAGGTCGCGGTCAGCGTGCGCGCGGCCACCGACACCGCCTCATGCCCGTTGGAGTGGGAATTGTTCCTGCCCGAGGAATGGGCGGCGGATCGTGTGCGGCGGCAGCGGGCCGGAGTTCCGGACGAGGTCGAGCACCTTTCCAGGGGCCGGTTGGCTCTGGGGCTGCTGGACCGGCTGGCCGGACAAGGGCTCGCAGTGCCGGTGATCGTGGCGGACGCCGGTTACGGCCTCAGTGTGTCTTTCCGGCTGGAGCTGGAGGAACGGGGCTGGTCCTGTGCCATGGCGGTGGACCCGAAGGAGGTCGCCCGTCCGGCCGCGGCCGAGCCGTATCAGCCGGCCTACGGTGGTCCGGGGCCGCCCACGCTGCCTCGCTATCGCGAATCGCCCCAGTCCCTGGCCTCGTTCGTTACCTCGGGCACGGCCTTCGAGCAGGTCGTCTGGCGGCAGGGCAGCAAGGGCCGGATGGCCTCGCGTTTCGTCGTGATCGAGGTGAGGCCGTCGGGGAAGGAAGCCTGCCGCACCGCGCAGGAACAGGCCGGAGGGCGCAACCGCTGGAACGGTGTCCTGCCGCTGCGGACCTTGCTGGTCGAACAGCCGGCGGAAGCAAACGAGCCGATCGGCTACTGGATGACCAACCTGCCCGCCACCACACCGATCAACGACCTGGTCCGGTGGGCGAAGATGCGCTGGCGCATCGAACACGACTACCGAGAACTCAAGCACGGCCTCGGACTCGATCATTTCGAGGGCCGCACCTGGCGCGGCTGGCACCATCACGTCGTGAGCGGCGTGATCAATCCAGGTGCAACCCGTGCGCCCCGCCTCGTAGCCTCGGCCCCATGACTGACCACACCCTCGTCCCCGACGACTTCGTCGTTCCCGCAGACCTGATCACCCCGCAGTTCCGCCTGGAGCCCCTGGGGCCCCAGCACAACGTCGCCGACCACGCCGCCTGGACCAGCAGCATCGAGCACATCCGCGCGACCCCGGGTTTCCGGGACCGAGGATGGCCTCCTGCCGACGGGATGACCCCGGAGGCGAACCTCGCCGACCTGCAGCAGCACGCGGACGACTTCGCTCGGCGCCGCGGATTCACCTACACCGTCATCGAGACCGCCAGTGGCGAGGTGATCGGTTGCGTCTACATCTATCCCTCCCACAGCGACGACCACGACACCGACGTCCGCTCCTGGGTCCGTGCCGACAGGGCCGAGATGGACGCGCCCCTGTACGAGGCCGTCACGACCTGGCTGTCCACGGCCTGGCCCCTCGGAACTCTCAACTATCAGCCCCGCTGACCACCACGTGCTCCCGCAGCGACCGGCCACACCGACCAACCGCACCGGACCCTGCAGGACACCCGGCCTTCGAATGCCACTGCCGCGGAGTGGAACGTCCCGATGAACCTTCCCGGTCACAACGCCAGGGGGTGTCCCAACGGTCATTGGTCATCGGCCACCGGCCATCGGTCGGGCCGGGCCCGGGGTCTGCCCGGCCCGACGCGTCCTGGCCGTCGTCGGTGCTCAGTGGCGGTACGCGGCTGCGGCGATCTCGACGAAGGACCGGACCAGCGGGTTGGCGTCGCCCTCGTTCCGCACCGCCACCACTCGGCTCGGCGCCATGCCGAGCAGCGGCACCATGACCAACTCCGCGGGCAGGTCGTGCCCGAACGGGGCCAGGCCGATCGTGCCGTTCCACAACACGGCATGCAGGCACTCCTGGACGGCGCGCACCACCGGGCCCTCGCGCGGGTTGCCCCCGTTCCAGTACGACTGCCAGACGGGGTCCGTTCCCCGCGGGAACTGGAACCAGCGGCGGTCGCTCAGGTCGGCCGGTCGCAACCGTTCGCGGCAGGCCAGCGGATCGTCGGCGCGCAGGACCACGCCGACCGGATCGGCCCGCAGCGTACGGACCGTCAGGGCGGTCTCGTCGAAGGGCGCGCGAGTGAGGGCGACGTCGACCAGCCCGGCGCGCAGCCCGCACGTCGGGTCGGTCAGGTCGGTCTCGCGGATGCGGATGTCGACGCCGGGGTGGCGCCGACGGTAGGCGGCCGCCAGCCTGGACACTCCCGGGTCGGTGCCGTCGCCCAGGATGCCGACGGTGATGGTCGCGACGCCGGCCGCCGCGCTCACGCGTACCCGGACGCGGTCGGCGTGGTCGAGCAGGGCCCGTGCCTCGTCGAGCAGCACCGCGCCCACCGGGGTGAGCGTGACCCCGGCGGGCGAGCGGGCGAGCAACAGGGCGCCGACGTCGGCCTCAAGCCGCTTGATCGCCCGGCTCAGGGGAGGCTGGCTCATGTGCAGTCGGGCGGCGGCCCGGCCGAAGTGGCGTTCCTCGGCGACCGCCACGAAGTAGCGCAGGGTCCGTAGCTCCACGCTGCGACAATACCCATGAGGCATCGGCGCGGCAGGACAGGTCTTGGACACTTCAGGGTCCCCGGCGGTGCACTTGTGGCATGACCGAAGAAGCAAGGCCCCACGAGCCGCAGACCGCCCCCGTCGTATCGGTGGTGGGTCCCGGCGACGGCGAGACGATCGTCCTGGGGACCACGCGCATGCGCGTGCTGGAGGACGGCAGCCACACCGGGCACCGCCTCGCGATCGCCGAGTCCGTCCTCGCCCCGCACACCCAGGGACCGCCGCAGCACCGCCACGCCCGGCACGACGAGGGCTTCTACGTCCTCTCCGGAACCGTGCGGTTCACCGTCGGGGACGAGGACCACGACGCCGCCGCGGGCACGCTCGTGATGGTTCCGCCCGGTACCCCGCACACCTTCGCCAATCCGACCGGCCAACCCGCCGTCATGCTCAGCACGTTCACCCCCGACCTGTACGTGCAGTACTTCCGGGACCTCTAGGAGGCGCTCGCCGGCGGCCGGCCGCTGACGCCACGGGCCGACATCGACGCGATGAGCCGCTACGCCACCGAGCCCGACGCACCGGGCACCGGACCGTGATTCGGGCACAGTCCTCGGCCGGTGGCCGCGGGAACTGGAGGAGACAGCCGTCCGACTCCTGTCATGTCGTCACTCCAAGAACGGGAGCACCACATGGATCGCAGGCAGTTACTCCGCGCCACCACCGCCCTCGGCGCCACGGGCACGTTCGCGGCCACCGCCGCCACTACCACCGCGCGGGCCGCCGGATCTGGCCCGGCCGGTCCCGATCCGGCCCGACCGCTGCGCGTACAGGTCGTGATGTTCGACGGAGTCGAGGAGCTGGACTTCGCCGCCCCGTACGAGGTCTTCTCCGCCGCCGGGTTCTTCACCCCGCGCCCGGTGGAGGTCCGGTACGTCTCCGCCACCGGTGCCCGCCGGATCACCTGCGCGTACGGCACGGTCGTCCGGGACATCCACCCCTGGGCCCCCGACGAGGCGGACGTGCTCGTTGTCCCGGGCGGTGGCTACGCGCGGCGCGACAGCCCCGGCGTGTGGGCCGAGATCGACCGCGGCACGCTGCCCCGCGCCCTGGCGGAAGCGCCCCGCCCGGGGCTGACCGTCTCGGCCCTCTGCACCGGCGTCATGCTCCTCTCGGCTGCGGGCCTCACGAAGGGCCGCCCCTGCACCACTCACCACAAGGCCGAACCGGACCTGGAGGCACAGGGCGGCCTGCTGAGGAACGCCCGCGTCGTCGACGACGGCGACCTCGTCACCGCGGGCGGCGTCACCTCCGGTCTCGACCTCGCCCTCTGGCTGGTGCGCCGCGAACTGGGCCCGGACGCGGCGACGAACCTGGAGGGGATGCTGGAGTACGAGGCCCGGGGCACCGTCTGGGCTTCCCGTCCGACCCGCTGAGGCCGAGCCGGAGTCCCCCGCGGCCCGGGGAGCCCCGCGCCGAAGCGGACGCCGTCGAGAACGTACGGGCGCGGACGGGACCACCCCGTCGCTCACGAGGGCACGGGCAACGCCGGGCCGCGGTCGGGGCCGGTGCTCCGGCTGGGGCACCGGCCCACGCCCTCCCGGGACGGGACGGCTCTCAGGCGGTCCGTGCCAGGGTCTCCGCCTCGCCGCGCTCCAGCTGCGCGGTCAGGGCGGTACGCGCGCGGGCCACCCGGGAGCGGACCGTGCCGACCGGGCAGCCCGCCGCGCGGGCGGCCTCCGCGTAGGAGAGGCCGAGCAACTGGGTGAGGACGAACGCCTGTCGGCGGTCGTACGGGAGCGTGGCCAGGAGTTCCTGGAGTGCCACCCCTTCCTCGAAGCCGGGCAGCCCTGCCGGCTGGGCGCGCTCGACGGTCGCGCGCCAGTCGTCGGTGTCGGCGAGCAGGGGACGCGCGGCGGCCCGGCGGAAGTCGTCGACGACGGCGCGGCGCGCGATGGTGAGGAGCCAGGTGCGGGCCGAGGAACGGCCCTCGAAGCGGTGCAGGGTGCGCAACGCGCGCAGGAACGTGTCCTGCGCGAGGTCCTCGGCGGCCTGCGGGTCGGCGGACAGGTGGGCCACGTATCGCACGACGTCGCGGTGCAGGGCCCGTACGAAGGCGTCGGCGGCCTCGCGGTCCCCGGCACGGGCGGCGAGCGCCCAGCCGGTCGAGACGGTGTCCTCCGCCGTCCTGTCGCGCGGGACGGCGGCGCACTGCGACCCGCGCGGGGCGGGCAGTGTGGTGTTCATCGCCAGGTGTGTCCTTCACGGATCGGTCCGGCACCCGGGCGTCCGGCGACGGCGCGGGGGCACGCCGTGGCTGCGGCGCGCGTGGCGGCGGTACGGGACGGGTCCGGGTATCCGGTGAATGGGGCACCCGGGCCCTTCGGGGCCGGGTGTGCCGGAGGACGCCCACCGGGTGCGGGCACGGCGGCGGGCCGGTCGGCGGCCGGTCGCGGGCCGGGGTCTCGTACGTCCTCCGGAATGCCTGCCGCGTTCTCAGGACGCGGCGAGCACCCCGGGGGGCCCGCGCCGGTCCCGCGCGCGGGCGCACCGCAGGCCCAACGGCAGCCGGTCGCTCAGGCCCCGGCGGGGGCGCAGACGGCGGCGCGGGGCCGGCAACGGTGCTGTGAGGAGGGGGTGGAGAGGGGCGAGCAGTCGGCTCGCGACCGCGCGCAGGACCTGGAAGGCGGCGCGTTCGCCGCGGGCCAGCCACACCCCGCAGAGGAAGGCGGCGAGGACGTGCGCGGCAAGCATTCCCGTCGAGGACATCCCGGCCATGTCGTGGCCCATGTGGGCCATTGAGCCCATGTGATCCACGACGGAGGCGTGTTCCGTGCCGGCCATGTGGTGCATGCCGGTCATCGCGTTGCTCGCACTGCCCATGTCGCTCGCGGGCGAGTGGTCCATGCCCGCCATGTGGTGCATGCCCGTCATGGCGTCCGGCGGCGCCGCGCCCGTTCCGGCGACGGTCCGCGCGGCCGTGTCCCCGGCGGTCGCGAGGGCGGACTGCGCGGCGGCGAAGGCGTTGTGCAGCACGCCCTGGGTCGCGACCGCGAGGCCCGTGACGAGCCAGGGGCCGCGCTCGCGGGCGGCGAACCACCAGCCGGGAACCGCGAGCGCGAGGAAGCCGGTGGCGAGCACCCAGAAGGGAATCGGGTCCTCGGACATGAGGACGTGCCCGGTCGCCGCGAGCGTGACGGAGACGGCGGCGAACATCGCCGCCCTCACCGCGCGTCCGACCGGCCCCGCCTCCATGAAGCCTCATCCTCCCATCGCGGAGGGCCGGGCGACATGGCATGCCGCCCGGTTCACCGCACATGCCGGAAAAGCGGCTGCTGGAGCGGAGTTCCGGCATATGCGACGGGAACGGGCGACGGAGCGGGGCGCGGTGCTACGGGACATGGCGCTACGGGCGAGGCGGGCGGCCCGTCCCCGTACCGGGCCGGACCACCACCGCCCGGACGCTCAACGGCTTCCCGTGCGTGAAGCGCAGCGTGAAGGAGATTTCTTCGTCGGGCCGCCACGTCCCCTTCGGCCGCACGGTCACGTCGATCCCGTGTGGGGACATGGTGAGCCCGTCCCCGGCCGGGACGGCGGCGGATTCCACCGGTCGCCGGTACGCGGCGCCGGAGGACGTCATGCGGTGCTCGCTCAGCGCGGGAGGCACGGCCGTGTCGGGCGAGGTGATCTCCACGAGCCGGTCGGCGGAGCCGCCGTCGTTGGTGAGGGTGAGGAAGGCAGCGGTCTCCGGTGTCGAGCCTGACGGCTGGTAGACGTACGCCCTGGTGACGGTCACGTGCGGCGGGCTCCCGGCACCTCCGTTCGCCGCCCAGGTGCCGAGACCGGCGAGGGCGATGGCGCAGGCGAGGACGGGAGCGCCGGCGGCGGCGAGCGGGGCGCGCGGGCGCGCGGAGGCGGCGGGCATCAGGAGACCGTCCTCGGGGAGGGGCGTCGGCGCCGCGCGACGGCCGCTCGGGCGGCGGGCTGCCAGTGGCGCAGCCGGAGGCTGCCGAGGACGACGAGGACCGAGCTGAGGGACATCGCGGCGGCGGCGAGCATCGGGTTGAGCAGGCCCACCATGGCGAGCGGGATGGTGACGACGTTGTAGCCGAAGGCCCACAACAGGTTGCCGCGGATGGTGGCGAGGGTGCGGCGGGCGAGGCGTACGGCGTCGGCGAGGGCCTCGATGTCGTCGCGGACGAGGGTGACGTCGGCGGCGCCGATGGCGACATCGGTGCCGGTGCCCATCGCGATGCCGAGGTCGGCCCCGGCGAGTGCCGCCGCGTCGTTGACGCCGTCCCCGACGACCGCGACCCGCTTCCCCTCCGCGCGCAGCGTGCGGACGAGCTCCGCTTTGCGCTCGGGGGTGCAGCGGGAGTACGTCTCGTCGATGCCGAGCGCGGCGGCGACGGCCCGCGCGGGCTCCTCCCGGTCCCCGGTGGCGAGGACGGGGTGCACGCCGAGGCGGCGGAGCCGGTCCACGGTGTGGTAGCTGCCGGGGCGTACGACGTCGCCGAGTGCGAGGAGGGCCTCGGGTCGCCCGTCGACCCGTACCAGGATGGGGGTCTGGGCGGCCTCCAGGGCGGCGGAGAGCGCCGCGTCCAGTTCCCCGGGCAGCTCGCCCCCGGGGGCGCCGACCTCGACGAGCCGTCCGTCCACGTGTCCGCGCACGCCGTTGCCGGGCGTCGCGGTGAAACCGCTGAGCGCGTCGGGCCGTACCCCCTCGGGGAGGGTGCGCTCGGCGTGGCGGACGAGGGCCCGGCCGAGCGGGTGCTCGGAGCCGGTCTCCACGGTCGCCGCGAGCCGCAGCACCTCCTGCGCGCCGGGGCCTTCCGCGCGTGCGGTGAGGGCGGTGACAGTGAGGTGCCCGGAGGTGAGGGTGCCGGTCTTGTCGAGGACGACGGTGTCGATCTGCCGGAGGGCTTCGAGAGCTTGCGGCCCTTTGACGAGGACGCCGAGCTGGGCGCCTCGACCGGTGGCCGCCATGAGCGCGGTGGGGGTCGCGAGCCCGAGTGCGCAGGGGCAGGCGACGACGAGGACGGCGACGCACGCCGTGAAGGCGGACTGCGGGTTCGCGCCCGCGCCGAGCCAGAAGCCGAGCACGGTGACGGCGAGGGTGAGGACGACGGGAACGAAGACCCCGGCCACGGTGTCGGCGAGCCGCTGGGCGCGGGCCTTCCCGGCCTGGGCCTCGGTGACGAGGGCCGTGATGCGGGCGAGCCGGGTGTCGGCGCCGACGGCCGTCGCACGTACGAGAAGCAGCCCGCCCGCGTTGACCGAGCCACCCGTGACGGCGGAGCCGACCGCGACCTCCACGGGCCGGGACTCACCGGTCACGAGGGACAGATCCACGGCGGACGCGCCCTCCACGACCTCGCCGTCCGTCGCGACACGCTCCCCGGGCCGTACGAGGAAGTCCTGGCCCACCGCGAGGCGTTCGGCCGGGACGGTGCGCTCCATGGCCCCGTCCCGTACCGTCACCTCCTTCACGCCGAGTTCGGCGAGTGCCCGCAGGGCGGCCGAGGTGCCGCGCCGGGCGCGGGCCTCCAGGTGGCGGCCGAGGAGAACGAAGAGCGGGACGCCGACCGCCGCTTCGAGATAGACGTGCGCCATCCCGTCCGACGCGGTGGGCAGCAGCGCGAAGGACATCCGCATGCCGGGGGCGCCGGCACCGCCGAGGAAGAGCGCGTACGAGGACCAGCCGAAGGAGGCGAGGACACCGAGCGAGACGAGCGTGTCCATCGTCGCCGCGCCGTGCCGCAGCCCGCGCCAGGCCCGCGCATGGAAGGGCCATGCGCTCCAGAGGGCGACGGGCGCGGCGAGCACGAAGCACAGCCACTGCCAGTTGCGGAACTGGAGCGAGGGCACCATCGACAGGACGATGACGGGGACGGCGAGCAGCGTGGTCACCAGCAGTCGCTGCGGGACACCGGGGACGGTTCCCTCGTCGCCCCGCCCCTTCCCGGCGGCGGGCGGCCCGGAGAGCCGGGCGGTGTACCCACCCTTCTCGACGGCGGCGACGAGCGCGTCCGTACCGAGGTCCACCGGGTGCTCGACGCGGGCCGTTCCGGTCGCGAGGTTGACGGAGGCACGCACGCCTTCCAGTGCGCCGAGCTTCTTCTCGACCCTGCGCACGCAGGCCGCGCACGTCATGCCACCGACGACCAGATCGGTCGTGACGAGGGTGCGAGGAGCGGTCTCCCGGCCCATCAGTGGCCCATCCCGCCCATGTCGTGGGGGTTCGGGGCGTCGTCCTGATGCGTGACCCCGCGCATGTCGGGGGCGACCGGCCCGGCCAGGTGCCCCACCCCGTACGAGACGGCGAAGAGCACGACGAGCAGAAGCAGGAATCCCCCGAGCTGCGCGTACGGCACGGGGGTGGAACGCCGTCCGGCGGAAGGCGTCACCGAGTGGTCCATGAGGGAGGCTCCGGTGAGAGTGCGGGTCGTACGGTCCAGAGGTCGGCCGGACCCGGCCCCGAGTTCCCCCACGTCCAGGTGACGCGCGTCACATGCCGAACACCTGCCACACTCGCCCCAGGGGCACCCCGGTCCGGGAGACGCGCCCGGGATCGTACGGGTCGGCCGGCGCCCAGGACCGTACGGCCGCCGTCCGGGGCCGTACGGTCGGCGTCGGGGGCGTACGGGCCGACGCCCAGGACCGTACGGGCCGAGGCCCGTTCAGCCGATGTCGTTCCGCGCGGATCACACCATCACGATGAACATCACCGCCATGCCCAGCGCCATCAGCCCGTGACAGCCCAGGTCCCAGGCGGCGTGCACCGCGCTGCGCGGGCCCGCGCCGCCCGAAGCCGTGCCGTTTGTCGTGCGGGGTGCGAGGCGGCCCGTGTCGAAGCCCTTCGCGAGCCACCACAGCGCGAGCGCCAGCAGGACGAGGGCGAGCAGCACAGCGCTCCAGCGGTCGGTGGTGCCGTCGAGCGTCATCGTCGCGGTCGCTCCCGGGGCCGACATGTCCATCCCGGGCATGTCGTGCACATGGCCTCCGCCCGTCGTGCCCATGGACATGGCCGAGGACATCGCGGCGACCATCCACGCCATCGCCCCGGTCATCACGGCGTGCGGCAGCGCGTCCACGAGGGCGCGCTTCCGGGACCCGGGGCCGTTCGGCAGGGCGAGGGCGGCCGACACGAACCAGGCCGCGGCGACGGAGAAGAAGACCACCTGCGGTGTGCCGGGCAGATCCATGCCCCAGGACCAGGCCATCGCAAACATGGCGAGGGCCATGACCGCGTGCAGACCGTGGGCGAGCCGCGCGGTCCACGGGTGGGAGCGGGCCGTGAGGGCGCGCCACAGACCGTGGGCGGCGAGCGCGCAGAAGAGCAGCGTCAGAATCCAACGCAGCCCGGGGGCGGCGATCATCGGGCCGTCTCCTTCGGTGTCCCGGCGCGCGCCTCCGAGCGCGTGCGCTCGCGTTGGCGTACCTGTGCGACCGTCAGGTCCACGAGCAGGAAACAGGCCAGGGGCAGCCCGAACAGCGGCAGGCAGTAGGCGAGGACGGCCGCCACGACGACGAGCGGCGCCATGACCCTGCCCGGCACCCGGCGCCAGGCCCCCCGCGCCGGCGGACGGCCGAAGCGTGTCCCGCCCGCCCGGGTGGGCCTGCGCAGCCACCACATGCGGTAGCCCCAGAGGAGCATCCCGATGAGCGCGACGGCGATGAGCGCGAGGACCATCTGGTTGGCGAGACCGAAGAGCAGGCCCATGTGGGCGTCGACGCCCCAGCGGGTGAGCTTGGCGAGGACGGGGAAGTCGTCGAAGAGCAGCTTGTCCGTGACCTCGCCGGTGGCCGGGTCGATCGCGATCGAGTCCTGCTGCTCCGGCCAGTGCCGGGTGTTCTCGCGGACGACGTACGCGCTCCCGGCATCCGCGGGCGGGGTGAGGACGAGTTTGCCGCGCAGCCCCTCGGCGCGGGCGATGCGCACGGCTTCGTCGAGATCGACCTTCGTGGCGGGGGAGTCGGAGGAGTCGGTGGCGGAGTCGTGCGCCCCTGCTCCCGCCTCCGCCGAGCCGCCGTGCGTGCCGTGGCCGAGGGTCGAGGAGACGGAGGGCGTCGCCCCGCCCAGCGAGTCCTGGATCCTGCCGATGGTCGCGCCCGCGTGCGCCGACCAGGTCAGCCCGGTCGCCGAGAGGGCGAGGAAGCCGACCGACACCCACAGCCCGGCCGCCCCGTGCCAGGACAGTGTGCGCCTGCGCCCCTTCGGGCCCCGGCGCGGCACGAACAGCCCGCGCAGCCGTTCCCGGCTCCGCGGCGCCCCGAGCCACAGCGCGATCCCGCCGAGCACCTCGACCCACAGCCAACTCGCGGCGATCTCACTGTAGTTGCGGCCGAATTCGCCGAGGTTCAGGGTGCGGTGCAGGTCGTCGAACCAGGACCGCACGGGCAGCCACTCGCCGGAGGTGCGCAGAGTGCCGCGCACCTTCGCGTCGTACGGATCGACGAAGGCGGTCTGCGTGCGGCCCTCGGGCAACCCCTCGACGTCGAAGCCGACCCGGGTCGTGTCGTCGGGCCCCGCACCCCGGGTGACGGAGACGAGCCGCCCGCCGGGTACCGCCTCGCGGGCGGCGTCCACCTGGGCGGCGAGCGGCTTCGGCTCGCCGCGCGGGGTGACCTTCAGTTCATTCTGGTAGATGACGGACTCGATCTGCGGGGCGGCCGTGTAGAGCAGTCCGGTGACGGCCGCGACGAGCAGGAACGGACCGACGAGGACACCTGCGTAGAAATGCAGGCGGAGCAGGAGCGGGCGCAACCCGCTCCAGCTCCCGCCGCCGTCGCCCGGCGCGGACGTGGTGAACCCCTCGGCCGGGGCGGGTTCTTCGGCTGGGCGTTGCCGGGACGGCGGTGATGCGGCAGGCGTGGTCTCGGTCATCGAATCCTCCTCATACGTGGACCGGTGGGGACGGTGACGTACAGGAGTCGGTGCGAGAGGCGTGTGAGTTCCCGCGCATGTGGTGTGACGCGGATCATGGGGCGGCGCGCGGTTCCGCCGACCGGCGGGACGTGGGGGCCGAGGCCGTCCGTTCAGGCCGTTTCGGCCGTCGGGGTGGCGGTGCCGTCGTTCGGGGCGGCAGGCCATTCGCGGTGTCCTTCGTCGGGCCAGAGCGGGCGTCGGTCGACCCGTAGGCCGAGGATCTCCGGTCGCGCGTAGTGGCCGCGGGAGTCGACCCAGACCTTGACGGCGTTGATGTCG
>NZ_JBSFFY010000109.1:0-12441 GCF_053596315.1 Streptomyces sp. NPDC001732
GGGCGCAGGCCCGGCGTCACCTCCCGGGGCACGGTCGCCAGCCCGAGCTTCTCGCACACCTCGGTGGTCATCGTGAGGGTGTAGAGAGTGTCGGCGGCCACCACATTCTGGTAGAGGCGGACCGTGTCCAGCGCGCCCCACGCCGATGTAGGTTCGCATTCCCGATGTCCTCTTAGCGCTTCGCTGACCAGCTCTGATGTGGCTTGTCTCAGGTGGTGCCCCCCACCGGTTCGTTTCACTTCCGTGTCCTTTTCCGCCGCCCGGCGGCATCTGAGCCGGCCCGAGGAGGCCCGACTACGGCCTTGGACCTTTGTGCTGGAGCGAACGAGACCAGACCCAACAGCACCGGCACCGAGCCCTCTTCACGTGCTCAGGTGTGTGGTCCCCAGGAGTCCATGAGGCGGCTCTGCCAGGCCCAGGCGGCGATCTCGACGCGATTGCGGACGCCGAGTTTGTCCTGAATGGTAGCCAGATGGCTCTTGACGGTGCTGAGGGTGATGAACAGCGCGGTGGCGATCTCCTGGTTGGTGCGGCCCCGGGCGATGGCCCGGATCACATCCATCTCCCGTGCCGAGAGCGGCCGTGCGGGTCGGGCTGCGGACGCCGTCCGCGCCGGGGCGAGGTCGCGGAGCAGGCGCAGGGTGATGGACGGGGAGATCAGGGCGTCCCCGGCGTGTGCGGCCCGGACGGCCTCGGTGAGCAGGGCGGGGGCGGCGCCTTTGAGGACGAAGCCGACCGCCCCGGCGTGCAGTGCGCCGTGGACGTACTCGTCCAGGTCAAAGGTGGTGACGATGACTACCCGGAGCGGGTCGGTGATTCCGGGTCCGGCCAGGGCACGGGTGACGTCGATGCCGTCCAGTTTGGGCATGCGGATGTCGACCAGGCACACGTCCGGGCGCAGTCGGCGGGCGAGTTCGACCGCTTCGGCGCCGTCGGCGGCTTCGCCGACCACGGTGATGTCGTCCTGGTCCTCCAGGATGAGGCGCAGGCCGCTGCGGATCATCGCCTGGTCGTCGGCGAGCAGGACGCGGATGCTCAACGGGTCTCCTTGCCGGGGGCGGGCAGGATTGCGCGGACCGACCAGCCGGTGTCCCGGCCGGGGCCGGCGCTGAGGTGGCCGCCGAGTGCCTCGACGCGTTCGCGCATGCCGATGAGGCCGAAGCCGCTGTGGTGTTTGGGCCAGGTGTAGCCGGGCGGGGCGTCGTCGGTGACCGTGACGGTGACGCCATCCGGGCCGTGGGCGATGTCGATGACGGCGGAGCGGGCATGTCCGGCGTGGCGGGCGATGTTGGTCAGGGACTCCTGGACGATCCGGTGGACGGTGGTGGCCACTTCGGGTGCCCAGGGCGCGGGGTCGGCGGGCAGCCGCAGGTACACCTCGGGGCCGTGCCCGTCGAACCGGCGGACCAGTTCGGTCAGTTCCTGCCGACCGGGTGCGGTGGGAGCCGTGGTGGCGACGTCGTCGGTATCGCGCAGCAGCCCGACTACCCGTCGCATCGCGGTGAGCGCCTCGCCACCGGCCTCCTCGATGTCGGCGAGAGCGGCATCCAGACTCTCGGGCCGCCGCCTGACCACGATCCGCGCGGCCTGGGCCTGGACGACGATGCCAGCGATGTGATGGGCGACCACATCATGCAACTCCCGTGCCAGAGCGAGCCTCTCCTCCTGCCGGACCGTGTCGGTGACGGCCCGTCGGCGGAAGTCCACGAAGCGCAGCCCCAGCCCGGCCCCGAGCGCGAGGATCCAGCCCTCGACCCCCACCCGGAGGGGCGTTCCCGGACCCTCGGCGGTCAGCAGCCCGGCGGCCATCAGCGCCAGCCCGGCTGAAGCGACGGCAACGGTCGGGCGCCACGGGAGCGTTCTCGCAGCGGAGCCGCCGAGGACGAGCAGCCCCGCGACGGCGCCGGCGCCGGGCTCGCCCGGCAGATCCGCGACCCCGGCGATCACCGCGCCCGCCCCCGCGACGACCAGGCCGGCCGCGGCGGCCCAGCCCCGATGGCGCTCCCTGCCGAGTGCGATCAGGCAGACGAGGGCGCCGACGCACGCATCGACGACCCAGACACGGCCCTGCATGCTGTACTGCACCGCCACGACGGTCAGTACGAGCGCGAAGAATGCGCCCAGCGTCGCGTTCACCACGATTGTCGGCCTGCAGACCGGCCGCTCTGCTGTACTCACCCGGCTCACGCTAGCCCGCCCTGGCGGATCGCCGAACCAGCCGAAAGTACGGCTCCGTGCACCCGGATGCGTCCCTTCGGCCGGTGCGTGGCCTGCGGCCGCTCAACAGGCTGGCCACATGCCTGATTTCACCTCTGCACCCCTCCTGCTCGCCGCGGCGGCGCACGCCGAGAAGACCGAACGAAGCCCGCTGCTGTACGCCTGGTGGGCGCTCAACCTCGCCGTGCTGATCGCAGTCGGCTACGGCGCGTACCGGTTCGTCGAGTCGTGGCGCGCAAAGCGCGCCCCTCGTGGCTGACCCGGAGGGGAGAACACATGACACCGGTACTGAAAGCCGTGAAGCTCAGCAAGCGGTACGGCCGCCACCACGCGCTCACCGACTGTGACCTGAACGTCCCGCCCGGACGGGTGATCGGACTGGTCGGCCCGAACGGCGCCGGCAAATCGACGCTGCTGCAACTGGCCAGCGGACTGATCACACCCAGCTCGGGCACGATCCGCGTACTGGGCGCCACACCCGCCGCCGGCTCCGCCCACCTGGCCAAGGTCGGCTTCGTCGCCCAGGACACACCCGTCTACGCCGAACTGTCCGTCGCCGACCACCTGCGGATGGGCGCCCGGCTCAATCCCGGCTGGGATCCGGAACTTGCCCGGCGCCGCCTCGCCCGCATAGACCTCGACCCCCGGCAGAAGGCCGGCCGGCTCTCCGGCGGCCAGCGTGCCCAGCTCGCCCTGACCCTCGCGGCAGCCAAACGACCCGAGCTGCTGATCTTCGACGAGCCCGCCGCCGCCCTGGACCCGTTGGCCCGGCGTGCCTTCCTGGACCACCTGATGGAGTCCGTCACCGAACTGGGCGCCGCCGCCATCCTCTCCTCCCACGCCCTGCCCGACGTGGAACGGGTCTGTGACTACCTGATCGTGCTGGCGGACTCCCGGATCCAGCTGGCCGGTGATGTGACAGAGCTGCTGGCCGGCCACGTCCGGATCACCGGCGCTCGCTCCGCCCTCTCGGCCCTGCCCGCCGATGCAGATGTCATCGCGCTCACCGACCGCACCGAGCAGGAGAGGACCGCCCTGGTCCGTGCCGACCGCAGGCTGCTGGCCGGCGGTCCATGGGCGACGGCGGACGTAGGCCTCGAAGAGCTGGTCCTCGCCTACCTCGGCCAAACGGACCGGACCGATGGCCGACCTGTTCCGACTGCCGTGGAGGCCCACCGATGATCTGGATGGCCTGGCGCCAGTTCCGAACCCAGGCGCTGGTGGGCCTCGGGGCGCTCCTGCTCCTCGCCGTGTACCTCGTCGTGCTCGGCGGGCAGATCCACGGCGCGTACGACGACACCCTCACCCACTGCGCGAATCGTGACGCCTGTGCCGGCCCGCTGGGTGCCTTCGCCGACCGCTACAGCCTCCAGACCGATCTGCTCGGCTACCTGCTGCTCGCTGTCCCCGGTGCCCTCGGGGTCTTCTGGGGCGCACCGCTCATCGCCCGGGAACTGGAGGACGGCACCCACCGCATGGTGTGGAACCAGAGCGTGACCCGCAGCCGGTGGCTCGCGGCCAAACTCGGCCTGGTGGGCCTGGTGAGCATGACCTGCGCCGGCCTGTACAGCCTGCTGCTGACCTGGGCGACCGGCCCGGTCGCCAACGTCCTCAACAACCGCTTCGAACCGGCGCTCTTCGCCTCGCGCAACATCGCTCCGCTGGGCTACGCGGCCTTTGCCTTCACCCTGGGCGCCACCCTGGGCCTGGTCCTTCGCCGTGCTGTGCCCGCCATGGCCGCCACGCTGGTGGTCTTCGCCGTGCTCCAGATCGCTGTACCCACAATGATCCGCCCGCACTACGAAGCGCCCGCCCGCACCTCGGTGCCACTCACCGCCGAACTGGTCGGCCGCCTGATGAAGATCGGTACCTACGGGGACATCGGCGGCCTGCGAATCCCCGGCGGACCGTGGGTCGTCGAGACCAGCCCGATCCTCGACTCCGCGGGCAAGGAGGTCGGCCACACCACGTGGTTTCAGGACTGCATGGACCGCAGTTCACTCTCTGAGCTGCCCACCTGCCTGGCCAAAGGCAACGTCCACGTCGAGATCGCCGAGCAGCCAGCCGACCGCTATTGGACCTTCCAGTACTTGGAAACCGCACTCTTCGCCGCCCTGACGGCCCTCCTGGCCGCCCTCGCCTTCTGGCGGATCCGTAGGCATCCTGTCTGACGGAACACCGCCGCGGCTCGCTTCCCGAACACGACGACGGCCCGGACCGCTGGTGCGCTCCGGGCCGTCAGGGAAGGCGGAGGATACGAGATCCGAAATCGGGAGGCGCTTCCCTCACGAAGAAGACGCTCAGCGTGATGAGCGCCCCCAGCACCGATCCGGGTGATTACGGGGCTGGTCGCCAGCCCAGCCCCGTAATGGCAGTTGCGGAACCAGCCAGCGATGACGTGGGAATCCGCTGGCTTTAATGCGGCAGGACACTGCGCTGTCTCACGGAGATGCCAGAAATGCCATCCGAATGACATCGTGCCCAAGAACTCGTATACACGATCTTGTTGAACGTCCCTGGTCGGCCGTGACCGGTATGACGATTCGGCCGTTCAGGATGGTGGACTACCCGGCCGTGGATCGTGGACGACGACTTGTGGGCTCTGATCGAGCCGATGCTGCCGCCCTGGCCCGAGCGGTCGCCGGGGCCGCGGCCGGTCCCGGACCGCCTGTGCCTCCAGGGCATCCTATATGTGCTGCACAACGACATCGCCTGGCAACTACTGCCCCTGGAGCTGGGGTTCGGCTCCGGGCAGACCTGCTGGCGGCGCCTTGAGCGGTGACAGCAGGCCGTGGTCTTCGACCGGCTGCACCGGATCCTGCTCGCAGAGCTGAACGCGGCCGGCGAGCTGGACTGGTCCCGAGCATGCGTCGACGGCTCCCATGTCCGCGCGAAAAAGGGGGATCCGACACCGGTCCGTCGCCGGTCGACCGGCGGAAGACGGACAGCAAGCACCATCTGATCTGCGACGGACGCGGCACCCCGCTGAAGGTCGTCACCACCGCCGCCAACGTCAACGACGTCACCCAGCCCCTCACCCTGGTCGACGGCATCCCGCCCGTCGCCGGACGCCCGGGCCGGCCCCGACGACGTCCCCAGGCCCTGCTCGGCGACAAGGGCTACGACTCCAACCCCAGCCGCCGCGAACTACGCAAGCGCTGGATCCTGCCGGTGATCTCCCGCAGGGGCGCCCCGAACATCGAAGGTCTGGGCAAGCTTCGCTATGTCGTCGAGCAGACCTTCGCCCTGCTCCATCAGTTCAAACGCCTGGCCGCCCACGACGCCCTCACCCCATTCCTCCAACACCGGGCCTCGACCGTGGCCTACGTCCTGCCCGGCGCCGCATCCTCCGGGACTCTCGGCGAACAGCTCTGGACATGAAGTCCGCCTCGCTCCCTCCGCCCGGAAATGCCCCGGAACGGCCGGTCAGAGATGGGACGTGCCGGGGAGGAGTCGGGAGTCGGGCCGGATCTCGACACGCTGCGTCAGGAGAGCCGGGCAAGGCACGTCGGCGTGTCAGCCCACCGTAAGGCCGCGACGCGTCGCCACACGCGGAACCCCCGTCAGCACCGGCCGACGGGGGTTCCTCGCCTCTCACGCGCGTCTCACCAACAGCGACGACGCTCCTGGACCACATCGACCTGACCTGTGCTTATACACCTCGCATGGACCACATGGACCGCATAGGACGCGATCCACAACATGTGCCATGAGGTGCCGAGGGAGAGGCCCAGGGCCAGGATGGGTGCGTCCTGCAGCCCGTCAAAGGGGTACTGCAGGGTTTCAGTCGTCGTCTTCACTCACCTGCCCACGCTCCCATATCGCACATTTCTGACGGGAGAGGGCATCGGGACACTCAACGGACCTCCGCGGGCGGCAGGCCGGGCGCGCCCCCATTGTGGGAGAGCGCCCGGCCGGACCGTGCGGTTACCGGACGTCGTAGGCGCGGGTGACGGTCTGGGTGACCGCGTTGCCGTTGGCGTCGGTGAAGGTGGCCTTCGTCGTGACCTGCTTGCTGGCGGCGCCGGTGTGGTCGAGGACGGCCGTCCACTTGCCGTCGTGCTGCTCGGTCGGCGCCTTGGTCCAGGTGGTGCCGCCGTCGTAGGAGTAGGACAGCGTGACCGCCTTGATCGCGCCCGGGGTGTATCCGGCGTGACCCTCGACCGACAGACCGACCTTGATGCCGCTCTTCGCTGGCAGGGTGTTCAGGCCGTCCACCGGCACGTCGTACACCGGGTGGAGGATCGGCAGGCCGCGCGAGTAGACATCCGGCTCCCGGTGGGAGCGGAAGCTCCAGGTGGTGGTGACAGCAGTGGAGCGCAGCCAGTTCCGGTCCGAAGTGTCGATCTTCTCCAGGTTCTGGGTGAGCTCGTACGCGGAGTCCTCGTCCGGCACCTCGAACACGCCGTAGGGGTCGATGCTCCGGCCGATCTCTTCGCCGTTGCGCTTCAGCCTCAGGTTGCCGAGGTCGCCGAACGACCCGCCGTAGGACCAGTGGTCACCGGAGCCGTCGGCCCAGAGCGCGTTCTGGAAGCCGACCAGGTCGCCCTGCCGCTCGGCGGTCAGCATCGGGCTGCCGTCGGTGTCGCGCGGCGCGGCCGGCCGCAGGGGGCCTGCGTACCACTCCTCGGTGCTCCGTTGTCCGGCCTTGTAGGTGCGCTCCTGGTCGCCCATGAACGCGGCGAACGGGAAGCTGGTCATCGCACCGTGATACCAGGCGTCGTCGCCGCTCGTGTAGTAGGCGGTGCGGGTACCGGGCACATGAACCGTGCCGAACGGGCTCACCGGGATGTAGGCGCCGCCGCTGCCGGAGGGGCGGATGAACATCGCGTCGATGTAGTCGGCCTTCTTCCCCATGGCGTTCCACGTTTCCGTGACCTGGGCCAGTTTCGAGTCCTTGGGGTCGTAGACCTGGTCGGAGCGCAGCGGTTCCGAGGTCGGGAACGACAGGTTGTAGACGTAGGGCGAGCCGCCCTCGGAGCCGTCGGCGCGCCAGGTGGGTCGGAACTCGAAGGTGCCGTTCTTGGCACGTCCGTCGATGTCTGCGTAGAAGTTCTGGACGGTGTCGCCGGACATGAGCGTTCCGGTGAGCTGCCAGGTGTCGTCCCACGTGCGGGAGTAGCTGAACGTGAGGTTGTTCACCTTCGAGGGGCGTTCGGTGTGCAGGCTCAGCCGGTGGGCCTTGCGCGCGTCGAGGACGACGGTGGTGTCATCGGTGATCCGGAGCTGCGGGCGTGCGAGGTAGCTGACCGATTCGGCCGCGTTGTTCGCGTTGTACGTCGCCACAAAGCTGCTGAGGGCGTAGTCGCCTGGGCGGACGCGGTATGTCTGCTCGGTCGCGCCCTGGTTGTTGCGGCGCTCTCCCTTGTCGATGTCCAGGCTGACGAGGTCCAGGGAGGAACTGCCGGTCGCGGGCTTGCCGTTGCGGTCGATGGTCTTGACCCGGAGGGTGACCGTCTCCGGCTGGACGTAGAGCGTGACGGGCACGGAGACGTGGACATCGCCGCCGGTGGCCAGGATCCGGCCGGTGACCGCACCGTACTGGGCGTCCTGCAGGCGGGCGGTGGGGTCGATCCGCAGCGGCACCTGAGCGGTGGCCCCCGCAGGGACCCTCACCTTGCCCTCCTCCAGCTTGACGATGCCGGAATGGACATCGCTGCCGTCGTTGCCGTGCAGGCCGCTGACCTTCAGGTTCAGGGTGAGGTCGCTGCCGCTGGTGTTGGTGAAGGGCACCTTCACCGTGGTGCGGTCCGAGGCGTCCTGCGGCCAGTTGTAGCTGCCGGCCTGGACGGCGGGCGCGGAGAGCACCTGCTGGTTCACCGCGCCGAACACGTCGAGTACCCCGCCGCCGGTCTGGTCGGCGCCGGCGACCTTGCCGCCGGTGCGGGCGGAGGAGACCAGAGCGGCCTTGATCTGCTGTGCGGTCCAGTCCGGGTGGGCCTGGCGGATGACGGCCGCGGCGCCCGCGACATGTGGCGTGGCCATGGAGGTGCCGGACATCGTCCGGTAGGCGTAGACGCCGCGGCCCCCCGCGTTGGCCGCGGAGATGTCGACGCCGGGGGCGGCGATCTCGGGCTTGAGGGTGTGCGTGACGGCCACGGGGCCGCGGCTGGAGAACCACGCGGTGGTGTCATCGCGGTCGACGGCGCCCACGGTCAGCACGTCGGGCACACAGCCGGGCGAGGAGACGGTCTCGGTACCCGAACCGGCGTTGCCGGCGGCGACGACGAACAGGGTGTGGGTGCTCTCCGAGAGCTGCTTCGTGGCCTGGGCCATCGGGTCGTTGCAGTCGCCGATCGCGGGGTTGCCCAGGCTCATGGAGACGACGTCGGCCTTCTGGTCGACGGCCCACTGCATGCCCGCGATGATCCAGGAGTCCAGGCCGTAGCCGTAGTCGTTGAGAACCTTGCCGATGAGCAGGTCGGTCCCGGGGGCGACGCCCTTCTTGCGGCCGTCACTGGCCGCTCCGGACCCGCCGACCGTGGAGGCAGTGTGGGTGCCGTGCCCCTGCCGGTCCTTGACATCCTGGGAGTCGGTGAAGTTCTTGGCCGCGGCGGTCCGGCCCGCCAGGTCCGGGTGCTCGACGTCCGCGCCCGTGTCCAGCACGGCGACCTTGGTGCCCTTGCCGTCGTAGCCAGCCGCCCAGGCCTCCGGCGCGTGCACCTGCGCGGTGGACCGGTCCAGCGTGGCCTCGACCTTGCCGTCCAGCCACAGCTTCTTCAGCGCGGCGGCGGAACGTGAGCGGGTGTTGGTGACGTCCTGCCAGAAGGTGGCGGCGGTGTCCTTGCCGGCCTTGAGCGCGACGCCGTCCACAGCCGGGAGGCTCAAGCCCCGCTTCGCCCCGCGTGGGGCCGCCGGTGCGCCTTCGGCAACGTTCACGCTGTTCTGATACGTGGCGATGAGCGGCAGTGTGTCGGTGTGGGCGTCGTCGTATCCCTGGCGGATGAGCCCGGTGACGTTGAACAGCTGCTCGTCGACCTTGCCCTCGGCGATCGCCCGGGAGGCGTCCTCCGGGTAGACGTAGAGGTCCTTGCCCCGCTGATAGGTCTGGACTATTGGCTGTGTGCCGTCCTCGCGGGGCAGCACGGCCGCCGAGCTGCGGCCCGACGCGTCCGTGGTCACCAGCACCTTGTCGCCGGTGACGAGCGTGACCGGCACCTGCTTGCCACCCGTTGCCTTGGTCCCGCTGCCGACGATGGGCCGCTTCCCCGAGGCGCCGTCAGGCGGCGAATCCACCGCCCCGGATGGCGTGACCGCTGTGACGGCCAGGACGGCGGCGGTCGCCGCGCCCAAGGCTATACGTGTTGTGGAACGCATGAATCTCCCTACTCGAGGCCGTGAACATGCCGTGCTGCGGCTGCAGCCTGGCAGACATCCGGATCGTGTAGGGACGCCGTGCGTGGCGGGTTTCCCGCATGTCGGTTTCCCGACACACAGTCACATCCATTCGTTCATCGGCCGGGCCGGGCTGTGCGCCCCGCAGGCTCCTGGGCCATCGGGCCGAGGACGCCGAGAGGGCCGAGTGGATCGGAGGAGATCCGCGGAGGCCGCGGAGAAGGTCAGAGCCAGCCGGCGCGGGCGGCGTGCCAACCGAGTTGCAGGCGTGAGTCCGCTCCTGCCAGGTCCATCAGCCGGCGGGTCCGTCGCTCCACGGTGCGTATGGAGACGCCGAGTTGGGAGGCCGCCCGCCGGTCGGAGATCCCTGCCAGCAGCAGGGCGAGGACCTCCAGCTCCCCCTCGGTCGGCTGCCGATCGGCCTCCGCATCCACGCGCACTCCCGTGGGGGTGGTGTACAGCGGCCGGGCCTGGGCCCACTCCTTCTCGAAGAGGTGGACCAGGGCCGTCAGCAGGCCGCTGCGGTACACCACAATGGCGCTCGGCTCGCCGCCGGAGTCCGCCATGTCCAGGGGCACCATGGCACGCTCCCGGTCCGACACGACCATCTTCAGCGGCAGCGATTCGACCAGGCGAAGTGCGAGACCTGCCGCGATGGCCGCCCTCAGATCCTGTGCCACGTCGAGACCGTCGAGATAGCCCTTGGCGGCCACCACCCGGAAGTCGACTCCGCGGTCCAGCGCGGAATTCTCCGACATGTCGGCTTCCTCGCGCGGCACCGCGATGGGCTCGCCAACGAGGAAGACCAGCAACTCCCGCTGGGCGCCGCGCTGCAGTTGGTGGAACCGGTGCGCGACCTGTTCCACGCCGACGACCACCTCGACGACGCTGCCCGCAGAGTGCGCGGCGGTACTGCGGTACTGCTCGGTCAGCATCGAGAACGCGGTCTCGGCCCGGTGCAGTGCATTGCGCTGCTCGACAAGGAACGGGGCCAGGGCCACCGAAGGGGGTGTCAGCCGGTAGCGGGCGGTCTGGTGGCCGGCCCTGCGGTTGGCCAGGGCGGGCGCCCCGCTCCCGGCCTCGGTGGCGACCGCCACCAGGCCGCGTGCGGTCAGGTCGAGCAGGATGCGAATGGTCTCGGCCTGCTCGATTCCGGTCTGCCGGGCGAGGTCCTGCGCGGAGGCCGTCGGCCGGGCCAGTAGCACGGTGTAGACGGCCTCTTCGGCCGGTCCCAGTCCCAATGCCTGCAGCATCCAGCTCCCCCTCGGGCGGCCGCCGTGTCCGGACCTCGGCGCAGCTCGGATGGACCGAGCGGGCGGTTCCCAGCCGAACCGTATCCCAACGTCACGACGCCGCCACCGGCCGCTGCCTGTTGTACACGTCACCCCGGACACCTTGTACGCGTCGCCCGGGACACCCGGTCCGGCCTCCCGGAAGCACCGGCCGCACACCCTGCGCGCCGTACTGGTCGTCGCACAGGGCACGCCGTCCGGCGGGGCGCCGCCCACCCCACGGCCGGGCCTGCCCAGCGTGCAGGGAGTACACCTCCTGATCGGAAGGTCCCGTGCCCCATCCGCGTCCGAAGAAAGTCGCGCGCCCCTTCGAGTCCATCGAACCACTGCGCAACACCGAGGTAATGATCCTCGTGCTGTCGGTGACCTTCGTGGTGATGCTCCTCGGCGCCCTGTCCGAGTCGCCGGTGTGGCTTCTCGGGCTCCTTGTGTTCCTGCCGGGGGCGGCGTCCGTGCTGTGCACCGTACGCCAGACGAAGCTCGTGTCCGCGTGGCCCCTTCTCGTGGTTGTCGTCACCGTGCTGGTCCGGCACGGGGACGGGCGTCGTGGCTCGACCGGCTCCTCATGATGGTGCTCACCCTCGCCCTGGGAGCGGCCTCCGTCTACGCCTGCCACCGTCGTATCCGCCGTGAGAACGAGATGCTGCGGCTGCGCTCCACCGCTGCGGCGATGCAGCGCCACATCCTGCGCCCGCTGCCCATGCTCACCGACGAGGTCCTGGTCGACGGCCTGTACGAGCCCGTCCAGGAGGACCGGCTCGTCGGCGGCGACATCTACGACGTCGTGGCCTCCCCGTGGGGAACCCGGGTGCTGATCGGCGATCTCCAGGGCAAGGGCCTGCCCGCGGCCGGCGCCGCGTTCGCCGTCATCGACGCCTCCAGAGGCGAGATCGTGCGGGAAGCGCGGCAGGGTGTCGGGCGGACGCGTCGGACGGCACTCAGCCGAGCTCGCGGATGGGCGCTGTCACGTTGTTGGGTGTGTGGGTGCCTGACGGCGCGTTGGGGCATGGTGGGGCTTGCGGTCTGGTCCTGGGGTCAGGCCGTGATGGGCCGGCTTGCAGCGCCGGTGATCTGGTCCCAGATGGCGAAGCGGACGGTCATCTCGGCGCGGTAGGGGGCGGCGGTCATCAGGTGGCGGCGGGGCCGGAAGTGGGGTGAGATGCCACTGAACGCGGCCAGGAACCGCTGTGCTCCACCGATGCTGCGGAATCCCTTCATGGCGCGTTCGCGCTGGCGGGTGGGCTGGTGGCTGTTCTCGGCCCGGTTGTTCAGGCCCTTGTGGGAGCGGTGCTCGACCGAGGGCATCACCTCGCGGTGGGCCGCCCCGTAGGAACGCAGCTTGTCGGTGACGACCACCCGCGGCACCCTGCCCGTCTTCGTCATCAGCCTGCGGAAGAACCGCCGGGCCGCGGCGGTGTCCCGGCGGTTCTGGACCAGGATGTCGAGCACGTTGCCGTCGGCGTCGACGGCCCGCCACACATACTTCTGCTCTCCGTTGATTCTGATGAAGACCTCGTCCAGGTGCTTCCCAATGCTGATGTCAAGCCGCCGCTGTCACTGGGGGTGTGACCTGGTAGCACCGTCGGTCACGAATCAG
>NZ_JBSFFY010000110.1:0-11567 GCF_053596315.1 Streptomyces sp. NPDC001732
GCCACGAACGGCAGCCACTTGTCAGCCACACCCAGCTCCCCTGGGTGTCCTCACCCTACGAACGGGAGGATCAACCCGTTCAAGAACGTAGAGCCACTTGTCGCCCGGTTGCACACGCCGGCGGCGCAGGCCGTTGGCGTAGGCCTGCCCGAACTTCGTACACCAGCGGCGGACCGTCTCGTGGGAGACGATGATGCCGCGCTGCAGCATCAGCTCCTCCACCTCACGGAACGACAGCGGGAAACGGTGGTACAGCCACACGCAGTGCGCGATGATCTCCACCGGGTACCGGTGCCCCTTGTACGACGGCGGCGCGCTGTCCACGGACGACCCCTCCCAGCACGACCAACCAGGAACGTTGGAGTGACTGCCCGCGCCTCGCCGGAAATCGTCTGGAAGCTGCTGGTCGATGCCGCAAGCTGGCCGCTGTGGTCCAAGGTGGACAGTCTGGATACGACACGGTCAGTCGACCTCGACCCCGGCGATGACGGCGTCGGCGCCGTCCGGGCTTTCCGGACGGGACGCATCGTGACCGGGGAGCGAATCACTGAGAAGATCGAGCGACGCCTCTTGGCCTACGAAGACGCGTTCAACTCGTCGATGTACAACTATCACGCGCGCATCGAGCTGAAGCCGACAGCGAACTCGGGCACGGTCATCCACTGGTACGGCGAGTACGAGACGAGCTGGCTGTTGGGCTGGGTCATGCCGCGATACCTCCAGAAGTTCATGCAGGGCACGGCGGAAGGGCTGGCCCGCTACGCCGAGGAGTGCCAGCCGGCTCAGTGATGCCTACGCGGCAGCGCGCGATCAGCCAGGACCCGCCCGAGCATCGCGGCGAATCACCCGGGAGTCTCCTACACGGCCTGGACCGGGTCAGACACCTCGGTGCGCACACCGGAACGACCCCGATTTGATTGGCGGTGAACCCGATCACCTCAGCGGTCACTGTGCCCGCGTGCGGTCTAGTACTGCAACCGTCACCTCAAAGACCGTTGCAGTACTAGCCGCAGGCGGGTCAGCGGCTGTAGCGCGGCGGCAGGACGAGCCGCGGATTGGGATTGAGGAGGACCTCTGCGGGACCGAACTTCTGGGCGAATTGGTGGATTTCCGGATCATCGAGGAGAAGCAGGTGACCGTTGTCGACGAAACGCTCGCCGTCGAGGGTGATGGTGGGCGCATCGAACTGGCAGTCACAGTGCGCGTGTCCGGGACCGTTGCGGTCGATCGTGCCCTGTGTGGTGAGGCCGTCGAGGCCGAAGTAGAACGCTCCGGCATGCTTCTCACGTTCGAACTGGGTGCCGCCCGCGGACCGTACCTTGGGGTTGAGGCCGATGAGAGCGTGGCGCATGTAGTAGCCGTTCAGTGCGTAGCGGCGCAGTTCGGCGGCCGCCGCGCTCCCTTCAATGGCGGTCACGCGGTTGCCGGCCAGTTCGAGAGTGATTCGCTCGGCGGGTACACCTGTGACCGTGGACTCCTCTATCACGACGACACCGTCGGTCTGGTCGGGGTAGAAGTTGGCGCCTCCGTAGGGAAAGGGCCGCCACATGCCGCTGGTGAGGGGGGTGCTCGGGTGACCGGGGGTGGTGAAGGCGCGGAAAGTCACGTCTGTCCCCAGGGTGGTGGTCACCCGTATTTCCTGGGCCGCAGTGATCCGGGCGTATGCCCTGGCCTCCAGCGCGAAGTACAGCTCAAGTGGGAACCGCGCCCCGGTGGCCAGCGCCGCAGCGGTCGCTGTCTGGTGCAGTGAGACGAACCGTGCCTTTTGCTTGGCGATCTCGTTGAAGAAAAGCTGGGTTGTGTGCACTTCGCCCCACCAGGTCAGCGAGATCACCACGTCGGCGGCGGCGTGTGCGGAGGCTGGCAGCGGTGAGGGCGTTGCGGCGTCCCACCCGCCGGCGCTGAACGGCGGCAGGGACAATACATGCACCTCGGCGTTGCGGTAGGCGGCCGCCGCCGCGATGGCCTGGATGACCACCGGATCGGTGCCGTGCTCGGCCAGGATCAGCACTTGCTCGCCCGCCGCGACTGCGGCGTATTCCAGCAGGTTGTAGACGCCGGGCATGAGTTCGCTGATCGACAGCGGTGCTGCCGTCGGTGTGTCGAGGTAGCTGAAGGGGGCGGTCATGGTCATGATATTCACTCTCCGGTGCGTATAGGTGTGCGAGTTCGCGAGGTGGCTTGCAAACGCAGGTCACGGCCTGCGCCAAAGCCGACGACGGCCTGGATGAGAGTCAGGGCAACTAGCAGCAGGAGTGGCAGCGTCCATCCGCCGGTGAGGTCGTGCAAGACGCCGAGGAGGAGCGGCCCTGCGGCGGCCACGAGGTATCCGACGGACTGGGCCATCGAGGCCAGGGCGGCCGCCTGTGATGCGTCCGCCGCACGCTGGCCCTGGAAGGTCAGGGCCAGGACCAGGCACGCTCCGCCTCCCAAGCCTGTGAGCACGCTGGATACGACGGCCCACTGGGGGGCTACCGCCAACAGGGCGAAGCCCAGGGCGCCGATCGTCGATGCAGATGCTGCCAGGATCCGCTGGTCCTTCCACCTGCGGGCAAGGAGGGGGAGCGCACTGCTGGAGAGGAGGCCGATGATCTGGAAGAGGAACAACTGCCATCCGGCTGCGGCCTCCCCCACCCCGTGATCGTGCACGATGCTGGGCAGCCAGGCGATCGTGGTGTAGAAGCCGAGTGACTGCAGCCCCATGAAGCCGCTGACCTGCCATGCGAGGGAGGAACGCCAGGGGATGCGCTCTCGCGACGCACGTGCTGGTGCCGGAGAGTCCGTACGCCGGTGCTGCGGCGCCCACACCACGAAGGCCAGCACGGCCAGCACGGCCCAGCAGCCCAGGGCGGTGCGCCATCCGCCGGGCAGATGGTCGGCCAGCGGGACCGACACCCCGGACGACACGGCGGCCAGCAGGCCCATCGTGGTGACATAGAGGCCGGTCACCTGGCCGATCCGGTCCTCTGGCACGGTGCTCTTGACGACCGAGGGCAGCAGTACGTTGCCGTAGGCGATCGCGGCTGCGACCACCACAGTGCCCACCCACAGGAAGACCACCCCGGGCAGGGAGCGCACCAGCAGCCCGGCTGCCAGCACTGTCAGCGAGGCGCCCAGAGCCTGCGGTGCCCCGTAGCGGTGCGCGGTGCGGCCGACCAACGGGGAGGTTGCGGCAAACGTCAGCAGCGGAAGAGTGCCGAGCAACCCGGCCCAGGTACCGGACAGGCCGGTCGTTTTCTCGATGCTGGGAAGCAACGGTCCCACGCCGGTCAGTGCGGCGCGCAGGTTCCCCGCGACCAGCAAAACACCTATCAGCAGCCACACTGTGGACCGCCTGCCCGGCGCAGTCTGCCTCGCCTGGTCCAGGGAGTGGTGGGAGTGGCTCACTCGCATGCCGACCGGTCCCGTTCGACCGCGCTGTCCTGCCCTGCGGCCAGCCGGGCGGTCATGTGCACCAACATGGATGCCGCATGGCGGGCAGCGACCACATCGCCTGCGCTGATCGCCTCGACGAGTGCGCTGTGCCAGTGATCGTGCTTGGCAGCAACGTCGTCATCCCATGGCAGCACCGTCAGGAGAGCTGACAGGGCGCTGCCCAGGTATTCGTACAGCTCTACGAGCAGCTCGTTGCCGCTGGCCTGGACGACTGCGAGGTGAAAGGCGACATCGGCGACGGCGACCTGTGCCATCGATCCCGAGCGGTTGCTTTCGCGGGCCGCGGCGAGGAGTTCTTGCAGCCGAGCGGTGTCCGATTCCGATCGTCGTTCGGCGGCCAGTCCGGCGGCGTGCTCCTCCAGAACCGCCCGCAGTTCCAGGACGTCCGCCAGCGCCGTGGCGGCCGCCCTGCGCAGTAGAACCGCCTCCAGCTCACTGGTGACCCGGACGTAGGTACCATCCCCGACTCGCGCCTCCAGCAGGCCGAGATGGACAAGTGCTCGCAATGCTTCGCGAATGGTATTTCGGCTCACCTGGAGTGTTTCGGCCAGTTCCTGTTCGCCCGGGATCCGTGTCCCCACCGGCCACCGCCCGGACGCCAGCTGTTCCCGCAGCTGGTCAGCGACTTGCGCAGCCAGAGTCGACGCCCGGCGCGGCTGTCGCAGCCCCTCCATCAAAGACCCCCAAATGTTGGACATTAGAACATCTAGAGAGAAACATGAGGCAGCGTCACCGCGCCAGCACTATGTGATGCAGGCCACATGGATGTTCCTGAGTGCGCAGATCGCGCCCTATCGCTGCTTCGGAAAAATCGGCGACGCTCCCGGGACTGGGCGGTGCCCTCAAATGATCCCGAGTAGTGGATCAGGGTCGGGTGATACGTCGCCATGAACTGTCCGATGTGGAGCGGGAGTTCGTCCGGCCACTGCTGCCGGTGTCACTGCGGGGCCGGAAGCGGCTGAATGACCGAACGGTGCTCAACGGGATCGTGTGGAAGTTCCGCACCGGGGTGGCCTGGCGGGACGTGCCCGAGCGGTACGACCCATGGGCCACGCTGCACACCCGCTTTCGCCGGTGGAACCTGGACGGCACGTTCGAGGGCATGCTCCGGGCCGTCCCGGACCGATCTGGGGCACCCGTATCGCTTCCATCACGGCGGTGAACTGGGTGCGGTCGTTGGTGCTCCCGCCCGTCACGGTGAAGTCGAGCGGGCGGCCTGCCCATGTCCTGGGCGACAAGGGCCACAGCTCCAAAGCCACCCGCACCTGGCTGCGACGGCGCGGCATCGGCCACACCGTCCCGGAGCGGGCCGACCAGATCCGCAATCGGCTCCGACGCGGCAGCCGAGGCAAACGCCCGCCAGCCTTCGACAAGCAACTCTACAAGCAGCGCCACGTGGTCGGACGCTGCTTCAACCGCTTGAAGCAACAGCGAGGCATCGCGCGACCCGCTACGACAAGACACCCGAGAGCTATCTCGCCGGCCTCCACCTGCGCGGGGCGGTGATCTGGATACGCAGCCTCCGCCCCACACCTTGATCGCGACTCAGGACATGCCCATGCCTGCCGGAGTCCGGGACAGGCAAAAGATCCGCCCCCGCGGGATCGGCGGGCAAGGAAGGGGCGGCGGCGAGGCGGGGGACCTGTACGTCACCGTGCACATCGACGACTGACAGTGATGATGTTCGTGGCGACGCTGTGGTGGGTCTGACCCTCCGACTGACTGACGTCTCGACTGTCCTGTTTGGGATTTGTCGGTCCGTGCCGACCGACACCCTGGACGCTACGGCTGCAGACCTAGCGTCTGGGGTCGATTCAACAAGTCAGGAGCTTGGTCCAGAAGCCCCGTCACTGTCTTGTCCACCCGCCCGACCGGCGCGTGCCGCCCTCGTCGGTACGGACGCGCAAGGACGGACATGACCAGCATGACCGCGCTGGGCGGCGCCGGTGTACGCGGTGGACATCGGGACGCCTCGCAGCAGCGCCGGGGCGGGCGCGGCGAGGCCGAGCGCCCAGAACCCGCCGTCCTCCGCCGGGCCGAACCACGCGTCGCACTCCAGCCACGCGCCGGGATCCAGCGCGGGGGCGAGGAGCTTCGGGGTGAGCTGCGGGGTGTCCATGCCGACCAGTAGTGCGCGGCCGTCCGGCACGGCGGCGAAGGCCGCGGCCAGCCGCTCGTCCAGGCCGCCGGACGCCTGCGGGATTACCTCGATGCCGGGCGGCAGCCAGGGTCCGGGCGCGCCGTCCAGGACGAGCATCCGGCGGCGGGCCGGGCAGCGCAGCACGGTCTCCAGGGTGTCGGCGAGCGCCGCCTTCGCGAGGGCGGCGGCCTGGGCGGGGGTGAACGACGGTGTGAGCCGAGTCTTGACGTGTCCAGGCCGTGGTTCCTTGGCTATCACCAGCAGCGCGGTCGGTCCGGCCGGGCCGCTCACCGGGGGGCTCCCGCCGGACGGCGGGGCGGCTCGCAGGACCGCGCGCATGTCGCGCACCGCGTGCCAGGTACCACGCCAGGTGCCCGTGACCTTGGAGCGGCCGGCGCGTGGGCGGTAGGGCACGTCGACCTCGCGCACCCGCCATCCGGCGTCGGCGGCGCGGATGACCATCTGCAACGGGTAGCCCGACCTGGGGTCGGTCAGGTCCAGGCCGAGCAGGGCCTCCCGGTGGGCCGCCCGCATCGGGCCGAGGTCGTGCAGGCGCAGACCGGTGCGGCGGCGGATCAGCCGGGCCAGCTCGCGGTTGGCGAGCCGGGCGTGCACCGGCCAGGCGCGGCGTGTCGTCGGCCTGCGCCGCCCGAGCACCAGGTCCGCCTCGCCGTTCAGGACGGCGTGGGCCAGCGACGGCAGCAGCGCCGGGTCGAGGGAGGCGTCGCAGTCGCAGAGACAGACCACGGGCGCGGTGGCGGCGCGCAGCCCGGCCGCGCAGGCTGCGCCGAAGCCGCGCACCGGTTCGCTCACAACGTGCGCGCCCAGCGACGCGGCGAGTTCGGCGGAGCCGTCGGTCGAGCCGTTGTCGACGACCACGGCGCCCCACCCGGGCGGTATCCGCTCCAGCACCCAGGGAAGGGCGGCCGCTTCGTCAAGACATGGCAGCACGACGTCCACAAGGGGCCGATGCCTCTCGGTCATGTCTTTCAGCGTACGGATATCCATGCATGGGCGGAAATGGGGTGATGCGTCCGGACTATCTGATGCGGTCCGCCGTCGCCGTATGGCGTGGGCGGGTGCCGTCGCCCTCTTCGACGGCGGCGCGGGGTCCGGGTGGCGGGCGCCTCGGACCGGTGCGGGCCGCGACGGTTCCGGGGTCCCGGGTTCGAGGCCGTCCCCCGCACGCGCGTCACCGAGGCTTCGACGCCCGGCCGCGCAGGGGGGCTCCGGCGAACTCTCGCACGCCGTCGGTGAACGGCACCCGGGGCAGCCAGCCGAGTTCCTCGCGCAGCCGTGACGAGGAGGCGGTGATATGGCGGATGTCGCCCAGCCGGTACTCACCGGTCACCACCGGCGCGGGCCCGCCGTGGGCCGCGGAGAGCGCGGTGGCCATCTCCCCAACGGTGTGCGCGCTTCCGCTGCCCACGTTGTAGGCGCGCAGTGTGCCGTCCGGGATCGCGGCGCCGACCGCGCCGAGCGCTGCCACCCCGTCACCCTCGCGTCAGCCCACGAAAGGCGACTGGCGTCCCGGCCGGCTTCCGGCACCGACCACCACCAGGCGTGCCGCGAAGCTGTCCGGATGCGGATGGCTGATCTCCGTCTCGCGCTGCCCGGACGGCGGCCGCCACAGTGGCGCGATGGACACAGGACTCGCCGCCGTGCTCGGCGCCACGGTCGGAGCCCTCGGTACAGCGGCGACGGGTGCCACCGCAGCCCCCTCAGCCGCAGTACAGCCCGCCACCAGACCAGGACCGAGACCCTCCGGGCCCTACGAGAGGCGAGACGGACCACCTGCACCAACTACGCCGAGACCGCCGGGCGCTACAAAGACATGCTTGCCACCACGCTCAGGCCGCTCGGACGCATCGACCGGTTTCCAATCCCTGCCCGTGACGTTCACGCCGACCAGCGACACCGCCCTGGACCCGTCCGTTCGATGGCCCGGCCCGCCCGCTCTCGCACCGTGTACCGGAGGTAGCTCATGACGGCACAACAACGTACTGCCCAGCATGTCCCGGTCCTGCGCCTGGACCCGACCGGCGCCGACCACCAGGGCGAAGCCGCACGGCTGCGAGAGCTCGGCCCGGTCGTGAAGGTGATCCTGCCCGGCGACGTGGAAGCCTGGGCCGTCACCACGCACCAACTCGTCACGGAATTGGTGACTGATCCGCGGGTCAGCAAGGACTGGCACCGGTGGACGGACATCCGCACCAACCGGATTCCCGAGGACTGGCCGCTGACCGGCATGGTCAAAATCACCAACATGGTGACGGCTGACGGCGACGACCATCGCCGCCTGCGCCGCGTCGTCACCCAGGTCCTCACCCCCGAACGTGTCCGGGCCATGCGCCCGCAAGTGACCGAACTCGCCCGCGGCCTCGTCCAGGCGTTGCCCGAGCGCACCGGCCCGGACGGCTCGGTCGACCTGCGTGAGCACCTGGCCTACCCGCTACCGATGAACGTCATCTGCGACATCATTGGAGTCCCCGGCCCGCTCCGGCCCCAGCTGCGGCGCCTGGTCCGGTCCATCTTCGACTCCACCGCAGAGCCTGAAGAAGTCCTCTCGACACAACACCTCATCTACGAACTCCTCGACAAGGTCGTCGCACACAAGCGCCGTACATCGGGCGACGACCTCACCAGCGCCCTGATCGCCGCCCAGAGGGACAACCCCGGCATCCTCAGCGACGCAGAGCTGACCGGCACCCTCTGGCTGATGGTCGCCGCCGGTCACGAAACCACCCTCAGCCTCATCACCAACGCGCTGCGCGCCCTGCTCACCCACCCCGGCCAACTCGATCTCGCGCTGAGCTCCGCCCCCTCCGTCTGGCCCGTCGTCGTCGAGGAAACTCTGCGCTGGGACGCCCCCATCGGAAACTTCCTCGCCCGCTACCCACGCGAGGACCTGGACATAGGCGGCGTGACCATACCCGCTGGCGACGCCATCCTCGCCCCCTACAGCGCGGCCGGCCGCGACACCGCCCAGCACGGCCAGGACGCCGACCGGTTCGACCTCACCCGAACCCAGTCCCGGCACCTGGCCTTCGGCGGTGGCCCCCATGTCTGCCTTGGCGCACCCCTGGCACGCATGGAAGCCGCGATCGCTCTCGAAGCCCTGTTCAGCGCGTACCCCGGACTCTCACTCGCCACCAACCCCGAATCCCTCGTGCCCGTGCCATCCCTGATCTCCAACTCCGTCCAAACCCTCCCCACCCACCTGAACCAGGCCCGCCCATGAACCACCACCCCAATGGCTTCGTTCACTTTCAGCAGCAGCGTTTGTTCATCGGTTGCGGCAGCAGCGAGCGGTTGAGCGGCCCGTGTTTGTTCACGGCAGATGAAGCCCGGGGTGTGTCGGAACTGCTGCGGCCGTGGGGAAGTGGGCAGTACGGCGGCGGGTGGTCTCGGAGAGCCGGGGGCGGCTGTGTGACGGTAGCGACATGCACGGTCCCGGCCAGCCTTCCTCGCCCACGTACCGGAGATGGCTGGCGTTTCTGCTGCGGGAGCGTCCACGGCCCCGTGCGGTTCGGGAACGGCCCGGGGCTTGGCGGCTGGCCGTGGCCGCGGAGAAGGACACCCTCCGGCAGCTCCTCACTTCCTGGCTGGCCGAGTACGGCATCCCGGTCTTGGTCGTCCGCGGCTTCGCCTTTCAGTCCTACGCCGAAGTCGTACGCCGCCGCACCACCCGGCACGGCCGCGCCACCCTGCTCTGGTGCGGTGACTTCGACGCGAGCGGCGCGGACATCGAACGGGACTGGGGCCGGCGCACCGCAGACTGCTGGGACGAGGTCCGCCGGTGCTCCTGATCCGCGAGCAGACCATCGAGAAGGAGATGAAGCGGGTCTGCGGCAAGGAGGGCATGGGGCCTGGATGTCGTGGGCCTGAGCGCAGAGCCGGCGCATCTCGGGCGCCGGACCGGTGACCGGCATGTGCCGCCGCGGGGCAGGCTGCCTCTTCGGTGTGCGGGTTCCCCGAGGCCGTACTCCTTGGCCTGATGGTCTTCGTGGCCTCCAGGGCCGGGAGAGGCGGACCCGGCCTCGGCGATCCAGTGCGCTCGCCCGACTATGCGGCCGTGCGCGGCGTGCCGCGGGACCACGCCCGTCACTTTTCATAACGAATTGCATGCTGAAAGTAGTGGAGGCGGTGGTGTTGTCCCTTCTCCGGCCCCGTGTCGCCGACACGGTCCGATCACCACCACCGAGGCGGAGCAACTTCCCCCAGCGTGCGGAACGAAGGTATCGGCCCGCCTCAGCGCCGGGTGTCGCCGGGAGCGAGCAGACTCGTCACCTCGGCGATCGCTTCGGCAGACGGCTTGAAGTAGCCGCGGACGCTCTCCGTCTTACGGTGCCGGGACTTGGCCATCAGCATCAGCGGCGACGCGCCCTGCTCCCAGAGGTGCGTCAGACCCGAGTGCCGCCACTTGTGCAGGTCCCACCCGGTGCCGGCCGCGCCGGCGACAGTGGTGTGCTGGTCGAGCAGTGCGCGGGCCTGCCCGTACGGCAGACGGGCCAGCCCGGTGTCCGGGCACACGTCGCGCGGCGCGAGCACCTTGCCGGGCCCGGCGGCGCTCCTCGGCTTCCGCATCGACGCCGTCTTCGCTGTGAACTTCTTCGATGACACGGTGGTGACCGCGGTGCGCCCTACGGGGCTATCCGGCGGCGCGGACGGCCCGGAGCTGCTGGTTCTGGCGTTGGGGCGGCGGCGCTGTGCCGGCCTGCGGGGCCGCCCAAATAGGTACAATTCAGTCATATGGGTACTTGGTGGCGGGTCTCGTTCCGTCAGCATTCCTGGCAGGCCAGCGACGCCCTGCTGGCGATTCCGCTCGCTCTGATCGCAGCCATCGTGCTGGCGGACGTCATAACCGGGCCCGACGTGCCGCTGGGCCCCCTGCTGATCGTGGCGCCCGCGATCACTGCTGCTTTCGCCGGCCCCCTGCTGACCGCCCTGGTTGGAGTCATCGCCGTGGCGGCCCTGTTCGGCGTCGGCGTAGGGCTCCGCATCCTGACCACGCAGAGCATCGGTGCGCAGATCATCGCCGTGGTGGTGGTCTCAGTGATCGTGACGGTGTTCCGGTGGCTGCGGGATCGGTACGGTCGCGAGCTGGCGCAGGTGCGGACGGTGTCGGAGGCCACGCAGCAGGCGGTGCTCAGACCGCTGCCGCGGCGGATCGGGCCACTGCGGGTGGCCTCGGTGTACCTCGCGGCAGAGGAGCAGGCACAGATCGGCGGCGACCTGTATGCGGCCACCCGCACCTCGGCCGGCACCAGGCTGATCATCGGGGATGCGAGGGGCAAGGGCCTGACCGCGATCGGAGATGCCGCGCTGCTGCTGGGTGCATTCCGGGCGGCCGCACACCGGCAATCCTCCCTGCCCGACCTCATGGCCTACCTGGAGAACAGCGTGTGCTGGAGCATGGTCGAACCCACCGAGTCGGAGCAGGAAGGGGAGTGCTTCATCACCGCCGCAGTCATCGACATCCCCGACGCAGGCGAGAAGGTGGAGATGATCAGCTGCGGGCACCCGCCCCCCTTGCTACTACGCGACGGAGAGGTCACCGCGCTCAACGCCACCCGCCCCGCGCCGCCACTGGGCCTGGGCGAGCTGACCACACCCCAGTACCAGGTGGACACCTTCGCCCTGGAGCCCGCAGACCTGCTGCTGCTCTACACCGACGGCGTGATAGAAGCCCGGGACCCCGGCAGAGTCTTCTACCCGCTAGCCGAACGTGCCGCCTCCCAGGCGCACGACAGCCCCCAGGCCCTGATCCGCCACCTTCGCTCCGACCTTCTGGCCCATGCGGGCGGGCGCCTGGGCGACGACGCCGCCATGGTCTGCATCCAGCGCACTGCTGGGGAGCCGGGGTCGTCGTAGTCGTGGCTTTACACCGGCCGACTGATGTTGTCAAGTTAACGGGTGCTTGATCATCTGCCGGGGTGCCGGGGTGTTCCGGGGTGCGGTCTTGATGCCTGGTTCAGGCCGCGGCGGGCAG
>NZ_JBSFFY010000111.1:0-11540 GCF_053596315.1 Streptomyces sp. NPDC001732
CGGGCGGCGAACCGTGGACGATCGCCCCGGTCGGTCACCCGGTCGCCCCGGCGGAGTCGGTCATCCGGCGCATGATCAGCGCCTGCAGCACCGGTGCGTAGAGGTCCGCGAGGTGTTCGGGGTAGGCGCGGGAGTCGGTGGCGTCGCGGTGGAGACCGAGGGTGGCGCCGAGGCCGAGGAGGTGACCGGCGATCAGTTCGGCGCGCAACGCGGACTCGGGGCCGTGCAGGCGTGCGGTCAGGACGTCGGTGACCTGCTCGTGGAAGCAGTCGCGCAGCAGGGAGCGTTCGTCGCGGTTGCCGAGTGAGAAGACGACCCGCAGCAGGGGGCGGACTGCTGCTCCAGGCGACGGTCACCAGCGTCACCACCAGGTGCCGGCCCAGTACGCCGAGCGGCGCGTCGAAGAGCTCCGCGGCGGCGGGCCCGGGGAGGCGGAGGCGGCGACCTGATGCCCGCCTTTCCCGAGATCGCAGCTGCGGCTGCGGGCCTGCCCCGGGGTGGGGAGGCTTTCCGGGTGTGGACTGCCCCGGACGCTGGTCCAGCGGAACAGGCAGGCCGAGTCAGCCACCTGATGTGGCGTCAGCCCGCGACCCGGGTACGACCAGGCCGGTTTCGTATGCGATCACCACCGCGTGGGTCCGGTTCTGTGCGCCGAGCTTGGTCAGCACGTTCCCGACGTGGGTCTTCACCGTCTCCAGGCTCACCGTGAGCGACTCCGCGATCTCCGGGTTGGACAGGCCGGTGGCCATCAGGCGCAGCGCCTCCTTCTCCCGGCCCGTCAGCGCCGCCTGCGGCAGCGCCTCGGCGGAGCCCAGCGGGCGGGCGGTGACCATCTGGCGCAGGGCCGCCGGGAAGAGGATCGCCTCGCCCGCCACGACCCCCCGCGCTGATTCCGCGATCTTGGGGACCGGGAGCCGCTTGAGGACGAAGCCGCTGGCCCCGGCACTGAGTGCGGCGGTGACGTAGCCGTCGTTCTCGAAGGTGGTGATCACCACGACCTTCGGCGGTTCGGCCGGTTCGGCGAGGAGTTGCCGGGTTGCCTCGATGCCGTTGAGGCGCGGCATCCGCACGTCCATCAGGACCACGTCCGGCCGCAACTGCCGTGCCTGCTCGACCGCCTCGACGCCGTCGGCGGCCTCCCCGACCACTGCGATCCCCGGTTGCATCCCGAGCAGCGTGCGCAGACCGCTGCGGGTCACCTCGTCGTCGTCCGCGATCACGAGGGTGACAGGAGTGCTGCCGGAGGCGCCGGCGGCGCCAGTCGTGACGGCTGCGCTCGCGTCAGGGCTGGTCGTGACCGCTGCGCTCGCGTGTGGGCCGATCGTGCGGGCAAACGTACCGGCAGCCGGACCGCGAGCCGCCAGTGCTCCGGCCCGTCCGGGGCGGCCTCGATCTCGCCGTGCAGCAGCCGCACGCGCTCGGCGAGCCCCGGCAGGCCGTGCCCGGACGTCGGGAAGACACCCGCAGCCGGGCTCGTCCCCGTCCTGCTCCGGTTGACCACACTGAGTCCCAGCGTGTCCGGCGTGGCCACTGCCTCGACCCGGATCGGTCCGCCCGTGCCGTACCGCAGCGCGTTCGTCAGCCCCTCCTGCAGGATCCGGTACGCCGCCCGGGAGAGCGTTCCCCGCACCTGCGTGAAATCGCCCGACAGCTCCGGCTCCACCACCGCGCCCGCATGCCGCAACCGGTCGAGCAGCTCGGGCAGGTCGGCCAGGGTCCGGGTCGGCGCCGTCCCTGCCTGCTCCTCGCGCAGCATGCCCAGCACATGGTCCAGGTCCTCAAGGGCGGTCCGGGCCGACTCCTCGATGCTGCGCAGCGCGGCCCTCGCCGCCCCCGGGTCGGCGGACAGCACCTCGCCCGCGACCGCCGCCTGGATCGTGGTCGCGGTCAGCGTGTGCCCGATCGAGTCGTGCAGCTCGTGGGCCAGCCTGTTGCGTTCGGCAAGTCGCTGCTCCCGCTCCGCCATCAGCGCGAGCCGCTCGGCTGACGAAGGGCCCAGGAGCCTGGGCGCCAGCCACCGCAGCATGCTCGTCACCACCACGCACACGACCGCAGCGAGCAGCAGGCAGCAGAGCGCCACCACCCAGCTCTGCCATCCGCCGTCGGACCGCAGCGACCAACCGAACAGACTCAACCCGGCTTCGACGCCGAGCCAGTTTCCGGGGAGGGCAATCCCCATGAGAATCAGCACGCCGCTCGCCAGCGCTCCCGTCCACCCCAGCGCCACGTGCAGCAGCAGCCAGAAGGGAGTCCGCCAACGGCCCCTCAGAAGTTGACGGGCGAACGCGATCAGTGCCCGCCGTGTGGTGCGGGCAAGACCGACCGAGCCGATCAGCGCTGCCCAGACCGGGAGGACCAGGACGGCCTGCACTTCATAGGGAGCAGATGGCCACACCAGTGTCGGCAGCAGTGCGAAAGGCAGCAGCGGAAGGCTCGCCACCGCGCCGCAATAGGCGAATAGCGCACCCGAATATGTGGAGCCGCGCAGCAGCGGCCGGATTCCCTCGAACATGGCCAGGCCGGTATGACCGGACGGTCCACCGGCAGCCTCCCCCAATCGGGGGAGCGAATTCTCCCGCCTTTCCGCGATGCGCATCCGCGACGCCGGAAGCCAGGATCGTGCCCTGAACAGCTGGCCGGAGGACGTTTGATGAACACGCAAGGAATAGAGATGCCGCCGCATCACACAGCATCGGCCAACGGCCTGGCCGGGGCCGCCATGGTGCTCGGCGTCATCGGCTTGAGCACGTCGATCTTCTTCATCGGCGGCCTGTTCGGCGGCATCGCCCTGATCCTGGGCATCGTCGCCCTGACGACGGCCAAGCGGACCGGTAGCGGCCGGGCAAGGCCCTCACCGGTGTGGTGACGTCGGCCACCGCGATCGCGGTGCCCGTCCTGGTCGCCGTCGGCCTCCTCGCGGCCTCCCTTTCGGCGTTGACCCTCGCCGCGTTCAAGACATCCAACGCCCCCACCGCCAAGGACCCCCTGCGGCAGTACACGCAGCAGAAGGTCCAGTGGAAACACTGCGACGCGAAGGGCCCCGACACCTTTCAGTGCGCGACGCTCAAAGTGCCGCTGGACTGCAACGACCCCGGCGGCAAGACGATCGGCCCCGCGATATCCCGGCTGAAGGCGGGCAGCACGAAGGAACGCCGCGGCGTTCTGCTGCTCAACCCGGGCGGTCCCGGCGCGCCGGGACCGCATCTTCCTGTCGACCCGCTCATGAAGTTCCCCGCGGAAGTGAAGCGGCGGTACGACCTCGTCGGCTTCGACCCGAGGGGCGCCGCGCAGAGCTCTCCCGTCAGGTGCGGGCTGACCGCGGACGAACAGAGCGACGCTCCGTGCAAGGCGGAGACCTTCGCGAAGGACATGGACCGGGTGCATACGATCGCCGAGAAGCGCGGGGCCCTCACCGGTGACGACATCCGAGCCGACAACAGCACGTTCTTCCACGTCCAGAAGGCCGCCGAATGAATCGCCGCACCGAGGAAAGCGGCCGAGGGCAAGAACCCGACTCCGTCCGGCACACCCGGTCAGGACGAGGAGCCCGACGACAACTACGCCTCCATCGTCTGGTCCGTCATGTGCGCCGACACCCGCACCTGGTCGCACGAGCCCGAGCGGTACCGCCGCGAGGCGATCCGCGACAAGGCCCGGTATCCGCTGTACGGCGACTTCGCGGCCACCATCACACCATGCGCCTTCTGGAAGCGGGGCAGCGAGCCGCAGACCACGATCGACAACAAAGTCGGTGCTCTGATCACACAGAACGAGTGGGACTCCCAGACGCCGCTCTTCACCGGCCCGGCCATGCACCGGACCCTGCGAGGCTCCCGAATGCTCACCGTCACCGACGGCGAGGGACACGGCGTCCTCTACGCACCCGACGGCAGTCCCTGCGCAGACAAGGCCGCCACGGTCTACCTGACCACGGGCAGGCTCCCCGCCAAGGATCTGACCTGCCGGGCTACGGCCGCGCAGAAGTAGTAACCCCCCGCAACACCCCCGGGCTCCCCGGGAACGCACGACCGCGTCTGGCCCGAACGGCCCAGGGCGCGGGCGCGTCCGCGGACGTGACGTACGAATTCGTTGACGAGGCCGCCGGTGGTGGTCACTTGCTCGGCTCAGTGGTCAAGGGTCGGTGACGGGCCCCCGGGTTCGTGGGTGCCATGCTCGCGGCCGGCCCCGTCGGCTCTCTCGTTGCCGCTGGGGATCTACTGCTCAACCTGGAAGTTCTTACCCGCGGCCGGGACCACGGAGGCACCCGACATCGCGCTGAGGAGATCGGAAACTCCGCAATTTCCAATAGCCGGACCTGCCGATGGAAGCGGCCGGTGGAGGGCAGAGGATTCGCTCGGCGGATGGTGCCGGGTGGGTGCCGCCCGGGGACGGTGGGGGCGGGGGCGGTGCGTGCGGCTGTCGTCAACCGGCGGCGTCGGCGCCCGGACTTCCCGGAGCTGGCCGGCGTCGCCGACGAGAGCCCGAGGTTCGGGGCCGGAGCGGCCGAGAGCCGGCTGCGGGCCCATGGAAAACTTCCGACGGGGCTCACCGTCGTGTCCTGCAAAGGATCCAGACGGCGGCCGGCTGAACGAACCCTGTGCATTCCGGGGGCCGGTGACGCTGTAGGAGTACCACCAGGGGCCTGTACCGGCCCCTGGACCACGCGGAGCCGGAGCGCACCTTCCCGGTCGAGGTGTTCGACGGGCAGCTCCCGGAGACCCTGGCGACCATGTCGGTCGTCGACGAGTTGCAGCCCGCCCTGTCGGTGGGGCTGCACAACGCCGACACCGGCGGCTGCTTCCTGATGGCCTCGCGCCCGGAACCCGGCCCGGTCGGGGTGCTCGCCGGGGCCTCAGCTCGGGTGCCGGTCTCCGTCCCGCGCCTGTGCGGGGACGCTCCGCCCGGCGACGCCGTGTGATCCGCCGAGGGGACTGACCTCCGTTTGACAGAGTTCACGGCAACGAAATAGTTACATTAAGTGTCCGATTTGTTACTTTTCGCGATCGGCGTTGATCGTGTCATCCCTCCACGAATCCGCCACCACCCTCCACCCCATGCGAGGAACCCCACCGTGACCACGACTCCCACCCGTCCCACCGCCGTCCCGTCCGTCGAGCAGCTGCCCCAGCCGGAGCTGCGCGGGTCCACCGACATCCAGGGCAACGTCCTGGCCGCGTTCAACAAGGACTTCATGGACTTCCGCTACCTGCGCTTCCCGGATGCCGCCAAGGGCCGTGGCTGGCTCTCCGCGATCCTCAACACCGTCGCGACGACCAACGAGACGGAGGACTTCAACGAGCAGTTCTCGCTGGCCCGCCGGGCCTTCGGCCGCGATCCGTCGATCACTACCGTCCGCTGCGGGGTCTCCCTCACCTTCGAGGGCCTCGTGACGATCGCCAACAAGCCCGATCAGATCAAGAAGGACCTCAGCTCCTTCACGTCGTTCTGCGAGGGCGCGGCCGCACGGGCCGAGGATCTCGGGGACACCGGCGAGAGCGACCCCAGGACCTGGTTGTTCGGGGCCGGGACCGGCGACAAGGCCGTGCACGCGGTCCTCATCGTCGCCGCGGACACCGAGGCGCTGCTGAAGGAGAAGCTGAAGAACCTCGACACGGTCGAGCAGACCCACCAGATCACGCGCGTCCATGTGGACGAGGGCCGCACACTGAAGGGTGATCTGAAGGGGCACGAGCACTTCGGCTACAAGGACGGCATCTCCCAGCCCGGCGTCAAGGACTTCCACCGTGAGGACGCCGGCCGCAAGGGCTTCCGCGACAACCACGCCGGGACCGAGCTGATCGAACCCGGCGAGTTCGTCTTCGGCTACAAAAGCGAACAGGGCGACCGGAAGGCACCGGCGTGGATGAAGAACGGCTCCCTCCAGGTGGTGCGCCGCCTTCGCCAGGATGTCGCCGGCTGGAACACGGCCGTGGCGGAAGGCGTCAAGAACTTCACCGGGAACATGGACAGCAACCGGCTCGGTGCCTGTCTGGTCGGCCGGGCCAAGGACGGCACACCGCTCGCCCCGCCGTGCAGCGCCGTGACCGGCCTCGGCTCGGACCGGAACGGCTTCGACTACGCGAACGACCCCGTCGGCCGGCACACCCCCTGGGCCGCGCACATCCGCCGCACCCATCCGCGTGCCTTCGCAGGAATCGTCGACAAGAAGCCGAAGAGCCACCGCCTGATGCGCCGCGGCATTCCCTACGGCCCCGAGTTCAAAGGCAGCTCGGACGACGGCAAGGACCGCGGGCTGATCTTCGTCTGCTACGGCACCTCGCTGGAAGAGCAGTTCGAACTGGTCCAGCAGCACTGGTCCAACGACGACACCTTCACCCCCGGGGAAAGCCGGTCCGACCAGGAGGTCGCCAACGGCTTCGACAAGGTCACCGGCCTCGCCGGCAAGGCCTCGATCGAGCTCACGGACGGCACCTCCGGCACGGTCGACATGAAGCGCTTCGTCCGCACCACGGGCGCGCTCTACGCCTTCACCCCCTCGATCAGCACGCTGCGGCTGCTCGCCGAGGGCGAGGACCTCCCCAACAAGCCAGTCGGCTCCTGAGCGGCGAGGAGAAGCCATGAACGAGAGCCCCACCGTCGAAGGCACGGCCAACGACCGCGCCGGCCAGCAGACCTGCTGGCAGCTGGCCCGCGAGCTGCTGCTGGTCGGTCCGGACGACGAGGACCTGAAACTGCGCTACCTCGATGTCCTGATCAAGGAGGGCATCCCGGAGACCGACGAGCCCAAGGACGTGCTGATCGTCGGTGCGGGGATCGCCGGTCTGGTTGCCGGGAAGCTGCTCAAGGACGCCGGGCACAACGTCACCATCCTGGAGGCCAACGCCAACCGGGTCGGCGGGCGGATCAAGACCTTCCGCTCCATCGACGACGAGCAGGACGGCCCCTTCTACGACCCGGTGCAGTACGGGGAGGCCGGGGCGATGCGGCTGCCCAGCTTCCACCCACTCACCCTGGCCCTGGTCGACAGCCTCGGCCTGAAACGGCAGCTGTTCTACAACGTCGATGTCGATCCCGACACCGGCAACCAGAACACGCCCGTCCCGCCGGTGGTCTACGAGTCCTTCGAGAACGCCAAGGTCTGGAAGTACGGCGAGGACAGCCCGGACTTCCGCGAGCCGGTCAAGCGCTTCAACAGCTGGATCCGCACCAACCGGATCCAGGCCCGCCGCAACGAGTACGCTGCCGACCCGAGCAGCGTCAACGAGGGCTTCCACCTCACCGGCGACGAGGTGCGAATCACCGCCGGCGACATGGTCAACCAGGCGCTGGAGCCGGTCCGCGACTACTACTCGTACATCGAGAACGGCAAGCGGGTACGCAAGCCGTTCGCCGAGTGGCTGGACGGCTGGGCCCGGGTGATCCGCGACTTCGACGGCTACTCGATGGGCCGTTTCCTGCGCGAGTACGCGGGCTTCAGCGACGAGGCCGTCGAGGCGATCGGCACGATCGAGAACATGACCTCGCGGCTGCACCTGTCCTTCTTCCACACCTTCCTGGGCCGCAGCGACATCAACCCGGATGCCACCTACTGGGAGATCGACGGCGGCAGCTGGCAGCTGCCCTATGCCCTGGCCGAGGAGCTCCAGGACGAACTCGAAATGGGCGAGCGGATGATCCGGATGGAGTACTGGGACCCGCGCCGCGACGGCGGGGCCGGCCAGGACACCGGACCGAACGGGCCGCAGGTCGCCGTGCACACCGTGCCCGAGGACGACCCAGAGGCTGAACCCACGGTCTGGAAAGGTGACTTCGCGATCGTCACCGTCCCGTTCTCCGCGCTGCGGTTCGTCCAGGTCTCGCCCCCGTACTCGTACAAGAAGCGCCGGGCGATCATCGAGACGCACTACGACCAGGCGACCAAGGTGCTGCTGGAGTTTTCCCGCCGGTGGTGGGAGTTCACCGAGGCGGACTGGAAGGACGAGCTCGACTCCATCGACCCGGGCCTGTACGAGTACTACCAGCGGGCCGGCGAGGAGGATGCCGAGGCCGCCGCGCCGGCCACGCACAACGGGCATCGGCCGCCGCCCGATCCGCAGAGAATGCTGCTCGGCGCCCACCGGAGCGTGGACTCGAGCCGGATCAGCCAGGAGCAGCTGGAGGTCTTCCGGCACACCCCGCTGCGCCGCGCGAGCGTGCGCCCCGCCACCGACTGCTTCGGCGGCGGTTCGACCACCGACAACCCGAACCGTTTCATGTACTACCCCTCGCACTCAGTGCCCGGCAGCGACGGCGGCGGCGTGGTGCTGGCCAGCTACAGCTGGTCGGACGACGCGGCGCGCTGGGACTCGATGGCCGACGCCGAGCGGTACGTGTACGCGCTGCGCAACCTCCAGTCGGTGCACGGCCGGCGAATCGAGGTGTTCTACACCGGCTACGGCCAGACCCAGAGCTGGCTGCGCGACCCGTACGCCTTCGGCGAGGCGGCGGTGTACACCCCGCACCAGATGACCAGCTTCCATCTCGACGTGGTCAAACCGGAGGGACCGGTGCACTTCGCAGGCGAGCACGTCTCGCTCAAGCACGCCTGGATCGAGGGCGCGGTGGAGACCGCCGTCCGCGCGGCGATCGCCGTGCACGAAGCACCCGCGCCACCACCCCGCGCCAGACCGGAGATCCGGCCCGAGGTGCGGACCGGTCGCGCACGCAGAGTGGAGGTGTTGAGCCGATGAGCGACAACGTTGAATGGACCGTGGGCCGTTACCTGGCCACCAGACTGGAGCAGTTGGGCATCCGGTACCTGTTCGGGGTGCCGGGCGACCACCTCGGCCCGTTCCTGACGATCATGCACGCCACCACCGGGGTGCGCTGGGTCGGCACCCCGACCGAGATCGGTGGCGGCTACGCCGCCGACGCCTACGCCCGGGTGCGGGCCGCCGACGCGGACCTCGCCAAGGGCGAGCAGGGCGTCGCCGCCGTCGCGGTCACCTACGGCGTGGGCGCATTCAGCCTGCTCAACCCGATCGGCGGCGCGTACGTCGAGTACGTGCCGGTGATCGCGATCAATGCGGCGCCGTCGTACGAGCAGTGGCTCAACTACCAGGCGGTCGGCCTGCTCACCTCGCACATGAGCCAGCGCCGGGAGAGCAATCTGGAGGTCTACCGGCAGGTCACGGTGGACGCGCAGGTGATCTCCAACCCCGGGCTCGCGCCCTCGCAGATCGACAGCGCGATCACCGCCGGCCTGACCGAGCGCAGGCCGGTCTACCTGGAGGTGATGGACGACCTCTGGAATGCCCCGTGTGCCGCGCCGCAGGGCGAACTTCGTGGTCAGGAAAGGCCGTTCACCAAGAAGAACGAGGAAATGCTCGCCAAGGCCGTGGAGGCCTCGGTGAAGCTGGTCGAACGGCTCGGCACGCCGGTGCTGTGGGCGGGCGAGGAGATCGAGCGGAACCGCCTGGAACAGGAGCTGGTCTCGCTGGTGCAGCTGACCGGCATCCCGTTCTGCACGACCGTCGGTGCGAAGTCCGTGGTCTCCGAGAACACCCCGGGCTTCACGGGCGTCTACAACGGGAAGGCGAGCCTGCCGGAGGTGCGCAAGGCATTCAAGGCCGCCGGGTGCCGGATCGGCCTGGGCACCTGGTCGACGTCGAAGAACCTCGGGGGCGAGAAGTCGATCGGCGACGACTGGATCGTGGCCGCCCGCGAGGGCGTCAGCGTCGGCGCGCAGTACTTCCCGGACGTCCAGCTGGCGCGGTTCGTCCCGGCGCTGCGGGACGCGCTGGGTGCTGCTTTCGGCAAGCGGGCGTTCGAGACCGACCTCTTCGCGCGAGCCCACGCCAAGGACCGGCAGGTCCCGGCGAGCACGATCGCCTTCCTGACCGGTCTGAGCAGCACGGACCACCCCGAGGAGCTCACGTACGACGGGTTCTTCCAGCACATGAACGCCTTCCTGCTGAGCCAGGTGCAGGGCGACGGCCCGGAGGCCACCTCGCCGTTCACGGTGGTTTCGGACGCAGCGTTCGCACTGCTGGGGTCGATGAATCTACGGATGGCGGAGCGGGCGAGTTTCGTGGCGCAGAACAGCTGGCTGTCCATCGGCTACTCGGTCGGCGCGGCCACCGGGGTGGCGCTGGCCCGCCAGCAGCCCCTCAAGCGGCCGCTGGTGTTCGTCGGGGACGGCTCGTTCCAGGAGATCTGCCAGGAGCTGTCCACGCACGTGCGCCACCACCTGCGGCCGGTGGTCTTCGTCCTGGACAACGAGGGCTTCTACGGCATCGAGCAGATGCTGGTCAGCCCCTGCTATTACAAGCAGAAGCCGTCCGACGGGGCCGACTTCTACAACGTGCTGCACCCGTGGCAGTACGAGAAGCTGGCGGAAGTCTTCGGCTCGGAGAAGGACCGGATGCACGGGCGGGAGCTCACCACCCACACCGAGCTGGAGTCGCTGCTGCTCGACATCGCCGATCCGGGCAATGACATCAACCGCGCCCCGATCCTGGCCCGGGTCCGGCTTGACCGGCACGACTACCCTCGGGCACTCCAGTACAAGATCGACGAGCAGTGCAAGTAGCCGCCGTACGGCGCACCGGCCCCGGTCCTCGGACCGGGGCCGGTGCGCGCTGCGCCCGTGCCCAGTTGGAGAATCCCGTGTACTGCTGCGCTTCGCGTCTCCCTGGGATCCGGTGATGGTCGCGGAGTGGGTGTCCTTACGACGAATGGCTCCTCGGCCTGCCCTTCCGGAGCAGGCGCAGGCCCAGTGGCAGCGGAACCGGCAGGCGCGGCGGAGAAGCAGGACGGATATTCGGGACGGGCCACTTCGAGCGAACGAGCGGAAGGGGAAAGCATGAACGGCAGACTGGACGAGATCGCCGCCGATGCCGCCGAGTGGTGTTGTCACGTTGGTGAGGTGTTGATCGATCGAGGGCGCGTCAGGGCGTGGAGGGGTCGGGGCGCGGGGGGCCTGGGTCACGCCGCAGTGGGCAGGACGGTGACGCCGGTGATCTGGTCCCAGATGGCGAAGCGGACGGTCATCTCGGCTCGGTGGTCGGAGGCGGTCATCAGATGGCGGTGAGGGCGGAAGTGGGGCGAGATGCCGCTGAACGCGGCCAGGAACCGCTGGGCCCCGCCGACGCTGCGGAAGCCTTTCATGGCGCGTTCGCGCTGCCGGGTGGGCTGATGACTGTTCTCCGCCCGGTTGTTCAGGCTCTTGTGCGAGCGGTGTTCCTCCGAGGGCATGACTTCGCGATGCGCCGCGCCGTAGGAACGGAGCTTGTCGGTGACGACCACCCTCGGCACCGTACGGGTCTTCTGCATCAGGCAGCGGAAGAAGCGTCTTGCCGCGGCCTTGTCCCGCCGGTTCTGGACGAGGATGTCGAGGACGTTGCCGTCGGCGTCGACGGCCCGCCACAGGTACTTATGCTCGCCGTTGACCTTGATGAAGACCTCGTCCAGGTGCCATTTTTCCCCGGGCCGGGGCCGGGGCCGGGGCCGGGGCCGGCGGCGGCGTAGTCCGTTCGCGTAGGCCTGCCCAAACTTGGCGCACCAGCGGCGGAACGTCTCGTAGGAGACGGTCACGCCGC
>NZ_JBSFFY010000112.1:0-11380 GCF_053596315.1 Streptomyces sp. NPDC001732
GAGGTGTAGAGGGTGTACTTGGCCAGTTGGTCCAGCGGGATGGTCCGGGAGGCAAGGCGGACGAGGTTGGTCTCGGCGTGGTGGGTGACGTCGTTGTTGGTGGTGACGCTGTTCTCGGCTTCGAGTGCGATCGTCCCGTCGGGTGCGACGAGGATCGCGCCGAAGGGGTGGTTGCCGTTGTCGCGCGCGCTCCGGGAGACGGTGATGGCGCGCCGGAGGTAGTCGATGTCGGTGAGGGTGCTGGTACTCACGGCATTTCCTTGTCAGGTCGGTCAGAGAGTGGCATGAGGACGGAAGGATGCGTCTTGTGTCGGTTGACGAGAATCCTGCCGAGGTGGAAGGGCCGCTGTCCGAGGCGCGGACGGCGGGTGAGGACGAGAACGGGCTCCGTGGCCGAGATGCCTGGGAGGTGGGCGCGGGACGTGCCGACTTCGCCGATGGAGATGTCCGTCGCCCCGTTCCCGGAGTGGCGCAGATCCCGTTGTCCAGGATTGCCGTGCGGACGGTTTGCCCCGGCGGGAGGGTGTCCGTGATCGCGGCCACCGGCGTGAGACCGCCGGTGAGTGCGCGGGGGCGGGGATGTGCTCCTGGACCACGCTGACGACGGTGCTACCGCGGCGGATGACACCCCTCCCTCCACAGCTGTCCCACTTACCTTGCGGTAGCAGCCCACCGCAGGGCCGAAGTCCCACTGTCGGAAGTGGGTACCTCTCCCTCCGCCCTGACACCCACCTGGCCGAAAACCGCTGCCGGCGCCAGGCAGAATCCCGTCACGAAGCAGGATTGCCCCCGACACCCACGCCCCGGAACGTCGACGCGCGCACCAGGCGACCGAGCCGAACCCGGCCACACGCACCGACCACCCGAGCCTGCACCGGTCTGGTCGATTGCGGCAGGGGGATTTCACGGCTTCGTGTTGCTGGGCACGGTTCTCGGTTCGTTCGTCGTGTACCTGGTGGTCACGATCGAGGACAGTCTCCTGGGCGAGCGGTTCCGCACCGTGGTGGACGGCGACGGGCCGCGCCCGCTCGGCCGGTTCACACGACGTTCGGCGGCGTGGGCATCGAAACGGTCGCGGTGGGCCTTCACGGGCGGCCCGCTCGCGCAGCTCGTCCGGGTACTCCGTGGTGCAGGCATCGGACCTGTGTTCTCCCCTACGCCGATGGCGATCACGCCTGGCTTCGGGGCCGCCACAATATCCGCTTCAGCTCACTGGATGTACGGGGATTCGAGACCTACGGCACGACGACAGTCAGTGATGTGCCAGTCAGCTGGAAACCGAGCTTCTCGTAGACGCGGCGGGCTGGATTCGCATCGCTCACGACGAGCGAAATGTCGGCCAGCCCGTCGGCCGCAGCGGCGCTGATTACCCGACGCAGCAGTTTGGCACCAAGGCCCGCGTAGCGGGCTTCGGGCCGGCGGAACACGTCCGCGATCCACGGCAGTCCGTCACGGTCGGTGATGATCGCCCCAGCGACAACGCGGTCCGTCTCGTCCACCACCAAGGCGCTGCACGGAAGAACGGGTCCGAGAACGGAGCCCGCCAGCATCGGCGCCAGGAGCTCGTTGAGCGCTTCTGCGTCGCTGCCGGAGTGGTGGTCGGGATGGTCGGCAGAAAAGGCGGCTCGCCATGCCGGGAACACCGCGTCGGCATCGCGGTCGCAAGGGACTGCCCGCAGTCCGTTTCCCAGGGCGCATGATGACCAGTCGGCCGGCGGCGGACACGCGGCCAAGTCCCTCCGCATCTCATGGGCGTGCCGCATCACCCGTGCGCCACGGCGCAGCAGTTCCTCACCGAGTTCCACGGATCCCGAGACTGCCCATCCGGACATGCTGGAAACGATGGTTTCCACAGGGTTCGGGCCGACCACTTCGGCCAGGTCCGCCCACGGGTGTCCGTCCCGAACACCCTGCAGATAGGTCAGGACCGGCACACCCTGCCCGTTGGTCAGGGTGTGGCGCTGTTCCTCGTTCTCAGTCACTCTTCATCCTTGAAAGATCATGTGTACTTTGGCGTGCGTATTCTGCGGTTCCGCATCCTGTGTCACAACAGAATTTCCGCACTGTGTGCAGTGAGCAATGCACCGATCCTCATGAGGGTCGAGTGGGCCGCCTCAATCGCCGTGTCAGGCGATTTCGACCAGGAATCCGCCGTGCACCGTAACTCGTTGGTTTCCGTGCAAGGTCGCGTCCACCTCGGCACGAATCAGGTGGCTCCTCGCCGATGTCGACGTTGCGGAAGGCGAGCAGGTCGGAGACGGGCGCCGGATACCGCACGGTCGCCCGGCCACAGCGTCCCCGTGAATGTATGGCGCAGGCATGCCGGCACCGGCAGTGCGGGATCCGGATACGGGCACAACTCCTCAACGCTCGTCGGCTCTCGATGGACGTCCCGGACGGTACGGGCTGTACAGTGATGCAATCAAGGAATTGTCATAGCTACAAGGACGGTGGCCGTGGGGGTCGAACGTTTCCGGTCCATCGCGGACGAGATCGCCACCGCCATCCGCGCCGGGACCATCCCGGCGGGAACGCGGCTGCCCACCCACCGGGTTCTCGCACGCCGGCGCGGCATCGCGCTGGCAACGGCCACAAAGGTCTACCGGGAGCTGACGGCTGCCGGCCTGGTGGTGGGTGAGCCGGGCAGGGGTACCTATGTCCGTGATCTGAGCGGGTTCGGCGGCAGCGATCCCCGCCGTCTGCCTGCCGGAGCCCGGCTGGCCGACCTCTCGTTCAACCAGCCGCTCGCGCCGGACCAGAGCGATCAGCTCCGTCACGCCCTGCGTGAACTCGCGACTCAGGGCGACCTGGGCGCGCTTCTCTCGCAGCAGCCACCGGGCGGACGCGGTGCCGACCGGGCGGCCGTGGCCACGTACCTGCTGGACCGTGGACTCGACATCCCCCCTGCCCAGGTGCTCCTGACGGGCGGGGCGCAGCACGCCCTCGACACCGTCCTGAGCAGCATTGCCTCGCCCGGCGAAGTCGTGGCCGTCGACACATTGACGTATCCCGGCGTGAAGCTCATTGCCGGAGTCCGCCGTATCGAGCTCGCCCCCGTCGCCTGTGGTCCCGCCGGTACCGACCCCGACGGACTCGAGGCGCTCTGCCGAGAGCGCCCGGTCTCGGCAATCTATGTGATGCCGGACCTGCACAACCCCCTCGGGTGCACACTCGATGCCGCAGCCCGGGACCGGATCGTCGAAATCGCCCGTCGGTACGACTGTGTCCTCGTCGAGGACGGCACCTACAGCTTCCTCGTCCCGGACGCGCCACCGCCTCTCCATGTCCTGGCCCCGGAGCGCACCTTCTACGTCGGCAGCCTGTCGAAGAACCTCTCCACCGGACTGCGCGCCGGATACATCGTCGCCCCGCGACAGCACCTGTCCACTGTCACCCGGACGCTTCGGGCATCCAGCTGGGGAGTATCCAGCATCGCCACCGCCCTCACCACGCGATGGCTGGTCGACGGAACCGTTGCCCGCCTGGAGAAAACGCGACGTGAGGACGCCCGCCGGCGCCAGGCCATCGCTCGCCGAGAGCTCGCGGACCTCGGTCTCATGAGCCACCCCGGCTCCTACTGGGGGTGGCTGCCTCTGCCCGACGAGCTCAGAAGCGACATCGTCGCCCATCGTCTCGCCGAAAACGGGATCCTCGTCTCCACAGCCGAAGCCTTCGCAGCGACACGGCACGCACCCAACGCGATACGTCTTGCACTGGCCACACCAGGCATCGACGTACTCACCGCGGGACTCAGGCAGATCCGGGAAGCAGTTCGGCTTGCCTGAACCGACAGACACGCGAGCAGCCGCCGCGGGCCCGAACCACGGGACCGCTGGAAACGGACTGCCGGATCCGGCCCTCTCGCGCTGATCCGCAAGCACGGCTGTCGGGTCGTCGAGCAGTTGGACCATGCTGTGGCGCAGGTCGACAACGAGGTCGGCACGTCGCGTAGCCGGACCGCACCCTGACGAACGTTCCTCGGCCCGGCGCTCCCCATGACCGGGCCCAAAGCGGCCAGTTCGGCGTAGCCGCGGGTGGCGGTGGCCGGCGCGATCCGCGGCTCACGCGGGAGCGCGGTGCGTCGGCAGCCGGGTACGGCCAGGCTCGCACCGGAGCGGACGGCTACGGCGAACTCGTGGACGACAGCGTTGTAGGAGGACGGTCGCATGCGACACCCGCTGTCCGTCGCGGAGACGGACGGGAGACGAGCTCCATTGTATCCAGGACAATCAATGGATTGTCCTGGATCACGGCGCATAGCCTCGGTGAGTCCGATCCCAGACGAAAGGGAGTAACCCGGCATGACCGTGCGCATCGAGCAGGACGACCAGGTCGCAGTGATCACCATCGACCGGGAGCAGAAGCTCAACGCCCTGGACTATCCGACGATCGACGCGCTGCTCGCACAGCTCGACCTCATCGACTCCGACGACAGCATCCGGGCGGTGGTCCTGACCGGCGCCGGGCGCCGGGCGTTCAGTGCGGGCGCGGACATCCCTTCGCTTGCGGCCAGCATCGCCGGCGGGCCCGAACGTGCGCTGCGCGAGATCGTGCGCCGGGGCCACACGCTGACCCGGCGGATCGAGGAGTTCCCCAAGCCGGTGATCGTCGCGGTCAACGGCCTCGCCTACGGTGGTGGCTGCGAGATCACCGAGGCCGCCCCGCTCGCGATCGCCGCCGAGCACGCGACCTTCGCCAAACCCGAGATCTCCCTCGGCTTCCCGCCTCCCTTCGGCGGCTCCCAGCGCCTGCCGCGGCACGTCGGCCGCAAGCGCGGCTTGGAGATGATCCTGACCGGCGACCCGATCCCGGCTGCCCGAGCCGTCGAACTGGGCCTTGTCAACGCCGTCGTACCGGCCGACGAGCTCATGGACGCCGCGCGGGACCTGGCCGCGCGGATCATCCGGCACGCGCCGACGGCTGTGGCGGCCTGCCTGCGCGCGGTCACCCGTGGTGTCAACCTGCCGATCGACGAGGGCCTGGCGGTCGAGGCGGCATGCTTTGCAGCCACCGTCCCCACAGACGGGGTACGGACCGGCCTGCGCCGGTTCCTTGACCGGACGGCCGTAGCCGACCGAACCTGACGCGCTCGACCGCGGACGCCTCGGGCGCGCCGTTCCGAGCCGGATGTGCAAGGACCTGCCGGCCTTCAGAAGGGCCGACCGTTACCGAGAGGAAACCGGGTCAAGCAGGGTGGTCCAGCCAGGCCCCACGGTGGCGGCCCATTGGGGGGCTTGCTGGACACCCACGCTGAACGGAGGGGCCCTCGCCGCCGGGTTCGGGATTGCGTTGGCCTGCGACAGGCGAAGCGCCTCGGGAAATGTCGAATCCACCGTGAAACAAGGACCCACGTCGTTCCACGAGAGAGCAGACGGGGTCGGACCAGGAGGACACCTTGATCGATCGCAATGCGACCTATGTGGACGGAACGTGGACGCCGGGCACGACGGAAACGATCGCCGTCGAGAACCCTGCCACCGAGGACGTGATCGGTGTCGTCCCCAACGGCACTGCTGCGGACGCGGATCGGGCAGTGCGGGCAGCACGCGCGGCGTTCCCCGCCTGGGCCGCGACATCCCGCGCCGAGCGGGCGGAGTACCTGCGCAAGCTGCACCACGGCCTGGCCGAACGGTCGGCGCAGATCGCCGAAACGATCGCCATCGACGTCGGCACGCCGATGCGTATCGCCACCCGGATTCAGGCCGCACTCCCCCTCACCGACATCGCCTGCTACATCGACCTGCTGCAGGAAGACGAGAGCGAGCAGCGGATCGGCAACTCGCTCGTCCTCACCGAACCCGCGGGCGTCGTCGCGGCGATCACGCCGTGGAACTACCCGCTGCACCAGCTCGTCTGCAAGATCGCGCCCGCGCTCGCCGCCGGCTGCACCGTGGTGGTCAAGCCGAGTGAGGCGGCTCCCCTTGCCGTGTACCAACTGTTCGACGCCCTTCACGAGGCTGGTTTCCCGCCCGGCGTGGTGAACCTGATCAGCGGCTACGGCTCGGGCGTGGGAGAGGCCCTGGTGACCCACCCCGAGGTGGACGTCGTCTCGTTCACCGGTTCTGTTCGCGGCGGTGCCCGTGTCGCCGAGCTCGCAGCACGGTCGATCAAGCGCGTCACGCTCGAACTCGGCGGCAAGTCCGCCAACGTGATCCTCGACGACGCCGATCTCAGTACTGCGGTGAAGATGGGCGTGGCCCATGCGTACCTCAACGGAGGGCAGACCTGCACCGCCTGGACCCGCATGCTCGTCCCCACCCAACGCCACGACGAGGCAATGGAGCTGGCGAAGAATATCGCGGAGGGCTTCGTGCCCGGAGACCCGCTCGACCCGAAGACCAAGCTCGGGCCACTGGTGTCCGGTGCCCAGCGCGACCGGGTACACGGATTCATCAGGCAAGGCATCGAAGCCGGCGCGCGCCTGGTGACCGGCGGCACCGCGGCGCCCGAAGGCTTCGAGCGCGGCTACTTCGTACGGCCGACCGTGTTCGGCGGAGTCGATCCGGACTCGGTGATCGCCCAGGAGGAGATCTTCGGCCCCGTTCTCTCGATTATCCCGTTCGAAGGCGACGACGAAGCTCTGGCTATCGCGAACAACTCGGCCTTCGGCCTGCACGGCGCGGTCTGGTCGGCCGATCAGGATCGCGCCCTCGCCTTCGCGCGGCAGGTCCGTACCGGGCAGATCGACGTCAACGGCGGCGCCTTCAACCCGCTCGCTCCGTTCGGCGGTTACAAGCAGTCCGGCATCGGCCGGGAGCTGGGCAGGCGGGGCCTGACGGAATTCCTCGAGACGAAGTCCATCCAACTCTGAAGGGGCACTGGGCTGTCGTCCCCACGAGGTTCGGTCAGCCGTCGTAGCCGGGTTGCCGGCCGGCGGAGTCTTCGTGTGCAGTGCGGAGAGAAGGCTCCGACTGGGCCGCGTGGTGCAAATGTTCGGTGAGCGCTGCGGTGGCCGTCGGCACAGCGCCCTCCTTGACGCCCCAGGTAACGCTCGGAGGGGGGTTGTTGGTGTGCTGGGTCGTTGGTGGCCTGGGGTGTTGTGGGTTCGTTGAGAGGCTGAGTTGGCGGTTCGACGGGGTGGTCGGGGTGTGTGGGCTGGGGTTATGTGTTCTGTGCTGAGCGGGGCTGGGTCTGTTGTAGGTAGTCCTAGCGTGTAAAGGCCCGGCTGGTGTTTGTGCTGGTCAGGGCTGTTCTGCCTGTCTGGCAGGTGGGCCTATCGGCTTCGGCGGGGGCGGTGGTGGGTTTCGGCGAGGTGGTCGAGGCGGATGGCTTCGAGTGATCGTTTGGTGATGCGTTCGGTGCCGTCGTGGATGGCGGTGATGGCTGCTTGGCGGATGAGCCGGGTGAGGGACCCGATGCGGCCTGCGGTGCGCTGGTGGAGGTATGGAGCGTGGCGGGGGAGGGTGCCGGGTTTGTGCTGGTGGAGGTCGAGGGCGTTTTCGATGTCGGTGATGACGTCGCGGAAGGGGTGGTGGGTGCCGTGGCGGGCGGGGAGGGGACCGCAGTCGACGAGGGTGGCGCGTCCGGCGAGCTGGGCGCCGCGTGTCCCGCTGAAGAGGGGTGTGTCGGTGACGTTGATGCCGGCGTAGACGAACGTGGCGGGCAGGCGTTCGCTGAGGTCTTTGATCAGATCGGCGGTTTGGGCGCCGGTGGTGGTGCGAGGGTTGAGGCGGTGGATCTCGTCGATCATCACCAGCTGTACGCCTGCGGCGGTGTAGGTGTGGCAGACGGCGTCGGTGATCTGGGTCTGGGTCATGCGGGCTGTGAGGGGGATGCCGAGGTAGCGGGCGAATTCAGTGACGAGGGTTTTCGCGGTCGCGCCGGGCGGGACCAGGACATACGCGACGGGTACCACTGCGTGCGCTGATCCGGGCGGTGCGGGGTTCTTGCGGATGTGGGCGAGGTGGCAGGTGCGGCCGACGTTGAGGAGCGCGGTCGTTTCCCTGCTGCGGCGGGTCCGGTGACGATCAGTGAGGGCCGGGCGGTGGTCTGCTGGTGGCAGCCGAGGATCATCAGGGTGCGGACCTGGGTGGCGAGGGTGTGGATGGCGGGGGTGCGGATGGTGACGAACGTGGAGTGGTAGGCCAGGCGTTCTTCTGTGCTGCGGGGTGGGTCGCCGGGGCGGGGAGGGGTGGGTGGGTCGGTGGTGGCGAATCGGTGCCAGCCCTGCCAGGTGGTCAGGGGCCAGGACGGCTCGGCCTCGCCACTGTCGTCGGTGCCGCCTTGTGTGCTGCTCGCGCTTGTCTGGCTCAGGTTCACCATGTGGCGGCTTCCTCGTGCGCGTTGTAGAGCCCGAATCCGGTGGCCGGGGCGGGGCTGACGTCGTCGTCGGGCAGGTCGTCAAGGTCGTCGATGCTGTCGTCGTTGCCTTCGTCGCCTTGCTGCGCCGGGCTGTCGGCGGGTGCTTCGGTGTCGTGGTTCCCATCGCGGGCTGTGGGGAGCGGGATGTGAGCGGTGCGGGCCATGAGGGCCTGCTCCGTTTTGGTGGCGTGGCCGCTGTGGACGCGGCGCATGAGCTGGTCGAGGGCGTCGGCGAGGCTGGCTTCGTACTGCTCGGCGTCACCGTGGGCGCCGTCAACGGCCTGGGTGCGGATGTGCTGCCAGGTGCGTTCGTCGAAGGGCCGGTGGACGTGGTCGCGGTGGATCCACGGAATCTCGGTGAGTTCACCGTCGGGAAGCCGGACCCAGATCTGGCGCACGTCGTGGGGGTTGTAGTGGATCTCCCATTTCCCGCCGCGGCCGGCGACGGGGGAGGCCTGGCCGCGGTGCGGGGCGAGGAGATCCGCGTCGTAGGTGCGGTGGTGGATGGTGATGCCGGCGGGGGTGATGGCCTGCCAGCGTACGGGCAGCAGTTCGAGGTAGTCGCGCCCGGTCAATGGGACGGGGACGTGTCCGGCGACGGCGACGAGCGCGGCCCACATCTCATTCGGGGTAAGGGCCTTCCTGGGCATCATCGGGTGGCGCAGCCCTTCGTGGGGCCGGTGGTGGTAATGCACCAGCCACTCATCGAGGAGGTCCTGCAGTTGGGCGACGCTGTAGCAGGCGTCTTTCTCGGTGTCGGGGCCGCGGCGGGTGACGTCGGATCCGGTGTAGCCGGGCAGGTGCTGGCAGAACAGTGCGTTGATGGAGCCGAAGGCCCGCTCCACGATGCCCTTCGCGGTGGGGGCGCGGGGCGGGGCGGGCTGGACACTGATGCCGAGGGTCTCGCAGGCGGCGGTGAACGCGGCGGAGACGAAGACCTTGCCCCGGTCGACGACGATCGTCTCGGGCAACACGACCGGCCGGGCCCCCGCACCGGCCAGGCGCTCGTCCAGCGTGGCCAGCCGCTGATGGGGGAGCGCGCGGGCGTGGTCCATGCGCAGGATGTCCGGCCAGGTCGGCCTGGCCGGGTGCGGGACGGCCATCTCCGCCAGCAGCAGGGCCGCGTCCACGGCCCTGGTCGCGCTCGGGCACAGCACGGCGGCCAGGACGGAGCGGGTGGCGACGTCGACGGAGATGGTCAGCTCGGGCCGTGCGAGGCGGCCGTCGTCGAAGAGGGCCAGGACGTCCAGGCGGGTGGTGTCGATCTGGACCTGCTCGCCCGGCCGCAGCGCGGTGGCGGGGGTGAAAGCCCGCCCGTCGACGCTCGCGGGCACCTGCCGCACGGGCCCGCTGGGCAGTTCACCGGGGCGGGCGAGGGAGGTGACGAGCCGGTACAGCGTGGCCTGCGACGGCACGGGCACCGCACCGGGACCGTGCCGCTCCTGAAGGATCTGGTTGATCAGCGGGAACAGGCCGTTGATGGTGCCCCTGGAACGCCCGCGCCGACGGCGCAGCGCCTCACGGACGGCGGCGACGACCCGTTCGTCACAGCGCCCGGTAGGGCTGGAGGCACGGGTGGTGCGGTGGTCCAGCAGCCCCCACAGTCCCTGCTTGCGGTAGGCCAGGCGCATGCGCTGCACCGTGGTACGCGACACCCGCCCGAACCCCAGCGCGGTCAGCTCCTCGGCCTTGGCCCGTTCCCGCTCGGCCAGCGTGTGCCGTGCGGGGGCGTACTGCTCCCGCACCACCCCTTCGCTGCCGGGCCCGTCGGCAAGGCCGCATTCGACTTCCCTCACGTGCCGTTGCCAGGCCAGGGCCTTCTCCCGCGCCGCGGCCGGCGCGGTCTCGAACAGCCCCCACTGCGGGGCCGCCTGCGGCATCTCGGCCCCGATGACACTGAAGCCGGGATCGGCGAACAGGTACCCGGCAAGCACCGCCTCACCGCCGCCGGCCGGGCCGACGAGGTGAACCATCTGCCCGGACAGGGCGACCACCTGCCACTTCACACCGCGGAAACGGACATGCGCCCCGACCGCCACGGCCGGCCGCGCATTGCGCCGCGCGCTCACCCGGCACCTCCCGTCTTGCCCAGACCGTTCCAGTCCCTGGGGCCGACGAGAACGCACTCGTGCAGCGGTGCCTTCAGGTTGGTCGTGAGCTGTCCGTGCCACAGGGCGTGGAAGACGACGGGAAGTACCTCGATCGGGTCACCGACAGCTTCGGCTCCCGCGAGCAGCGGCCGCGGCCGCGTGAACGCATCCAGAACAGCGGGCGTCAGGCCCGGGCGGCCGGCGTTGCGGGGATGGCGGTAGCCGGCCAGCCACTTCAGATTGGCGGCCGGCACATCGTCGAGCGGCGCAAGGCGCCGGTAAGACCAGCCGATCTCCTCACACGCCGCGCCCACCGCTTCGGCAGCCTTCACAGCGCGGTCGCCGCCGGCTTCCGGGTGGCTGGGGCAGTCGGCCACCAGACCCGTGCCGTCGCGGTACCGGGCGAACAGCTGCGGCACCCAGGAGCGCACCCGTCCCCGTCCATCACACCACAGCAGCCGCACCGGACGCCCGGCCAGTCCCGTCACCCGCGGATCGCGGTCCAGAACCATCAGCTGGGTACGCATCGCGTTCGACCCCGCAGCCACGTGCCGCCCGGTGGTCGCCGACCACCACAAGCCCGGTCCCCAGCGCCGTCCCGGGATCACCGGGAACGCCGACACCGGAGGCAACTCCTCGAACGCCACGGTCATGGCGGCATCCGCCCACCGCTGCTGGACCGACTGCCCCACCGGATCGAGGAACACCGCCTCGAACCCGCTCCCTCGATCCACGACCGCTCGCCCTGCCCGGCCCCCGGGCCGGGTCACTCCTGTGCTGATCACCTGCGTCAGCCAAGCCGCTCCCGCCGGCAGACACAGCTGTTTTCAGGATTCCTGCCACAAACAAGTGCCCTATCAGCTACTGAGGTTGAACTCGTGATGTCGTGTCCTTGCTCAGGCGGATCTGATGGTCAGGCCGGTCTCGGCGAGGCAGCCGTCTATGAGGTCGCTGCGGTACTGGATGTGGCGTAGACCGCGTCGGATGCG
>NZ_JBSFFY010000113.1:0-11212 GCF_053596315.1 Streptomyces sp. NPDC001732
TGTTCGGTATGGGGGGCCGGCCCCCCGCCCGCGCCCCGGGGGGCCCCATCCCGAAGCCCCGACGAAGAGCCCACGGCGCACGTCACCCGCTCCCGACCCGGACGGGGCCTCCTCCGTCACGACGTCTCCGGCCCGGTCGTCGGCTCGGGGCCGGGGTGCGTCCTTGACGGGGCAGGTGTGTCCAGTTCGGGCAGGATGTGCGTGATGACACCGATCCGCTCGGCTCCCTCGGGAGCGGTCGCCGCCGCCTCCGGCGTGTCCCACCGGTAGCGGGCGAGCACGTCCCGCAACTCCCGGCGCAGGGCGACGGTTTCCTCCGGCGTGAGCCGCAGGGCCCAGTCGCTCATGTCGAAGGTGCCCCGCCACGCACGGGGCATCGTCTGCAGCTCGTTCAGCGTCTGCTGGGTGCGCAGGGTGTAGGTGGCGGAGACGGACTGCAGATACGTCAGCGCGGCCTCGGGCTCCTGAGCGGCCAGCTCCTGATCGCTGAGCTCCGTCGTCCGGTGCACCGAGCGCCACCAGCGCTCGCGCGCGTTGCCGCGTTCCGCGTCCTCCTCGACGAAACCGGCCGCGCCGAGCCGGCGCAGGTGGTAACTGGCCGTCCCGGAGTTCACACCCAGTCGCTCCGCGAGGCGGGTGGCCGTCGACGGGCCGTGCTTCCGCAGCTGTGAGACCAGCTGCACGCGTACCGGATGGGCCAGGGCGCGCAGCCCCTTGGCGTCCAGAACGACCGAGTTCCCTTCGGCGTTCTCCTCGACGGCGGGGCCGTCCGGTCTCTCCGGCGCATCTGTCATACGGCACACCTCAGACCGCAAGGAGTTCTTCGCAAAGGTTTCTTTGCGAAGAACTCCTTGCGAAGGAGTCCTCGGGCTTCACTCCCCGCGCGGCCCCGCGGGTGCTTCCGCGCCGCCACCCAGCAGCTCCGCCAGCGCGTCGGCCAGCCCGCCGCGCCAACAGGCGTAGTCGTGGCCGCCGTTGAACTCCCGGTAGGTCACGTCGTAGCCGCGGGCACGCAGGACGTTGCGCAGTCGGCGGTTCTCCGCGAGGAGCAGCCACTCCTGGAGGCCCACCTCCAGCCACAGCCGGACCGGCCGCCGGTGGCCGGACGCGTACTGCCGGGTGAGCCACTCCGCGCCCTTGTCGGGGTCGTCGTCCGGCCACCAGAAGGACCCCGACTGCGACACCGCGAGGCCGAACCGGTCGGAGCGCCGGAACGCGGCGAACGCGGCGGTCAGCCCGCCCGCGCTCTGCCCGGCCACGACGGTCCGCTCCGGCCGCGCCGGTGTGCCGAACTCCGCCTCCGCCCACGGCAGCAGCGTGTCCGCCAGCCAGTCCACGAACGCCCCGTTGCAGCTCAGGTCGTCCATTCGGGCGCTCATCGTGTCCACCATCAGCGCCGCCGTCGGCGGCAGCGATCCGGCGGCGTGCATCCGGTCCAGCATGGCGCCGGCGTCCAGCACCGGGCCCCACATCTCGCCGTCGAGCAGCACGGCGACCGCCTGCGGGGTCACCGGCCCCCCGCGCCCCGCCGACAGCCGGACGGTCACCCGGCGGCCGTCGACCTCGCGTTCCAGCGCCGTCCCGCGCGGTACGGGGCCGTCGTCGGCGACGTACGGCTGCGGCGGGGCGCCGGGCAGCGACAGCACCGAGGCCGGGCGGCGCCCGCCGTGGGAGGGCAGGAGGGGCACCGGGCCGAGCGGGTCGGGCAGGGCCCGGTCCAGCGCGGCCCGCCAGGACGCCCGGTCGGTGCGCAGCAGCTCCTCGCGGGTGCCGTGACCGGGCAGGAACTGGTACGAGGCGCGGTGGTCGGCGCGCAGCCGGTGGGAGAGCGCCCATACGGAGGTGCCCTCGACGCGCCGCATCAGATGCCGGGTCAGGTCCCCGGCGTGCCGGTCCCGGTCGGTGACGGTGTGCACCAGGAGCAGGACGTCCGTGGCGGGCCGGTCCGGGTCCTCCCGCCGGACGAAGGTGACCAGGCGGTGGTCCGGGTCGCCCTCGGGGTCGGGCTCGACCAGCGGGGTGCCCGTTTGTTCGGCGTGGAGCCAGAACTCCGCCTCGGCGCCCGGCACCCCGGCCCGGACTCCGTCGCGCAGGGCCCGCAGGGCGGGGCTGAGGGGAGTGGTCACGTTGGTCTGCCTTTCGTGCGAATGTCGTGGACGGGCGTGCCGGTGACGGCGGTTCATACCCGGGTGGCGGCGGACCGGCCCAGCAGCACCCACAGCAGGAAGGGTCCGCCGAGCACCGTGGTCACCACGCCCACCGGCAGTTCGGAGCCGGAGAAGACGATCCGTCCCACGGTGTCGGCGGTCACCGTCAGCACCGCCCCGGTCAGCATCGATCCGATCAGCGGCACCCTGAGCGGACCGGCGAGCCGGGCGGCGATGACGGGGGAGGCCAGCGCGACGAACGCCACCGGGCCGCACACCCCGACCGCCAGACCGGCGAGGGCCACGGCCAGCAGCAGGCATACCAGCCGGACCCGGTTCGGGCGGACCCCCACCGAGGTGGCGGTCACGTCGTCGAAGCGCAGCACGGCCAGGTGCCGCGCCACCGCGAGGGCCGCCGGGACGAGGACGACGAGCCCGATCAGTACGGGCACCGCCACCGAGTAGCCGCGCCCGTTGAGGCTGCCGGAGGTCCAGACGTACAGCGAACCGGCCGAGTTGAGGGAGCGGCGGGACAGCACCACCTGGGTGACGGCGGAGGCCAGGGCCGACATCGCGAGGCCGACGACGAGCACCCGGTAGCCGCGGGTGCCGAGGCCGCCGGAGACGGCGGTGACGACGAGCACGGCGGCGAGGGCCCCGAGCGGCCCGGCCCACCAGTCGCCGAAGGTGCCGGTGGTGCTGAGGGTCACCGACAGCAGCACGGCGGCGGTGGCGCCGTCGTTCACGCCGAGCAGTTCGGGGGTGGCGAGCCGGTTGCGGGCCAGCGTCTGGGTCAGACAGCCGGCGAGCCCCAGGGCCGCGCCCGCGGCCAGCCCGGCGACGATCCGCCCGAGCCGGAACTTCTGCACCAGCAGTACGTCGAAGTGGTCGCCCTGTCCGAACACCGCGCGGAAGGTGCGGACCACGCCCATGTCGCTCTGGCCCGCGTACGCGGACAGCACGACGGCCACCACCGCCAGTGCGGCGAGGACGAGCACGGCGAGGGCGGGCCGCCGGTGCACCAGCAGGGAGAGCGGGCCGCGGCGCAGGACCGCCGTGCCCGAGGCGAGCGCCCCGGCGGTCCCGGTCTTCCCGGCGGTCCGGGAGGGCCGCAGTTTTCGCAGGGCGCCGGAGAGCCCGGCGGGCAGCAGGGTCCGGCCCGGCTTCGACGGGGCGCTGTCGGCGGCCGGTTCGGTCATGCCCATCGCGGTCAGCTGCCGCGAACGCACGATGCCGATGAGGACCGGAGCACCGATCAGCGCCACGATCACCGACACCGGCGCCTCGAACGGCCGGGAGACCACCCGGGCCGCCACGTCCGCCACCGTCAGCACCCCGGCGCCGATCAGCCCGGCCAGCACGACCCGGGCGGCGGGCCGAGTGGCGGCCAGTGCCCGCGCCAGGAATCCGGCGAGGAGACCGAGGAAGGAGATGGGCCCGGCCAGCGCGACCGCGCCGGCGGTGAGCAGCGTCACGGCCACCGCGACCGTCGTACGGATCACCGAGGGGCGGTGGCCGAGACCGCGGGCGAGGTCGTCGCCGAGGGCGAGGGCCGACAGCGGACGGGTCACCAGCAGCGCCACCACGAGGCCGACGACGAGAACGGGCAGCAGCCGGCCGAGTTCCCCGTACCCGTCCACCCCGGCCAGGGAGCCCAGTACCCAGAACCGGAACCGGTCGTAGGTCTCGGCGGAGTTGACCAGGATCACGCTGGTCAGTCCGCCGAAGGTGGCGCCCAGCGCGGAACCGGCGAGCACCAGCCGCATGGGCGAGCTGCCGTTGCCCCGGCCCGCGATCAGCAGCACCAGTCCGCTGGCGACCACCGCGCCGACGAAGGCGCACACCAGGTAGGCGTAACCGGAATTCAGCCCCAGCAGGGCGATGCCGGCCACGACCCCGAGCGAGGCACCCGCGTTGACGCCCAGCAGACCGGTTTCGGCGAGCGGGTTGCGGGTCACGGCCTGGAGCAGACAGCCCGCCACGCCCAGGGAGGCGCCGACCAGCACCGCGGTGAACGTGCGGGGCAGCCGCAGATCACCGATGACCAGGGCCAGACGGCTGTCCGAGCGGGCACCGTGACGATTCAGCAGGTAGTCCAGCACCCCGCCGGGACCGACCTCGCCCGCCCCGACGCACAACGAGACACCGCACAGCAGGACGAGGGCGGCTGCGAAACCGGCGATCACCGGTCCGGTGCGGCGGCGGGAGGGCTCGGCCGCGGGACGGCGCTCCGTTCCGGCCACGGGGCCGGTGGGGGAGGACCGGTCGGCCCCCGCCGTCAACGTCCCTGTGTTTCCGCCCTCTTGTCCGTCGGAGCGGGGAGCCTCGGACTGCCGTATGCGCATGAAGTGAGGTTAGCCTAACCATAGAAAGTCGAAGTCGCCGGTCGGGGCGGACGGCTGTCAACTTCGCTGAAATAAGGTTAGGCTTACCTTATGAAGTGGGGGCCAGTCGTGTCCGACGCCATATCCGACGCTTCCGCGCCCGTGGCGGAACGAAACACCCGAGGCCACAACGGCGTCCCGGGCGGGGGTGGCATGCTCGCCGACCGCCGCGCTCTGGTCACCGGGGCCGGTCAGGGCATCGGCGCGGCCGTCGCCCGTGCGCTCGCCGCCCAAGGGGCCCATGTGGCGGCGACCGACCGCCACGCCGGGGGCGTCGAGGCGCTCGCGGCCGAACACGCCGCGGCCGACGGCGCGTCGAGACCGGGCGGCGGCATCACGCCGTACGCCATGGACGTCACCGACGCCGCGGCCGTGCACGCCGTGATCGACACGGTCACCACCCGGCACGGCCCGCTGGACATCCTGGTCAACGTGGCGGGCATCCTGCGCCCCGGCCCGGCGGCCGAACTGTCCGACGAGGACTGGGCGTCCACCTTCGCCGTGAACACCACCGGGGTCTTCCACACCGCACGGGCCGTCGCCCCCGGCATGGCGGACCGAGGCCGCGGCAGCATCGTCACCGTCGGCTCCAACGCGGCCGGCGTGCCCCGCGTGCACATGGGCGCCTACGCCGCGTCCAAGGCCGCCGCGGCGATGTACACCAAATGCCTCGGCCTGGAACTCGCCCGCACCGGCGTCCGCTGCAACGTGGTGGCCCCCGGCTCCACCGACACCGCCATGCAGCGCGCGCTGTGGCAGGACCCCGACGCGCCCCGCCGGGTCATCGACGGCGACCCGGCCGCGTACCGCACGGGCATCCCGCTCGGCCGCATCGCCGAGCCGTCCGACATCGCCGAGGCGGTCCTGTTCCTGGCATCGGACCTGGCCCGGCACATCACCATGCAGGAGCTCTACGTCGACGGCGGCGCGGCCCTTCGCTGACCCTCGCCCCCGCGCACACCCCGCGCACCGAACACACCCCCGAACCCCCCGCACCGCACGCCGAGCCCGCAGCCGGACGTGCGAGAAACGGAGCCATCGTGTCGACGGCACCGCAAGTCGCCGTGTCCCGCACCCTCGCCGAGCCGGACCACCCCGCCGTGGGCGTGGCCACCGGCCTGCTCAACTCCTATGTTCCGGGAGCCCGTTTCCTCGGCACCCCGACCCGCACGCTGCTCGGTGAAGGTGTGCACAGCGAGGTGCCGCACGACGAGCGGCCACCGGCCCTGCGGGTGGCCGCCACCCTCGCCGCGGCCCGCTCCGCCGGACACGCCGCTCCCCTCGTCATGGGCGCCGTGCCCTTCGACCAGGACGCCCCCGCCGCGCTCGCCGTGCCGGCCGTCCTGCACACCGCGCCGCCGCTGACCGCCGACCCGCTGGTCGCCCTGCCCGCGGACCCGCCCTCCCGGACCGGAATGGCGATCCATCAGGAACCGGCGCCCGAACAGTACGCGGCCTCCGTCGCCGCCGCCGTCGAGCGCATGTGGAAGGGCGAGTTCAGCAAGGTCGTGCTCGCCCGCACCCTCCGGATCGACGCCAGCCGCCCGTTCGACGTCGCCGCCATGCTCCAGCGGCTGGCCCGCCGCGACCCCTCCGGCTACACCTTCGCCCTGCCCACCGGACCCGACCGCACCCTGCTCGGCGCCAGCCCCGAACTGCTGGTGTCCCGGCACGGCTCCCGTGTGGTCGCCAACCCGCTGGCCGGCTCCGTACCGCGCAGCGACGACCTCGCCGAGGACGTACGACGCGCCGCCACCCTCCTGGAATCCGCCAAGGACCTGCACGAACACGCCGTCGTGGTCAACGCGGTGGAGGAGAACCTCGCCCGGTACTGCACCGGCCTGACGGTCCCCGCCCTCCCCACTCTGGTGCGCACCGCCACCATGTGGCACCTGTCCACCACCGTCACGGGTCGGCTCCGCTCCACGGACACCGCCGCCCTCGAACTGGCCTGCGCACTGCACCCGACCCCCGCCGTCTGCGGCACCCCCACCGACACCGCCCGCCGGGTGATCCGGGAGAGCGAGGGCTTCGACCGGGGCTTCTTCACCGGCATGGTCGGCTGGGGCGACGCCGACGGCGACGGCGAATGGGTCGTCACCATCCGCTGCGCCGAGGCGGAGCCGACCTCGCTGCGCCTGTACGCCGGTGCCGGCGTGGTGGCCGCCTCCGACCCCGAGGCGGAGACCGCCGAGACCGCCGCGAAGTTCCGCACCTTCCTCGGCGCGGTGGGGGCCCGGCTGTGACCGTCCACCCCATCCCGACCTGGCCCGCCGAGTACGCCGAGCGCTACCGCGCCGCGGGTCACTGGCGCGGCGAGACCTTCGGTGCCGTGCTCCGCGACCGCGCCGCCGCCCACCCCGACCGCGTCGCGATCGTCGACCCGGCCACCGACCGGCGCTGGACCTACGGCGAACTCGACGTCCGGGCCGACCGACTCGCCTCCGGGCTGCTCGCCCGGGGCATCGGCAAGGGCGACCGGGTGGTGGTGCAACTGCCCAACATCGCCGAGTTCTTCGAGGTGATCTTCGCCCTCTTCCGGATCGGCGCGCTGCCGGTCTTCGCGCTGCCCGCGCACCGCGAGTCGGAGATCGGCTACTTCTGCGGGTTCACCGGGGCCGCCGCCTACGTGATCGCCGGGGAGCACGGCGGCTACGACTACCGGGAGCTGGCGGCGAAGGTCCGGGCCGAAGTCCCCACCCTGCGCCAGGTGTTCGTCGCCGGGCCGGGCGCGGGCGACTTCGAACCGCTGGACGCGGTGCACACCGACCCCGTGCCGCTCGACGGCCCCGACCCCGGGGACCTGGCCTTCCTCCAGCTCTCCGGCGGCAGCACCGGCATCCCCAAGCTGATCCCGCGCACCCACGACGACTACATCTACTCGCTGCGCGGCTCCAACGAGATCTGCGCGGTGGACGAGCGCAGCGTCTACCTGTGCGCCCTGCCCGCCGCCCACAACTTCCCGCTCTCCTCGCCCGGCACGCTCGGCGCCCTGTACGCGGGTGCCCGGGTGGTGCTCTGCCCGCAACCCAGCCCCGAGACGGCCTTCCCGCTGATCGAACGGGAACGCGTCACCATCACCGGCCTCGTCCCGCCGCTCGCCCTGATCTGGACCGAGGCCGCGCCCGGCACCCCGTACGACCTGAGCAGCCTGGACGTCCTGCTGGTCGGCGGCGCCAAGTTCAGCGAGCAGGCCGCACGACGGGTCCGCCCGGCCCTCGGCTGCACGCTCCAGCAGGTGTTCGGCATGGCGGAGGGGCTGGTCAACTACACCCGCCTCGACGACCCCGAGGAGACCGTCGTCACCACCCAGGGCCGCCCCATCTCTCCGGACGACGAGATCCGCATCGTCGACGACGAGGACGAGGACCTGCCCCCGGGCAGCTCCGGCCACCTGCTGACCCGCGGGCCCTACACCATCCGCGGTTACTGGAACGCGCCCCGGCACAACGCCCGCGCCTTCACCCCGGACGGCTTCTACCGCACCGGTGACATCGTCCGCCGCACCGGAACCGGCCATCTGATCGTGGAGGGCCGGGCCAAGGACCAGATCAACCGGGGCGGCGAGAAGATCGCCGCGGAGGAGGTCGAGAACCACATCCTCGCCCACCCCGCCGTCCACGACGCCAACGTGGTCGGGGAACCGGACCCCTACCTCGGCGAACGCACCTGCGCCTACGTCATCCTGCGCGCCGGCGCCGAGCCGTTGAAGCCGGTGGCCGTCAAACGCTTCGTCCGCGAACGGGGCCTGGCCGCCTACAAGGTGCCCGACCGCGTCGAGTTCGTGACCGCGTTCCCGCAGACCGGCGTCGGCAAGATCTCCAAGAAGGCCCTCCGGGCCGCCGCCCACCCGGGCCCGGAGACCACCGCCCCCACGGGCACGGGCGCCCCGGAGACCGCTGCCCCCACGGGCACGGGCGCCCCGGCCTCCGATCCCCCCGCTGCCACTCCCGCCCCCGAACCGGCCGGTCACCGGCCGTCCACCTCCGCACAGGACTGAACGAGAAACCCCCATGGCCCTGCCCAGAATCACCCCGTACCCCATGCCCGCCGCCGCGGAACTGCCCGCGAACCGGGTCGACTGGAAGGTCGACCCGGCCCGCGCGGTCCTGCTCGTGCACGATCTGCAGAACCACTTCCTCTCCGCCTACGACGTCCGGGCGTCCCCCGTCCCGGAACTCCTGGCGGGCGTGGCCGCGCTGAAGAAGCGCGCGGCGGAACTCGGCATCCCGGTCCTCTACACCGCCCAGCCGGGCGGCCAGACCCGGGAGGAACGCGGCCTGCAGCAGGACTTCTGGGGCTCCGGCCTGCCGGACGACCCCACGGCCGCGGCGATCGCCGAAGCCGTCGCGCCCGGCCCGGACGACGAGGTGGTGACCAAGTGGAAGTACAGCGGCTTCGTGCGCACCGACCTGGCGGACCGGCTGGCCGCCCTCGGCCGTGACCAGCTCGTCGTCACCGGCGTCTACGCCCACATCGGCGTGCTGATGACCGCCTGCGACGCCTGGATGCGCGACATCCAGGCCTTCGTCGTCGCCGACGCCGTGGCGGACTTCTCGGCCGAGGACCACGCCATGGCCCTGCGCTGGGCCGCCGGCCGGTGCGCCGTCGTCACCACCACCGACACCGTCCTGGAAGGGAACTGACCCCGTGACACTCACCCTGCGGCAGATGCGCGAGGACATCGCCGACGTCCTCGGCGAGTCCGTCGACGACATCCCCGACGACGAGAACCTCGTCGACTACGGACTCGACTCCATCCGCCTGATGGCCCTGGTCGGCCGCTGGCGCGAGGCGCACGGCATCGACATCGCCGTCGCGGACCTCGCCGAGCGACCGGCCGTGGAGGCATGGGCCGAACTCCTGAAGGCCACGGACTGACCCGCCCGCCGGGGAAGCACCGCATCCCCGGACGGCCGCGCCCACGAACAACCAGCCGGGCGCGGCCGTTCGGGCGCCGGCGGCCCGACGGTCCGGTGGGTCAGGCGTGGCCCGGCGGCCGGCCCGGGTCCGGCCCCGGGGCCCCGGTGTCCTGGCGCTCGACGGCCTCACCGCGGATGACGCGGGACGACGCGGCTTCCCCGTCGTCGTTCCGGGTGTCCTTCATCGCCCTGGCCTCGGACTTGAGGATGCGGGCCGACTTGCCCGCGGAACGGGCGAGGTCGGGGAGCCGCTTGGCGCCCAGGACGAGTACGACCACGATCAGGACGATCGCGAGTTCGCTGATCCCGAACATCAGTCGTCGTCCTCGTCCTCGTCGTCGCCTTCGAAGAAGTCCCCCACCTCGTCGACGACTTCGGCCGCGACCATGCCGCCGACGACCCCGACCGCGAGCCCGGCCGCGCCCACCGCGACGGCCGTGCCGATGCCCGGACCGGAACGGTGGCCGCCGTCGTGGGAGTGGCCCCCGTGCTGCCCGGCGTACGGATCGCCGTGCCCGTACGAGGATTCCGCCGCGTACGCCGAACGGTGCTCGACCAGCTGCCGCAGCCAGCCGTCGACGAGCGCCGCCCAGTCCTGGTGCTCCACCCCGTCGTGCGTGACCGTGAACCGGGTGAGCGCGTCGTGCCCGTCGGAGAAGAGCCCACCGCGCTTGTCGGCCTCCAGGACCACCTCCATGCCGCCCGGCGAGGCGAGGAAGGTGACCTCGATCTCGTTGACCGCGTGCGCGTACTGCGGCGCCGGGGACAGCTCGATCTCCTGGTAGAAGGGGAGTTGCTGGCCGGTGCCGCCGATGTGCCCGTACTCCAGGTCCGCGGACTTGAAGCCGAAGCCGAGCCGGCCGAACGCCTCCAGGACGGCCTCCTGCACCGGCAGCGGACGGACGGTGAGCCGGTCCAGGTCGCCCTTGTCCTTGGCCCCGGCCACCGCCAGTTCGGTGCGCACGCCGAGGACGATGCCCAGGTCCTGTTCGTACAGCTCGGTGATCGGGGCCTCCCACGGCAGGACGACCGTGAACGGAACACTGCGCTGCTCGCCCTCGGCCAGCCGGAAGCCGCCGCCGACGATGAAGCGCTCGAAGGCCACGACGCCCTCGCTCTCGCCCTCCTCGTGCTCGGCCTCCACCCGTGCGACGAGCTCCAGCGTGATGTGCTCGATGTCGAAGTCGGCGTTGCCGCCCTTGAGATGGACCTGACCGGACAGCGGCCCGCCCGGGGCGGCCGCCCCGGCGTCGAGGACCGTGTCGACGGTGGGGCCGCCCACGCCGAGCGAGCCGAGCAGTCGTTTGAACACCATGGCGGCGTTCACTCCCTTATGTGCGTACGGGGGTGCGGGGGAGCACGGGCACATCGAAGGAAGCACCCGAACTCTACAAACGCGTAGAAGCATAGGGCCGGTGGAGGGGGTGCAGGAGCCGTGCGGGCCCGGAGGGCGGGAAAGTCCGAAAAGAATCGCCCACGAGGGCCGAGCAGCCGCTTGACGAGCACGTTTTGCCGTGCTTTTACCGTGTCCGGTGAGCGTACCGCCCGCATCGCACCGCCATGACGCGGACGCGGTACGCGGCCGGCCCCGCCGACGCGGGGGAGCGTCGGCGGGGCCAGCAGGTGGATCTCCGGGTGGCCCCGGGAGCGGGGCGTTCCGGTCTCGGGGGTCAGCCCTTGCGGGTGTTGACTTCCTCGGTGAGCTGGGGGACGACCTGGAAGAGGTCGCCCACGACGCCGTAGTCGACGAGGTCGAAGA
>NZ_JBSFFY010000114.1:0-11170 GCF_053596315.1 Streptomyces sp. NPDC001732
CGATCTCCGGAGAGCCCTCCGGGGGTCTGGGGATGCAGAACCCGATCTCCGAGGGCGGACCGCTGTAGATGTACTGGTAGGGCAGCAGGTCCGCCCTCACACCAGCTGCGCTCAGCGCGTCGTCCAGAGCGGAGAAGAAAGTGGTGGGACTTCGGTAACTCGCCAGGGTGGCGGAGTCGGATGCGTTGTGGTCGATGATGATCTGGAGGGCTGCGTAGTAGGCGCTGCCGGCGTACTCCGCGGTGGAATCGGCCCGACCGGCAATCAGCTCTTCCAGCGCGTCCTTAACCGACAGCCCCCAGTCCACCTCCTGGGCATCGAGACTCTCCTGGCGTGCCCGCGCCCGCTCCCGCATCCTGTCCAGGAGCCGCGATTCCTCGGTGCTCGGGTCCCGGGCGGGCAGAAAACGCGCGATCTCTCCGCGGTTCGCCATGGAGTAGTTGACTACTTTGCTCATACGGCCACCCTGCCAAAGGGCACTGACATCCCCAACGCCCGGGGGCGTCCACCGGGTGAGTGCTGCGATGCCGAGGTCGAATGTCGTTGCCGTGGGGGCCGAGCGTCATGGTGGTGAGCGTCGCGGGTACCGCGCGGTCCTTTTCCAGCGGCCGAGCCAGTGCCGCTCAACGATCGGGTCGTCTTCCAGGTAGCGGTGCCACAGCAGGGGCTCGCCGCCCTGTGTCCACGTCGCGTACAGGCGCACCGAGCCGTCGGGCTGGGGCAGGGTCTCGGGACCTGCCGCGGCGAGCGCACCGTTTACCACGGTCCGTTCGACCAGGCCGCGGTCCCTGGTGAGCGTGAGGCCGGGCTGCGTGTTCGCGGGCGGGGCCGTGAGGACCGGGACGGGCAGCTCCAGCAGCAGGCGGACGGGCTTCGCATGCTCGACGACGAGCCGGCCGGTCACGGTCCTCCGGCAGAGCACCCCGGTCCCGGCACGCTGGCGGCAGGGAGTCAACAGGCCGTACTCCCGAATCGATCGGGTGAACTGGCCCGCGAGAGAGGTTGCTGCCCGCGTGGCTGTAAAAGATCAGCAGGACTTCAACCGCCCAGCCGCTTCTCCACCTTCTGGGAGTCCCATGCGTACACCTTTCCCGTTCGCCTTGGCTGTGGCTGTGCTCGTCGGCATGGCCGCACCGTCGGCCTACGCCGCTCCCGAGGCCAGGCCACCGGACGTCGGCGGGTTCGTCACCGACGGAGACCATGTACACGTGTCCAGCACACCGCCCGCGAGAGCATCAGCACACGGATGGTGGCTCGACCCGCTCGGAAAGCACAAGAGCGCGAAGGCGAAGGTCACCATCTGGCTTCAGACCAGGCATGGAGGCACCTGGAAGACTGTCGCATCAGGATCCAAGAGTGTGAAGGCCGGCGGCAAAGGCGCCAGTTCCCGCCGCGCCAACGCCCGCAAGGAGTGCGAGAACAGGGACAGAACCAAGTGGCGCAGCGTCATCGATGTCGACCTGATCGGTATCGCGGACTCCCCTGAGAAGGCGGTCACCAAGACCGTCACCCTGTCGTGCGGAGCATAGAAGCGGAATGAAGTAGGACATGGACGCGAGTGATCCGACCCTCATCATGGGCCTGCACGGGGTATTTCGCCGGCACCCGTGGATCGTCGGCCTCCTTGCCGAGAACGACCTGGAGGACGAGGACGCGTTCAGCCTTGCCGTGACCAGGGCGGAAGCCTACGGCTGGAGCAGCACTCATCTGGGCCGCGGCCCGCTGGACGGCTGCCGGTGGGGGCACAACGATGCGGGGGAGGACTGGACGGAGGACGGTCTTGTCCGCCAACTGGTCTGGATGCAGGTCGCGGTACAGGAACAACTGCACGGCCAGCGGCTTCCCCTTCTGCCAGTAGCTACCGTCCTCGGCGATGCACTGCACCACATGGGCGTGTACACGCTCACCGGGGTGCACATGATCGTGCCCCTGCAACTGTCCCCGGACGACAGCCTCGCCTACTTGTCCCAGGCCGCGGACTGGGTGGCCACTTCGGGGCCAGGGCCGGCGGCCGGCTGTGTCATCACCATCGCGGCCCGGGAGTCAGCCGGTCTGTCGAACCGGGCACGGCAAGTCGACGTACAACTCCTCGAACGCTCCTGCGGCCGCCTGTCCATCCACCCCGGCGAACCCGCCCCACCGACACGCGGGCTGGCTCGATGCCTTGCCGGGGAGGTACAGGCCGAGGGCATGCAGAACGTGGCGTCGATCTCCTGTTCCCTGCCGCTCTGGTCGCTCGACAGTGCCATCTGGGCGGCCGAGGTCACCGCCACCGCACTGCGCGACATCGGTGTGACAGAACCAGTGCTCCTGACCATCTCCAGAAATGACATCGAACCAGCACGGAAAGAATGAACCGGACCGCAAACGCACTTGGTCAGGAGTGACCGGAGGCCGGCCCCGAAACCGGCGCGGAGCTGACAGGCGGCACGCACCCGCGCACGTTGCCCGGGGCGGTCCCGTGCGACGTGCGATCGGAGCGCGGGACCACCAAGCCCTTCCGTCCTGTCAGAGCCGGGCAAAAGCACCATAGGAGATGCTTCCGACTTCCCGCTCCCGCTGCAGCGCACCAGAGTGATGACAGCGCGGACCACCACGTGCACCTCCGTATCGCTTCCGACCCTGCCGCGCCCGTCGATGCTCGCCCCGCTCCGTAGCGCTACGGGACAACGGGGGCTCTGCCGGCGGGTCGGGGAAGTCCGGGATCGTTGCGGGAGTCATCGCTGCCGGCTCTGCCTGCTCCGCCCTCCCAATACTTGTAGTTTTTCGCCTGGCGCAGGGCGCCTCCGCCGACCCGGCCTCCGCTTCCGCCGTCTCCGCTGCCGAAGGCGCCGGACCCATCACCACCATGGCCGGGCGAGCCTCCTGAGGCGGAGGCCAGGCGTCCTCCGGGGAGGTCAACGCCGGACGAGCCGCCCTGGCCTCCGTGCTTGCCGTCCTCTTTTCTGCTCTGTACGCCGTTGCCGCCCGCGCCTACGGCGATGGCGAGCTTTTCCCGTCATGGACGGGAATGTCGCACGCGACCGCACGGGCGCTGCTGCCGCCTCCGCCGCCTCCGGTGAGTGGACCGTCGTTGTTGGCTCCGCCTCCGCCCCGCCTCCGTCGACGACAAGGACGTGGATGCTGCTGACGCCGTTCGGCACCACGTAAGCCCAGTAGCCGGGGCTGTCGAACGTTGTGGTGGCGGGGGCTGCTGCCGGGGCCGACGCGGTGGCCGGGCTATGGCCAGGCACACGGAGGAGGCTGCCGCGAGGGATGCCAGAGCGGCTTTCTTGTGCAGCCGGGAAGAGACGGGTAACGGCTTCACTGCACGACCTCCCGATCATGCATCAGTCCGGCGGATGTCTCCCCATCTCGTACGCCGTCCACACACCGCTCCAGATGCATCCTGTCGTGTGATATTCGGAACGCTGTGCGCAAGCCGGGCGGAGGCGGGGCGGCGGCCCTCAATGCCGGCACGGGCTCACCGCCCGAGGGTCTTCCCGTTACTGTCCACCGGCTGCCCGGTAGCCTGCGGACTTGCTTGCGAGGGCGCCGGACAGGCTGACGGCGACGGGCAATCCGCTGCAGGAAGGACACGAGTTTGTTGTCCGCTGGTTCTCGAACTGCGCCCGGTCCAGGGTTCGCGTCCGGGCGAGGATCGCCCCCGGCGATCCGCCCATATCCCCTGCCGCCGGGGTTTGCGGCGGGGGCGAGCGACTGCTTCCTCGCCGAGGAACAGCTGCGAGACCGTTTCGAGGAGCGGGTCAAGGACTTCGTCTTCTTTGGCTACGCCCTGCAGAACCGGTCCGTACTGGCCCTGTTGGGCGGCCAGTCCGCCGCGGGCAAGAGCCGGGCCGTGGCGGACTGCGCACAACGCAACACCGAACGTCATTTGGTCCACCTGACCGGCGACGAGCTGCGTAGGTTCCACCCCCGGCATCAGGAGATCCTGGCCAACGAGCCGTGGCTGTATCCCGAAGCCACCGGACAGGCTTCCGGTGCCTGGGTACGAATGAGTATTGAGTACGCGCGGGACAACGGCTACAGCCTGGTGCTTGAAGGCGACTTCAGGAATCCGACCATGACTGTGGCCACGGCGGAGGAATTCGCCGGCCTGGGCCGCCGGGTCGAAGCCATCGGCCTTGCGGTGCGCGCCGAGCGCAGCCGCTTGGACGGCCTGCTCCGGTTTCTGGAAAGCGGTCGCTGGACCCTGCCGGATCAGCATGACCTGGCGTACCGGATGATGCCGGAGACGGTCGCGGCGCTCGAGGAGAGCCTTGCCGTGCACTGCGTCACCATCACCGATCGCAGTGGCGCCGAGCTATACGCCAATGCCCGGTCGCCGGACGGGCATTGGAGCGGTGAGCCTGCCGCCGTGAGCGCTCTTCACGAAGGCCGTGCACGGCAGTTGTCCCCGGACGAGGTGGCCAGACGGCTGGATCTGCATCAGTGGGGCGTGGCGGAACTCGCGGCCCGCGGCCAGGTCGTCGCCACCTCCCTCCCTGTACTGCGGCGGTTGGCCATCGACGCCGAGACCGTCGCCGCCATGTCACACACTGGGGAAACGGAAAGCCGGTGCCCTGGCCTGCCTGCCGGTCTGCGGCTTTGACCCCGCCCCGGGACCAATCCCCCTAGGCCGTGTGCCGAAAGTGGATCTTGGACCGTGAGTGATCATGAATCATGGGCCGGGGAGATCTCACGGACGAGCAGTGGGCGGTGCTGGAGCCGCTGCTGTCGATGGGCACGAAGGCAGGTCGACCGCATGTCTGGCCCCGGCGGCGGCTGATTGAAGGCATACGGTTCCGGGTTCGGACCGGTGTTCCGTGGCGGGACGTGCCCGCGGAGTACGGCCCTGTAGTCCTAGCTCAGGCACCAGGGAGCAAGTAACCCGCCGGTAGGTTCCAGCGCTATCGCTGCCCTGGGACGACTCCGCCAACAAATTGGCGTTGCGTGACGTCAGGGCGTCGGACCATGGCTCCTTCCGGCAGTTCTCACGGGTCAACGCCGGTTCCCGGCTCATGTGGTCGGCCATCGGCAGGCACCTCTGTCACCACTGTCGTAGGCGGGCGTCGCCGCCTGCTGAGCAAGGTGGCGATCGGCAGGGCTGCTGCCAGGCCGCTGAGCAGGATGGCGGCGAGTGCGCCGAGGATGGCGGGCTCGTCGTTGAAGGCGATGCCGATCGCGGCCAGCGCGGGACCGGCGTTGCGCACCGATGTGACGCCGCCCATGGTGGTGCGCCGCACGGGCGGGCCCGTGGCCAGCAGCGTCCCTGCGGCGAAGGCGATGGCCGAGAGCAGGAACCCGGCGAGGAGGGCGAGGGAGCCGAGGAGTGCGACGACGTCCTGCCAGTTGCCGAGCAGCATGCCCGCCAGGACGATCAGGAACGTGACGTTGGAGACCGCCGCTGCCGTGGGGTGCCACGAGCGTGCGGTGGGCTCGGCGTAGTGGCGTATCAGCAGGCCGATGGCGAAGGGGACGAGTTGCAGCAGGGCCACGGTGCGTACCAGCGCTCCGACGTCGAGGGAGACGTTGGTGCCGACGTCGGCGGCGGTCAGCAGGCCGTTGACGGTGGGGGCGAAGGTGATGCTGCCTACGGAGGCGAGCAGCACCTGCATTGCCGCGCCGCCGACGACGTCACCGCTTTGCACCATGGCGAGTTTCGCCCCGAAGGGCCCGCCCGGGGAGGCGGCGACCAGGATGAGCGCGATGAAGGAGGCGGAGGGCAGGCCGAACAGCGCACCGATGCCCCAGCCGAGCAGCGGGACGACCACCATGTTGGTGATCAGCGCCAGGACCAGGAGCGGGACGTCGGTGAGGACACCGCGCAGCGCCGGGACCGTGGCGCCCAGGCCGGCGGCGAACATGGTGGACGCGATGAAGATGACGGTGACTGCGTTGAGCACCAGGTGCAGGGTCTCCATCAGGCTTCCCCTCGGGCGGCGGCATCTGGGAACAGTGCTGAGGCGGCTCGTCGCCACGCTGTCAGTCGCGCAGGTCGCCGAGCCAACGCAGGGCGGTCAGACTCGGCAGAAAGCAGTACTCGCCTCCCCGGGTGACGACGAACCGCGGCAGTGCGGCGAGGCACCGGCGCAGCGGCCTGCGGGGAATGGTGAAGCCGGTGGAGCCATCGCGGGATCCGGTCACGGGGTCCTGGGCGTTGTTCGCACCGAAGAAGACGCCGTCGTTCATCCACTGCGACTGGACGAACTCGAACTGCCGCCCCAGATGCGCGCCGATGAACGCGAACATCAGACCGCGGTCGGCCCCGTCGTCCTCCAGCACCCCCTCGGGCAGCGGCGGGCCGTACACGGCGCCGCGCCGGATCATGCGGTGCAGCCGCACCTCTCCCGCCACCGCCGCGTCGCGGGGATTGGCCCGGCGGATGTGACAGCCTCCGGGCGTCTTGAACCCCGCCGGATCGTCGCTCTCGTACAGGAAGGTGTTACGGCGGTACGGGTCGGCACCGAGCGCGGGATCGTCGGCTTGTGGAGCCAGCGCCAGGGGAGCGCCGCTGCGCCAGCGTCCCATGATCTTCGCGGCGATCAGTTCCTCGTCCTGGGGCCCGGTGGAGTTGTCCTTCAGATAGCGGCGGAACTCGGCGACGTCCTGGTGGAGCTTGCGAAAGACGGCGTAGCTGCCGTTGCGTCCCAGAACGGTGGGCTGTGGGCTCTGGATGCCGCCGATCTCGTCCCGGTAGCCGAGGACGAACTCCCCGGCTTTTAGCGGTACTTCCAGCTGGTTGGATCCTGGTATGCCACTGCCTTCGACGGCCGGATGGCTGACGCCGTCGCGGTAGCCGAAGTGTTCGGTCTCGGTGGGCAGTGCGTAGCAGTCCTGCCGCCATATCGCCCTCACGCCGGACAGCCGGTCGTACACGGGGCGGGCGCGGTCGACCGCCGCCTCCAGGTGCGCGGCATCGGGCGCGACCGCCGTGATCACCACATGCACATCGGGGCTGCCCAGCGGTGCTTCCCAGTGTTCCGGGCTGCTTTCGCCCACATCGCCCAGGGCCTTGGCGCGTGCCGCCATCCCCTGCCGGAACTCCCAAACGAAGGTGTCCAGCGAGGTGCGCGGCACCCCCAGGGCCTGAAGGCCGCGGCAGCTGACGGCCACACTCACCCAGGTCTCTCCGAGTGGGCTGACCGGGTCCGCCGCGGAGGTCACCGCCGTACTCGCGCGCCGCATCAGCTCCCGGCCGTGATCTCGGTCGTCGATGCGGAAGGCTATATAGGTCGCTGCGTAGGGCGTCGGCCGGGGGCTGAGAACCCCGCGTTGGATGTCTTGGAGTTCCAGCGCGATGTCCGTTTGAACGTTCACCGTGGCCTCCCCGCCCGCCCTACTTGGAGACGAGGTTGCGCCAGAAGTTGCGCAGGCTGTCGTCCCCGCCGAACAAGGAGCTGAAGATGGTCGAGTCCGCCAGCAGCAGATCAGCCGCGCGGTCACCGCGGGGCGGCATCCACAGGAACATGTTGAACTCCGTGTTGCCGGCCTCGGTGAACGGATGCGGCCTGGAGGTGTCGATCGGCTGCCTAGCCAGCACGCGGACGCCGTCCGGGTCGTCCGTAGTCACGTCGTAGTGCGGCAGGTGCATATGGAAGTTGAAGTTCGTCACCCCCTCTAGCCAGCCCTTCGGATCCAGGTCCCGGACCGTGGACAGCGGGGCGATCTGGTTGCCCTCGCGCGTCGCCGGGCGCAGCCCGTACCGGTTCATGACCGGCACGCCGAGGCCCTTCATCACGTCCCTGACATAGGTGGCGAATCGCTGCTGCCGGGGCACCAGGGGATCGCCGTGGTGGCGGTATTCCATCTCCCGGACCTTCAGGTCGTCCGAGGCGCCGACATCGTGGTGCGGGCCCAGGATCAGACGGGCATCCTCCCGGCCGAGGAACGCCCGCAGCGCCTCGATCTCCCCGGGTTGTGCCTCCTGCTCGGTGACCGCGTGGTCCAGCCCGAACACGAACAGCACGTCGGTGTCGTCGAGCACCCGCTCGTCGAGCGGGGTGAAGAAGCCCGCCTGGTCGATGCGCTGGTACACCGGGACGGGATGTCCCGTAACCCCCTCGACGAAGTCCTGGAAGGGCACCCAGGCCCAGAAGAACAGCTCCAGCGACCCGGCGATGCCCTGCTGGAACCGGTACGGGTCCGACCACTTCGGGTCCTCGTACGCGGGCCACGCCACCCGCCTGACCTCGGTCATCGTGGAGAAGCGGTTGTCCAGCTCGGCCGTGTTGCGGCCGGCCTCCGCCGGATAGCTCCACGAGACGTAGATGCTCACCCGCCGCCCGCCAGGGGTGTACTCCCGCGGAACGTGCCTCTGGTTGTACGTGCGTGCTGTCCTGACCTCGCTCATTTCGCCCAGCCTCACTGCATCTGGTCGAGCATCTCCGACAGGGCGCTCTTGATCCGCAGCGCCTTCTTGATCTCGTCCGCCGTCACATACGGATACTCTCCGTACTCGATGAAGCTCGGACAGTGGTGCTCCCGCACAAAGCGCACGAACGCCTCGGGGTTCGTGCGCCAATCCTCGGGAAACCCTTCGAGGTTCTCGAAGGTGGTGCTCACTCCCGCCTTGCTGAACAGGGCGACGGCGTCCTCGGTGTACTTGTCGAAGTCGGTGTCGAAGATCCCCTGGTACATGAACCGGGTGTCGTTGTCGAACAGGACCCAGCGCAGGTAGTGCAGCTTCAACGGGGCGAGAAGGTGGGGGTCCTGTTCCAGCGCCTTGGCCAGGGTGTGGCCGTGCTCCCGTATCGCCTCGGCTCTGCCCGGCTTGACGTCGGCGATGATCGTGAACCCGTAACAGGCCGGAGTCCTCGGAAAGACGGGGCCGTACTTCCCCTGTTCCAGATGGCCCGTCTCCTTGGGGATGGCGACCGCCTGCGGCTTGATCTCCATGTCCGCTCCTCCGCATTTCACAGGCCGGAACCCACATTCAGCGTGGCACCGGACGGCTGGACGCGCTCGCTGAGCGGGAGGGGCTGTGGGATGCGCTGCCGGCCGCAGAGGCGGAGGCCGGGCAGCTTACTCGTGGGCCCACCGGCGGAGGGTGGCTGATCGTTACCAAAGCCCCACCAGGATCCCGTGCTGCGCCCGGACCGGTGGCCGACTGGTTCCGTCCGACCAGGCCCCAGCTGTCGCCTTGCCGTCGCCGACGTCTGGCGGGTCAGGCGCCCTTGCCCACGCCCAGGCCGTGAGCCGTCACTCTCTGTGCACTTCGCGAAGCGCCACCGTGAACACCGAGCCGGTTTGCGTGACCTGCTTGCCCTGCAGGTCGAATGTCATGGTCGCGGGAACAACGACGTAGGCGTGATCGCCGGCCACATCGACATGCCGTGGCTCACCGAGGGCGATGCGGTACCCCCGAAGCCCCTACATGCTCACCCTCGGTAAGCGCGTCCCTCCACCAGCCCTCGCTGGCGGTCGGCCCCTGCCACACATGCGGTGCCATCCCGTCGAGAATCTGCATGGGGTCAACGCATGCTGCTCCCATCGCCTTCGCATCGCCGCGGTTGAAGGCATCGACGTACTGAGCCCTTTTCAACCTCAGGTTGAGGCGTGCTGAAGGACGACGACGGCCTTCACGATGTCGGTGATCCGGTTGGTGCTGCAGCGGAGCTTGCGTAGCAGCCGCCAGCCCTTGAGGAGGGCCGTGGCCTGCTGCTTGCCGAGGCAGCGGGTCTTGGCGTGGCTGCTGTTGTGCAGGCGCATCCACCGCTTGAGTCGACGGCCCCGAAACGGCACGCGGACCGGTCGGCCGGCGCCCTGTTACGCCTTGTCCGCCCAGCGCTTCACGCCTGCCTCGACGAGCGCGTTGATGATGCCGTGAGTGCGTGCGGCGGTCAGGTCATGGGTGGACCCGGGCAGTGCGGGTGAGACCCACAGGAGCCGCCCGAATGGGTCGGTGAGGACCTGGACGTTCATGCCGGGGCGTTTGTGTTTCCCGGAGCAGTACGGGGTGTCGGCGGCGATCCGATCGATCGGCAGCAGGGTGTCGTCCAGGATTGCGAATGCCTTCGTCCGTACGGTCTTCATCGCCTCGTCCAGGGTAGGGGCCAAAGCGGCCAGGACGTCGATGGCCTCGCGTATGCAGCGGTAGACGGTCGCGGTGCCGAGGCGGAAGCCGGTGGCGAGCCGGGCGCAGGTGTCGCCGCACCGCAGGTGGGCCAGGGCCGGCAGGGCCTGGCCCTCGACCGGCAGGCGTCGCCACCGCGTCCCGATCGCCCGCCGCCGAGCCCGGAGCCGCCCCGCCAGGTACTGAAGGGTGCGGGTGGACAGGCCGATCGAATGGGGCCTCCCCTGCTCGAGCGAAGCCGAGAGCTTGGGGAAGGGTGGACAAGCACGCGAAGCTCCTGGCGGCTGCGGGCGATCCTGGTCGAGAACCCGTCTACCAGGAGCTTCGCCGTTGCGCAGGGCCGTCCAACTCGTGGTCGGCACCGTGAGGTTGGAAAGAGCTCATGGCACACGGCGTCGTGTGCCAGCCATGTCCTCAAGCTGAAGCGACCGTCCGCAATCCCGCCGTGCCTCAGCCGCCAGCACCTTGATCGCCCGGACAAGTCCCAGGGCTGTCAGGGCCCGCTGATAACGTGCTTCGTCCAGTAGTGGAGTTCATGAAGGGACGGGGTACGTGCGGAATGTGGCATGCCATCAGGTTGGCGAGCAGCGGTTGGCCGCGGCGCTCGACGACATCGACGGGCGGGCCTACACGCGCTGGCACTCGCTGCGGTACGGCAGCATCTCGCCGACGCTGATCCGGGCCATGGCGGACGAACTGCTCGACCATGTCGCCGCGCGAACGGTGACGGAGCCGGGGCTCGACGCTGCGGCCGGCACGGTCGCCGTCACCGCCGCGGAGTGTGTGCACGGAGTGCTGAGCATCATGTGCTTCCCGAGCGGGGACCAGGAACTCCGGTTCCCCCTCGTAGGGGAGCGGATCAGCACGGACCCGGACGACGACGAGTTCGGGGACGGGCCCATCACCTTCCGGGACGTCGTCAAGGAGGCGCCCACCGCGCGGACCTGGCTCGACATGTTCGAGATGTGTGTCGTCAGCGGGCATGTGTGGGACTGGGAGCGGGTCACCGGGCTGCTGCTGCGCGGCGACTACGCGCCCGCCATCCGTGACGGCGTGCCCTACAACCGGTACACCTCCGTCTCCGACCCCGCCGACCTCGCCGCCATGGACGCCCTG
>NZ_JBSFFY010000115.1:0-10874 GCF_053596315.1 Streptomyces sp. NPDC001732
GCTTCCGCAGCGCAGGATCGATCCTCTTACCGCCCACGGTCCTCGCAACTCCCATCATCGTGAGTGTTGCGAGGACCGCTAGAACTCAAGAGGTCTTCCGTTCCCGCGGGCGGGCCGCTTCGTCGTGCTCCGTGGCCCGGCCGTCAGTGCGCCTCGGCCGACTTCCGGTCGACCCGGTCACGCGGCCGGCTCGACCCGATCATGGCGCCGACCGTCATGACGCACCGGTCGCCGTCCCAGGTCTGCCCGGACACGAAGACGTTGTCGGACATCAGCCGGTCGATCCGGGCCACGTGGCGCAGCACCGCTCCCGGCCGGACCTCGCCCGCGAAACGGCAGTTGCGGAAGGCCGCGGCCACCAGTACGCCGCCGGTGACACCGCTCGACATCCACAGGAGCACCGCGGACTGCCCGAAGGACTCCAGCATCAGCGCCCTGGGGTAGACGTACCGCGACAGCGGCAGCCCGTCGGCCATCGACTGGTAACACAGCTCGGAGCCGGAGACCGCCTTGACCGTGGTCATCTCCCGGCCCGCCTCGAAGGACTCCACCCGGTCCACCAGGAGCATGGGGTGCCGTACCGGCAGCCGGTCCAGGATCTCGGTGTAGTCCGGCCCGTGCGCGGTGACGGCCGGCAGGGGCGCCCGGGGCGCGGGGACGAGCGGCTCGCCCGGTGTGGCGTCGCCGTGGCCGAGCACCAGCTTCACGGCCAGGACCGGGGTGCCGTCCTGCCGTACGCCGTCGGCGGTGACCCGCCAGCGGCCGGCTTCGCCCTGCTCGGCCGTGACGTCCAGGCAGATCTCGTCACCGCCCTGCATGGGCGCCAGCCACCGACCGGAGACGACCTCCAGCAGCTGCGGCGGCTCGTCGGCACCGGTGAGGACGGTCAGTGCCTGGCGGATGCCTTCGAGCACGAACACGGCGGGCAGCAGCGTGAGCCCCGGGAAGTGCCCGCCCATGTAGGGGTCGTCGGCATTGACCGTCTTGAACGTGCGGAACCGCAGGCCCGGTGCGTCCGGGCCCGGCTCGATCCGGTCGATCGCCCGCAGCGGGGTCGCGTAGGTGTGCCGGTCCCCGGTCCAGGGATCGATCCGGGAGGCGGGCGGGGCGGTCACACGAACCACACATGGTCGTACGAGGGCCAGCGCGCTGCCAGCTCCGCCTGACCGATACAGGTGACACCCGGCACCAACTGCTTCTCGTCCACCCCGAGTTCGGCCAGCGCCTCGGCGTCCACGAAGACGTTGAAGCCCTCCGTGATCAGATCGCGCACCGAACCGCGGTAGTCCGGCAGCGTGTCCAGCACCGTCGAGCCGAGCCGCACGGAGGGCCGGTAGTCGTCCTCCTCGACGGCCATCGTCACCGTCGCGCCGCGGAGCGCCAGGTCCACCTGCTCGAACTGGCCGTGCAGATCGATCAGACCGTAGAGCGGGTGGAAGAACTGGGCCTCGACGGCGCCCCGGTAGGCACGGTCGATGAGGCAGAGCACGCGCCGGCGGGGTTCCGCCCGTTGGGTGGTGGTCATCAGGCTCCCCCGAGATAGAGCGTCTGCTTGGCCCCGGCCATGGTTCCCGCCAGCCGGAGCGGCGACCGGTGCCGCACCTGCGGGATGTGGTGGGTCGCGCCGCGCTCCTCGGAGCACGCGGTGCACGCGATCCACGCGAAGCGGCCCTCGCTGTCGGCCATCAACTGCCGGACGATCGCCGCGGGCGAGGGGTAATGGCCCTCGGGATCACGGGTGTTCGGCAGCTTGGTGTCACCGAAGGTGTCCTGGGTCATCATGTTGGAGTACCCGCACGCCCAGACCCGTACCGAGCCGCCGTTGTCGAGCACCGCCTGCGAGAGCCGCAGCGCGGAGGTCACCACGTCGCCGGAGTGCGGGGCGGCCGTCAGGACGAGCAGCAGATCCCACATCCGGCGCTTCATCGAGCTCCCCATCAGTGCCACACACCTCTGCAGTCGTCCTCGGCCAGGGCCGCCGCGACGGTCTCCATGCCGGCGAGTTTCACGTGCGGCGACAGCTTCGTGCCGCCGAGCGCACGCTGCGCCGCCGAGAAGTCGTCCACGAGGACCTCGACCCCGGCCTCGGCGAGCCGGTCGATCTCGGGCGTCCGGACGCCGGCGGCGCTGAGCACACCGTCCTCGACGAGGTAGACCCGCACCCGGTGGCCGGCGGCGGCGAGCGCGGCGGCGTCCCGGAGGAAGGTGCCCGCGTTGGGGCCGGCCCAGTTCCCCTTGCTCTCGATCAGGAAGTAGGAGACGGGATTCCCGTCGGCGCCCGGTGAGTGGGCCGGCTGCGCGTCCATCAACCGCCCAGCTTCCTGCTGAGCAGTGCGTGAATGTCGGGGAACGTACGGAGCACGGCGAGTTCCTCCTCGGGAATCTTGACCCCGTAACGCTGTTCGAGCGTGACCAGGAGTTCCAGCGCCACCACCGAGTCGACGCCCAGCTCCTCGATGAAGAGCGCGTCGTCGGTCAGTTCCGAGGATTCGACATCCAGAGTGTCCGCAACCAGTTCCCGGAGCTCCGACGTGTTCAGCGTGCTTTCGACACTCACCGGATTCCCTTTCTTTGGGCTATTCATATCGACAATCGCGTCATTCCGCGTGCATTATTTCCGGACGATACGGCGCCGGTTTGATCGCGCTGATGGTATTGCAGGCGCCCGACGGGCGAGGAGACACGCAGGCGATTACTGCAGGTACTTGCAAGGGCGACGGCCGCCGCTCTTTATCGGGGGCACCCTGGTCGGCATCGGTCAATTGTTTTGCACTATCCGAAGGAGCGAGGTGCGCCGGTGACGGTCGTTGTCACGGGACTGGGAGCGGTGACCTGTTTCGGAAGCGGAGTCGAGGCGCTGTGGGAGGGGCTGCTGCGCGCCGACCGGCTGCCGGTTCCCGCTCCGGACGCCTGCGGCCTCCCGGAGCACCCGTATCTGTACGCGGCCCCCGATCCGGCCGAACCGGCCCCGAAGTCCCCGGCGCTCGACGGCGACGTCCCCGGACGGACCAGCACCCTGGTCGTGACCGCGGTCGCGGAGGCCCTCGCCGAGGCCCGCCTGACCGAGGAGGACCTGCTCGACGCGGGCCTGACCGTCGGCACCTCGCTCGGCGACATCGACGGGCCGGAGGCGCCCGACGCCCCGGGAGACCGGCTCGCCACCCACCACGTGGCCGCCGTGGTCGCCGACCGGTTCGGGATCGGCGGCTGCAGCCACACCCTGTCCACCGCCTGCTCCGCCGGTACGTACGCGGTGGGCTGGGCCGCGGAGCTGATCGAGACCGGCCAGGCCGATGTCGTGATCGCCTGCGGCGGCGACGCCTTCTCCCGGGTCGCGGTCGGCACCCTGCACCGGTTCGGGCTGCTGGACCCGGAGCGCTGCCGCCCCTTCGACACCGACCGCGCCGGAATGGTCACCGGTGAGGGCGCGGCGGCCGTGGTGCTGGAGTCGGCCGAGTCGGCCCGGCGCCGGGGTGCGACCGCGCTGGCGGTGCTCGCCGGCCAGGGCTGGAGCTGCGACGCCCACCACCCGATGGCCCCGGAACCGTCGGGCGAACAGCTGGGCCGGTCGGTCTCCCAGGCCCTCGCCACCACCGCCGGGCCCCCCGGTGCCGTGGTGCTGCACCGGGCGGGAGTGGCGCTCAACGACTCCGTGGAGAGCACCGCCGTCGGCGGGGCCCTCGCGGCCGTCGGCGACGCCGCCGAGGTGGCCGGCTACGCCCCGAAGGCCGTGATGGGGCACACCGCGGGGGCCGCCGGCGTCTTCGGCTGCGTCATCGCGACCCGGATGCTGCGCCACGGCCTGGTCCCGCCCAACGCCCATGTCGCCACGGTCGACCCCACGTCCTCGATGCGGGTGCCCCTGGGCGAACCGGCCGCCCTGGCCCGGCCGTCCGTGCTGGTCAGCGGAACCGGCTTCGGGGGCAACAACGCGGTACTCGCCTGGGAGGCCTCCGAATGACCGTACTGATCACGAGCGCCGGCGTCGTCGCCGAGAAGCCCGGCACGGCCGGGGAGCACCCCGACGGAACCTGGTTCGTCCCCGCCGACCATCTGGGCCGGCGCGGCTGGAAGTACCACAGCCCGGCCACCCGGTACCTGCTCGCGGCGGGCCACCGGGCGCTCGGCCGGCGCCACGACGACCCGCCCCTCACCGGCGGGCCGAGCCTGCGCTTCGGCGTGGTCACCGGCACCCAGTACGCGATCGCCCATGTGCACCGGCGGATGAACCACGTGCTGAACACCGAGGGCGTGCGCGGCATCAGCCCGGCGGAGGTGCCCGGGTTCTCGATGAGCACCCCGGGCAGCCAGCTGGCCATCACCACCGGGGCCCGCGCGTTCTCGGTCACGCTGACCAACCCCGGCACCGCCGGTCTGGAGGCGGTGCACTTCGCGATGACCGCGCTGCGCACCGGCCGGGCCGACCGGGTGGTGGCCGCGGCGACCGACCAGGCCCCGGCCGGGGACGGGGACGGACGCCGCGGCCAGTACGACGGTGCCGCCGCCGTCGTGCTGGCGGCACCGGAGGCGGCCGACGGGACCGAGGCCCTGGCCGCCGTCACGGGCGGCCTCTCCCGCTTCGTGACCCGGGGCGCCGACGGCGCGTGGAACCCGCTCGCCGTCGCGGCGGCCGGGCGGCGGATCGCCGCCCTGGCCGGGGGCATGTCCGGCCCGCGGCTCGTCGTCAGCGCCCCGGCCGGTGCCGCGGACCTGGGCGGAGCGGTCCGCGACGCCGTCACGACGGCCCTCACCACGGCCGGGGTCCCGCCGCGCGGCCCCGGCACGGTGACCGAGGCCCGGCACTGCGCGGTGTCGGGTCTGCTGGAACTGGTCGCGCTGGCCGGTGACCGGGAACCCGCCCTGCTGGTGTCGCTCTCGGAATCCGGCCATCTCACCGCCGTGGCGCTCGACAGCCCGAGCCGGGCCACGATTCACAAATCGACTGAAAAGCGCATATCCCTATAAGGATATAGAAAATTTTGACCGTGAATGGCGGCTCAGATATTGTGCCGACATGACAGTAATGGTGGCGCAGCCGACCTCACGACTGAATAAGATACGCAGAATCAGTGGCTACGGCACCGCCATTGCGGTTATGCCGTACATGCTCATCAAAATCGCTTGGACGTTCGGTCTCTTCCTTCCGACCGAAGAAATGGGCGAAGCGGATTGGCGCGCCATCAATGCGACGACCGCGGTGCTCGCCGCGGTGGGCATCCTGCTGGCGGCGGCGTTCAGCCGGCCCTGGGGTGAGCGGCTTCCCGCCTGGCTGATCATCATGCCGGTATGGGTGGGCACCGGCCTGCTCGTGCCCATGCTGGTGCTGGCGCCGGTCCTCGGGCCGGCCGCCATGTCCCGGGACGAACAGGCGGACTCCTCCACCGACTTCTGGGTCTACGAGCAGGTCTTCGTCATGATCTCGCTGGTCGGGGTCGGCATCGGCCTCCCGCTCGCCCTGGCCGGCTACGCCAGGGCCCGGTGGCCGGAGGCGCTGAGCGGTCCGACCGACTGCGGGGAGGCCCCGGGCAACACCCGGGCCCTGCAGACCACCGTGGCCCGGCTGCTCGCCGCGGGCTGCGTCGCGCTCGGCGCCGTCAAGCTCTTCTGGGCAGTCGGCGGCACCCTCGCCCTCGACCCGGACAAGCTCGAGTACCGCGACATGTGGTGGCACCTGCTGTCGGCGAGCACCGGGGTCTGGGCCTTCGCCGGAACCTGGGGCCTGCTGGTGCTGACGAGCCGTCGGGGGTCACGGCGGTTCTTCCCGCCCATGGCGGTGACCTGGATCTCGTCGGGCATGCTCTTCTCGTACAGCATCTACAGCCTTCTCACCCACCTCGGCACCAAACGCCCCGCCCCCGAGTACGACTTGGCACATCTGCTGACCGGTCTGGCCGGCACCGTGCTGGGTGTGCTCATGGGGATGGTCCTCCTGCTGGTGCTGCACGACCGCAGGCGCGCCCTGCGCGAGAGCGCCTGAACCACCCGCCGACCACAACACCGATGCCGCGCCGAGAGAATCGGCGCGGCATCGGCATACCCTGTAGTGGGTGGCTCATCGGTGCTGTGCAGAGGCAGTTGAGACCGGGTCAGAAAGAGGAGCCCGGCTGTCCGGCTCCCACGGCGGACCCGGTCCACCACTCCGGGAGCCTGGACCACACGTCCGCCTCGTAGAAGTGTCCGCCCGGCAGTTGGTACGCCTCGAAACCGCCGTCGGCCAGGGACTTCCAGTCCTGCTCCACCACGGAGAACGGCTCGGCGTCCTCGGTGCCGTAGAGCAGCCGCATCGGGACCTTCGCCCGGGTGCCCTGCTTGTAGCGGTAGGACTCCGAGACCCCCAGGTCCGCGCGGAGCAGCTCCACCGCGATCTGGCGCAGCTCCGGCTCGTTGGCCACCATCGGGGACATCTGCCCGAACTCGCGCATCCACGCGACGAGGGCGTCGTCGCTGTCGGCCGACCGGGGCACGTCGTCACGCAGCTCCCGCTTGTGCGGTGCCGTGCCGCCGGAGACGACCAGTTCCGTGGGCAGTGCGACGCCGAGGCGTTCGAGCTCTGCCACGACCTCGAACGCCACCCAGGAGCCCATGCTGTGGCCGAACAGCGTGTAGGGCCGGTCGGCGAGACCGCGGACCGCGCCCACCGCGTCGTCCCGCAGGGCGACCCAGTCCCGGGCGAACGGCACCCCGAAGCGCATCTCCCGGCCCGGGTAGCAGATCAGCGCCAGCTCCACGTCGTCCGGCACGACTTCGGCCCACTGCCGGAACGGGGCGGTGCCACCGCCGCAGTAGCTCAGGCACACCAGCACCCGGTCGGCCCGCGGGCGCGGCCGGGGCCGGAACACCGCCGCGGCGGAGGAACCCGTCTGCATGATCGTCCTCTCCGGTCGCCGTCTACTCGGCGGCGGCCATCTGGCGCACGAGGCTCAGCGGGCGCATGTCGGTCCAGTTCTCGTTGACGTAGTCCAGGCACGCCTGTCGGCTGTCCTGGCCGTGCTTCACCGTCCAGCCCGCGGGAATCTCGGCGAACGCGGGCCACAGCGAGTGCTGGCCCTCGTCGTTGACCAGCACGTAGTAGCTGGCGTCGTTGTCCTCGAAGGGGTTCGTGCTCATCGTTGTCTCTCCCACGTGGTCGGCATTCGTCAGTATCGGCCCGGCCGGCATCGCCGTTCGGGCGTCCATGGACGGATCGCTCGACGTCGCACGGTGCCCGACCGAGGATTCACACGGCATCCGGCCGGCAACACGGCGGAAATCCTGATGACCGAGGACGCCGTACCAAAAAGCCTACCGATCCCGAAGGCCCTTCTCCCCGCCCTGTTCAGGAAGCTGCGCCCCTCTTGCATAAGTGGTGCGCACAACATTTCGCCCGCCCCGGCCGGGAAAGGACACGTCCGGGAAAAGACACGTCCGGCAAAAGGCGGGCGCGTCGGAAGGCGAACACGGCGGGAAGCAGACACAGCAGCGGGAAGGAAGCACAACGAGGGGAAACGGGCGCGGCAAAAAAGAACGCCGCTCGCCCCTCGGCCGTGTTCCGGCCGTGGGACGAGCGGCGGCTCACGCCTGTCGGATCACTGGCTCCCGGCGGTGACCAGCGGGTCGGAGCCGGGCTCGCCCAGCTGCTCGGCCGTGCCGCCCCCGGGCGTCTCGTGCCGGTTCCCCGGCCACCAGGCCCGGCGTCCCACCAGTGTGGTGACCGCCGGGACCAGGAGGATCGCCATCACGAACGCGCTCAGCAGGATGCCGAACGCGACCGCGAATCCCATCTGCTTCAGCATGGAGTTGTCGGCGAGCATCAGGACGCCGAAGGTGCCGGCGAGGATGACCGCGGCGGCGGCGATGGTGGGAACGGACTGCGTGACGGCCAGCCGGACGGCCTCCCGGGGCTCCTTGCCGCTCTGGATCTCCTCGCGCAGCCGGGCCACCATCAGGATGTTGTAGTCCGTTCCGATGGCCGTCACGAAGAGATAGACGATCACCGGCAGCATGAACAGCAGCCCGTTCGAGCCGTCCTGGAACAGCCAGACGGTGGCACCGAGCGTGCCGCCGAAGCCGAGGCCGACCGCAACCATCAGGTACAGCGGGGCGATGAGGCTGCGCAGCAGCAGACCGAGGATGATCATGATCGCCACGGCGGCCACCGGGAAGACCAGCTTGTAGTCACGGTTGACCGCGGTCTGGATGTCCGCGAGCACGGCCGTGCTGCCGCCGACGTACTGCTCCGTGCCCTTCGGCGCCGCCGCGTGGACCGTGTCCCGCAGGTCGCCGTTGACCAGCTCCAGGGCCTCGTCCGCGCTCGGGCGGAAGTCGAGCACGACGCTGAACTGCGCGACGTCGCCCTTCGGAGCGACCACGGCCGGGGAGACCTGGTTCACGCCCTTGACGCCCTGCAATTTGGCCTGGTACGCGGCGAGTTCGCCCTTGTCGAGCGCCGCACCTCCGGTGGCCTTCACATAGACCTGGGTCGGGTCGGACTGCCCGGCGGAGAAGCCGTGCTGGAGGCGGTCCATCGCCTGGACGGACTCCAGGTTGTCCGGCAGCGAGCTCTCGGTGTCGTACTCCGCCTTGAAGCCGAACACACCCAGGGCCGTCACCAGCAGCAGACCGCCGGAGACGGCGGCGACGAGGGCGGGCTTGCGGGAGGCGAAGGTGCCGACCCGGTTCGCGATCACGTTCTTGGGCTGCTTGCGCCATGCCTTCGAGGGCCAGAACGCCTTGGTGCCCAGCAGGGAGAAGACCGCTGGGACGAGGGTGAGCGCGGCGACCAGGGTGACGGCGACGGCGATCGCCAGCGACAGCCCCATGCTGCTGAGCATGCCCATGGAGGACAGCAGCAGCGAGACGAAGGCGGCGATGACGACACCTGCGGCGGACGCGACGGTCTCACCGACCCGGCCGGCGGCCGAGGCCAGCGCCTCCTTGGGCTCCTGGCCCTCGCGCAGGTGCTCGCGGTAGCGGAACAGCAGGAAGAGCGTGTAGTCGGTGCCGACGCCGAAGAGCACCACGATGAGGATGGCGGAGATGGAGGCGGGCGCCTCCAGGCCGGCGAGGTTGCTGGCGGTCGCGATGACACCCATGGTCACCATGAACACGACGCCGATGATGAGGACGGGCATCAGGGCGATGATCGGGCTGCGGAAGATCGCCAGCAGCAGCACGATGATGAGCAACAGGGTGGCCATCATGACCATGGCGTCGGTGCTGTCCGACGCCTCCTGCGAGTCCAGCATCGTGGCCGCGGCGCCGGTGAAGCCAAACTTCAGCTCACTGCCGGAGAGTTGGTCGGAAGCGGCGGTTCGCAGCTTCCCGACGGATTCGACCAGCGCCTCGTCCTGCATCTGCTGGGTGGACGCGAACACATGGACGAGGGCGAGCTTCCCGTCCGGCGAGACGGCCTTCGGGTCCGTCACCACCTGGGTGATCTTCTCGAACTTCCGGCCCTGCAGGCCGGCCGCGATCTCACCGACCTCCTTCTTGTCGGCCTCGGTCAGCTTGCCGCCGTCGGACCGCTCGAAGACACCGATGGCCGCCGGCTGACGGTTCTGCGGGAACGCCTTCTGCTGGATGTCCGCAGCGCGCACCGACTCGTAGTGCGACGGGAGGAACTCCGCCTGGTCGTTGGTCGGCTTCAGCTGCGGAGCCAACGCGATCAAGGCAGCGGTCGCCACCAGCCAGAGAGCGATGACCAACCATGGGCGGTTCACTGAGAACCGCCCGATTCCACGGAACATGGAAATCCTCCACGACTTCACTGCGGCTTCCCGGCCGCCGAGTACCTGACACTTGGACCGCCACGCTGCGCAAGGCGGTGCCCTTCTTCAAGTAGTCGTGCAGCTACCTGCAGCCACCACTTGCGTCGTGCTCTTCGTGCCGTGCGCCACCGGTCGGCCGCTGCCTCCCACAACGGGGAAAACAGCAGCCCACACGGCCGGTTGACGTGATTCATGCCACGGTGTGGCAGGCCGTTTCAGTACCCGGAGCGCCAGGAGACCTTCGGCGAGGCCGGGGACTCCGCCCGGCGCCAGGGGGCCTGCACGGGGCCGGCCGGGCCGCCCCCGCCGTCGGGCCCCGATGCCTTGAGTGCGCCGAGCACCACCGCGACCGCCGCCGCCAGCTCCTCGGCGGTCGGGGAGCCGTGAACCACTCTCAGCAGGGACTCGTCCTGCCCGGACACGGCGCTCATGCGGGCTGGTTTCCGTGCTTGCGCGACGGCAGGTCGGCGTGCTTGCGCCGCAGCATGTCCAGGGCGCCGATCAGGGTGTGCCGGGTCTCGGCGGGGTCGATGACGTCGTCCACCAGGCCGCGTTCGGCCGCGTAGTAGGGGTGCATCAGCTCGGTCTTGTACTCCTTGACCAGCTGGCCGCGCAGCATCTCGGGGTCGTCGGACGCCGCGATCTGCCGGCGGAAGATGACGTTCGCCGCACCCTCCGCGCCCATCACCGCGATCTCGTTGGTCGGCCAGGCGTAGCACAGGTCGGCGCCGATGGAGCGGGAGTCCATGACGATGTATGCGCCTCCGTACGCCTTGCGCAGGATCAGCGAGATCCTCGGCACCGTGGCGTTGCAGTACGCGTACAGCAGCTTCGCCCCGTGGCGGATGATCCCGCCGTGCTCCTGGTCGACGCCGGGCAGGAAGCCGGGTACGTCGACGAGGGTGACCAGGGGGATGTTGAAGGCGTCGCAGAACTGGACGAAGCGGGCGCCCTTTTCGGAGGAGTGGATGTCGAGCACTCCGGCGAACGACATCGGCTGGCTGGCGACGATGCCGACGACGTGGCCGTCGAGCCGGGCCAGGGCGCAGATGATGTTGGTGGCCCAGCGTTCGTGGATTTCGAGGTAGTCGCCGTCGTCGACGAGTTCCTCGATGACCTTGTGCATGT
>NZ_JBSFFY010000116.1:0-10616 GCF_053596315.1 Streptomyces sp. NPDC001732
CAGAATCCAAATCCGGCCCCACCTGATCGACGGCTGCCTCACCGCCACGGGCCTGGCTATCAACCCACCGACCCCACCCTGAAAACCTCAGTAGCCGTCCGAGCTCGGAGCGGGCAGCGGCCTTGGAAGCTCGTCCTGGGCGCCCGCCAGCACGCCTGTGGAAACGGGAATCTTGTCGTGCGCGAGGAGCCGCACGACGACCGCACGCCGGTCAAACTCGGGATGCACGGTGGTGCCGGCCAGGGGGGCGGGGAAGTCGAGGTGGTGACGCCAGTTCACCACTGCGGCCCGGCCGACGCGGGCGATCCCGGGCGACCTTGGCCAGCAAACCCCGGTCCTCACCTGCGGTACGGGCACGAGGGCGTGGAGAGGGGAGCGGCGGCCCGCGGCGACGGTGCGGACGGCGCGCCAGTCGACGGCCAGCCGGGTGAGGGGCAGGAGGGCGATGTCCTCAGCGGAGTACAGGGGCAAGGCCGCCCCGCCCGCGACCCCGCTCCCCTGCAGGGTGGGGCTATCCGGTGAGGGCGAGGTTGTACAGGCGGGCGATGCCGTGCATCGCGTGCTGCACTCCATCGCCTCTCAGGCGGCAGTCGCGCAGGATCTTCCAGGTCTTCATCCGGGCGAAGGTGTGCTCGACGCGGGCGCGAACCGACTTGTGAGACTTGTTGTGTGCCTGTTTCCAGTCGGGCAGATCCTCTCCCTTGCGGCGGCGATGCGGCATGACGAGCCCGGTACCCGGGTAGCCGCCATCGGCGATGGCCATTGTGTTGCCGACGGCGGCCTTCGCGCCGGACTCCGCCCAGGCCCGGCAGTCGTTGCGATTGCCCGGTAACGGCCGGCCGACCATCACGACCAGGCGGGTGTCGGCATCGATGACCACCTGATGATTGGTGGAATAGCGGTAGTTCTTCGACTGCTCGGCCACCTTATGGTCACGGGTGGGCACCAGGGTGCCATCCACGATCAGCACCGCGTCCTTGGCGAACCGCTGGCGGGGATGCAGCGCAAACTTCGGGCCGAGGTCGTCGATCACCCGGTCCACGGCTGACTTCGACACACCGAACAATAGGGCCAGTTGTCGCATCGTCAAGTTCGTCCGCCAGTACATGACGACCAGCAGCACCCGGTCCTCCAACGACAACTTCCACGGCCGGCCCCTGCCCGGGGAGTCGGCACCCTCGCGACGCAGCACGGTCACCAACCTGCCGAAGACGCGGGGACTCAGACCGGTGAACGGAACTATCCAGGACGGCTCGGATGCCGTGATCACGCCTGACACGGTCGAGATCATCGCAGAGCAAGATCACTTACGGGACAGCCCTTAGATCGCTGCTGAGTATCCGTATCGGAGTTTCCAGCTACCACATGGCATGATGCGGCGTCATGACGACAATCAGCGACTCGCAACGGGTTGAGCAGCTCATCGTTGATGTTCGAAGGCTCGGCCTGACACGGCGAGTCTCCGGACGTGTACGAGTTGCTGTGAGACGCCGCGTTCACCTGCAATTATGGCTGCTCTACTGCGGTTTGATCGCTGTTCTCACGCTGGGGCTATGGACTGGACTGACACTTCTACAGCCAAGTTCCAAGATCTACATCCATCTCATGAAAGATGTACCAGATCAATATCAATCAGACTCACGGTTTGAATTTTATAAGGTCACTACACGCTTAACGTCTTACGTTTTTACAGTTCCCTTCTATGCCATGGCACTGGGTGTCGCAGCCATGCCCACATATTTCTTAGATTCCCGCCGATCCTCCCAACCCGTAATGGGGGAGGGTGGCACGAGATGGCTATGGGCCGCCCGCAGGTACGCCCTAGTCATGGAAATCGCCAACGCGATATCAGCATGCGCCAAGGCTCGAGAAGCCGGCGGCGAACGGCGCACCGAGGCACTGCGCGACGTCTCCAGACAACTTGCACCCGTTGCCCGAGGCCTGAGAACCGCGTACAAGCAGCGCGGCACAATTCCTCGGCGGTCTCCCCGCCGCGCGGCACTGGACACTCATGCACGTCAAGTCATTGCCGCGCTCCGCAAAGCCGAAGCCAGACTTGACACTGATCCCAACACGGCATTGCGTGACCTCGCCGACTTACTGCTGACCGTTGCCGACCGCTACTGCGAAGCTCGTGTGGGTGCCCTGCTTGATGAAGCCCAGCTCGACAGCGCCCAGGCACGGTCCGAGCGTGAGTGGCTTCGCATTGCCGTTTCAGCTCTGATGCTTGCCGGAGCGGCCATAGGAATTACCGCACTCAGCCTCGCCGATAGTGCCGAGCCTGTCGTCATTGCCTGCGCGTGCCTGTTCGTTTTGGCCATCGTCTGGAACCGCCGCATTCGCCGAGCACTTGACCTTCTGAGTATCGTTCTGGGGCCGTGACTGGCCCGCTGGCCAGTCACGGCTGGAAACCACTCGGTTGCGCGCTGGCCATGGGCCCCGCATCGCTCTCCTCGAGGTCGCCGCGTCCCTTGCAGCGCACCACCCCGTCGACCTGTGCAAGGCGGCCCGGGTGATGCCCGCGGCGGAGTGGCGGGACGTGCTCAGCCGTCTGGAGTCGGCCGCCGACTTCATCTGACCCGGGCCTCGGTTCTACGCCGCTGTTCCTTGCCGATGCGCTGCAGGACTGGCTGGGGTCGTCCGGCACGCCGGACGAGGACGTAGCGGAGTTCGTCGGGTGGAGCGTGGAAGAAGTCGCCCGGCACCGTGAGGAAGCCTGACACCCTGTCCCCGGGTCGGCCTTCACGGGGTCGGCCCGGATGACCCACATGCATCAACCCGGGGGGACCATGACCGACACGACCGCGGACCGGGGTGACGCGGAGGGTGTAGCCCCGGCCGCGCCGATGGGCACGCCCTGGTCGAGCGCGGCCCGCTCGGCGTCGTTCAAGCCGGCGGCGCGGAGACCCTAGTTGTGCCGGTCGGGTAGCCGGGGCCCAGCAATGGGCTCCGGCTACCCGACCACCACACCTAGTCCATGGGCAGAGTGTTGGCCCACGCCGCGAACGCGGCCCGGGTTCCGGATCCGGCGACGCCGTCAATTGCGCCGGAGTAGTGCCCCCAGTACTTCAGGAACCGCTGAAGGGCCGTGATAGTCCCGGATCCGACGATGCCGTCGATGGAGCCGGTGTAGCCGTAGTTACGCAGGAGAGCCTGCATGGCCTTCCAGCTGCCGCTTCCAAGCTGGCCATCGACCGCTCCCGTGTAGCCCCAGTCGTAGGCCAGCAAGAGCTGAACCCTTTTCGCCTGTGAGACGCTCAGCCCGAGGTTGACCACCTCGGTAGCCGAGGCAGGCCTGGCGACCAGACTCGGGGACTTCTCCTCCGGTACCGCGAAGGCAGTACCGGAGGCCGCCAGGCTCCCGGCGGCGATCCCGGCCAGCGCCGTGGCCGTCGCGAATGCCTTCACTAGCCTGCTCGATCGCATGTGGTGCCCTTTCCATGACAACCCGCAGCACGGGTGACCGCTCTGGACGCGGACGACTGTGGCATGGGCCCCGCCGAGCGCGGGCCGGGATCATGAAGGATGTCCAGTAATGTGCCGTACTGCGCAAGGCCGGAGCAGGTCAGGCGGGGTACGGCTGAGGGAGCATGTCCGGGTGCCTGGCCCGATTTCACCGTGAGGAAGAACGAGGGCTTGTCGCCGACCCTCGGCCGGGCTTCCCGTACACCACGCAGTCCGCATCACAGCGCCAGCACTCGAACTCGAAATTCACGCCGCCCTTCCTGCCCCGCCCGCAGGGCCGTCATTCTTCGTGGAAGCGGGCAGGGCAGGGCCTCAGTCGAATTCAGGACGGCCTGTCAGGCGGACAACCCCACCAACAAGGACTAGCCAATACGCCCGTAGAGGGTGTCTGGGCGGCGGACAGCTGGCCTCCCGGGCACCGGCTCTGGACCTACAGCCGGCGCGTGGGCGCCTTCCTCGTCGGGGCCGCCACGGTCGGGGCCAGCCTCGCGACCATCGCGCCAACCTTCAGGTGACGAACTGGCCACGCCCCGTCTCGCCCCTGGGAACCACCCGTCTAGGGAATGGCGGCGCCCCTCTTTGCTCGCGATGATCTCCGCATCCAACCAAAGGGGACATGATGCGCAAGCTCTGGCCAACGGTCGCCGTGGGCATGACCGCCGCCTTCCTGGCCGCTGCCGCACCGCAAACCACCGCAGCGCAAGAGCTGTGCCCCCCGGGCAAGTTCTGCCTCTTCGAGAACTCCAATGGTCGCGGCGACTGGGCGAGCTACACCTCAGCCACAGCCGACGTGCGGCGGCAGGGCCTGACTGCGGCCAGAGCAGATGCGAACGTGTCGAAGCAGGTCTGGTGCGTATGGAGCCAGCCGAACTACAAGGGCACCAAGAAGGTCCTTCCGCGAAACAACCAGGGGCTCCACAACCTGGGCGGAGCTTTCCTCTCCGCAGCATCAGCAAGCACTTCGCTCTGCTGATCGAAGGCCGGAACGCCAAGCGAGGACGTAGCGGAGTTCGTCGGGTGGAGCGTGGATGAAGTCACCCGCCATCGTGAGGAAGCCTGACACCCTATCCCTCACTTTCGGCACCTACTGGAAGCCAAGATCCAGACAGCCTCCCCAGTCGCAGAGCAGTAGGAGTTCCAGGTGGATGACGTACATGGTGCGGAGGAGGTAGCCAAGGCGCTGCCCGCCCCCAGGTTCCGGGTGGACAGCACAGGATGGGTATCGCTGCAGGGCACCGCGGAGTGGTGGCGCAGCCAGATCGACTCCGATGACTGGCCGGCCATTGCCGAGCAGATGGCGAGGGAAGGCGAAGCAGCCGTCCGGCCTGGCATCTGCCGGGCCATCGGCGCGACCACCGGCAGGCCGTGCAGGGTCGATACGCGTTTCGAGCCCTGCCCTCACCACGGTCCTGGCAACGAGAAGAACCGCTGCGGGGCATCCACGACCAGCAGCACGTCGTGCCGGTGGAACCTCGTCGTGAACGGGCCGTGCCCGAACCACCCGGAGACGTACGAGCGAATCCTTGAGGAACAGAGGGCACAGGAAGCGGAGCTCCGCAGGCAACAGGAAGCGAAAGAGGAAGAGAACGCGCGGCGCGCCGAGGAGCGCAAGCGCTCGGCGGAACAGCTCCTGTGCCCCTACTGTTCCGCCGAGCCAGGTTCGGCCTGTGTCAACCAAGGCACAGCGGTGGCAGCCGCAAAGACTCACGGTCCCCGGCTCCGGCTCCTCGATCACACTCGGGCCGCAGTGATTCCTTGCCCGTCATGCGGGGAGCCAGCCGGGTCTTTGTGCCGGACATCGACGGGAAAGCAAACCGCAGAGGCTCACGCTCCTCGGCGTCAAGCCGACTGATAGTTGTGGCCTTCCCGTACACCACGCAGTCCACGCTCCCGGTCAGGCCCAGTACAGCCGATGCCTACATCAGGCGCGGCCAGGGGTTATGTAGGTGATGCCGACGTCGCCGGCGAACGTCGCGGCGAGAGCCACCACCCGCCAGATGGCTTCGGGGATGCCGTCCCGGGGCCCGTCCCAGGTGTCGTTGAGAAGGTCCACGACCAGCGACACGGATGCGCCGTCCGGCCCGTGGGCCGAGAACTTGACCTGCTGCGCCGTCCAAGGCATCTCTCGGGGCGACGCGAACTCCACCAAGGCGTGGTAGGCAACGAGATCCGTGCCGTCCTGGGTGAGGACGAGCGTGCCCGCCTGGAGGTCGAGGCCGACCTCCACCTGGGTATCCTCCTGCGTCACGACGGGGTCGCCGGTGGCACTCAGCTCCATGCTGCTCTCCAAGATGGAAGGGGTCGTGTCGTGTGCCGAGCATCGCAGCCAACGGGCTCTCGTGGGGGCGGTTGTCCAGCACGCCAGCAAGCCGACGTGTTGGCATGCTCCGGCACGTCTGATCCGTTCAGTCCTCGTCGTTTCGGATGATGCCGCCTGGCACGTGCGGGTCGAATCGGCCAACGCGCATGGCCTCGATGCACTGCAGGACACGGGCGAAGGACGTCAGCCCGTACGTGATGTATCGCGTAGGCGAGTCTCCAGTGACGCTTTCACGCTCGATGGGAACGCCGCCCATGATTGCCCAGTACGTATCACGCACCTCGTGCTCGGGATGAGCCCCGACCCACGCCATCTCGACGTCCGACGCGAACTCGTTGGCGGACGTGCAGGTGTACTGGTCCCAGTCCGTCACGGGCTTGGTCGGGTCGAGCGCGGCGATCGTACGTACCTGTTCGATGCAGCGCTCATAGATGCGGGACAGCTCAGCGTTCAGATCTTGGCTCATCAGGGTTTCCCTCCCCGCGCCGGACCGTCCGGCGACTGGTGAACCCTGCCCCAGATCGCGGTGGAACAGTCGCACCGCCATATACGCGATCCAGTGGCCCGAGAAGGAGGAATCGGTCCTCTAGCGGCCAGCTGACGAAAGCGCCCGTGTTGGAGGTGGCCGCGCTTTATCGTCCACTGCATGGCAGCGAATCGAGGACCGCGGGCGGCCAGAGACGGCCGGGAGTTACGTCTTTGGAAGGTTGGCTGGGCCCTGATAGCCATCTTCGCTGCGGCGATCCTGGCGGCGGGCAGCGTCTTCTACAGCCTGATCGCCCTGCTGGACTTCCAGGAGATCGACACCACCGCGAAGCTCGACGCGAAGACGCTCTTCGACCTGGTGAAGCTCTCCTTCGGGGTGGTAGCCGGGGCCGGTGCACTCGTCGCCCTGGTTGTCGCCTACCGCCGCCAGCGCGTCGACGAAGCCGGCGCCCACCGCGAGGCAACCCGGCTCCACACCGAGCGCTTCTCCCAGGCCGTCGACAAACTCGGATCCGACTCACCCGCAGTCCGACTCGGCGGGGTCCACGCCCTGGCCGGCCTCGCCGACGACGCCCCCGACGACAGCCTCCGTCAGACCTGCATCGACGTCCTGTGCGCCTACCTCCAACTCCCCTTCACCCCCGACCCGGGCGACGACCCCGCCCACCAAGAGGAACGGCACGGCTACCTGGCCTTTCGTAAGGTCCGGCACACCATCCTGCGCCTCATTGGCGACCACTACCGACGCCCCCAGGGAGCCCACCGTTCCTGGCAAGGCTGTGACCTCGACCTCACCGGCGTCACCATCGACGGCGACATGGACTTCCGCGGCGCCGTGTTCTCTGGAGGCAGGGTGGATTTCAGCGGCGCCGCGTTCTCCGGCGCCACTGTGGACTTCCGCGGTGCGGTGTTCTCCGGCGCCACTGTGGACTTCAGCGACGCGACGTTCGCCGGCGCCGTGGACTTCGGCGCCGCGACGTTCGCCGGCGGCGCCGTGGACTTCAGCGGCGCCGCGTTCTCCAGCGGCACCGTGGACTTCGGCTACGCAGTGTTCTCCGGCGGCGGGGTGAATTTCAGCGGCGCCGCGTTCTCCGGCGGCACCGTGTACTTCCTCCGCGCCGCGTTTTCCGGCAGCGCCGTGTACTTCCTCCGCGCCACGTTCTCCGGCGGCACCGTGAGTTTCACCCGCGCCGCGTTTTCCGGCGGCACGGTGTACTTCGGCAGCGCGACGTTCTCCAGCGGCACGGTGCACTTCGGTGCGAGGTTTTCCGGAGCCACGGTGGACTTCAGCGACGCGGGGTTTTCCGGGGCCACGGTGGACTTCAACGGCGCGAGGTTCACTGGTGGCACCGTGGGCTTCGGTAGTGCCATGGGTCCGGTTCCTACTGGACTTCTCACTGCCATCGGAACTCCTGCTCCTGCAACGATCGTCCTTGCTTCTGCTTGGTTGCCGTAGGGCTGGGGGCGGAATCGGTCGTATACGCCCCCGCGCGCCAAACTTCCGCACTGCCGCGGCCACCGCCAGGAATGGTGGCCAGCGGCGTTGTACGCCCCCTGGGGCGCCATACGGCCACCCGGGCGCACCAGGGGCCGGGCAGCATCCGGGCGCGGCCCCTACGCCGCCCTCCCTCGCCGGTGCTGCGCCTCATCCGGGTCACCAGCCGGCATGGTCGGCGAGTCGTCCTCGCCCCGGTTCCGGCCCTCGACCAGGCCGTCGCACGCCCAGTCCTCCCAGCACCTCTCGCACCACCACTCCCCAGGAGCGACGTGCACCAGATCGTCGAGCACCGACAGGCTGTGGCACTTCCCGCAGGATCCGCCCATGCTCCCGACGGTCCGTCCCAGGTCCGCCCCCGGGGAGGGGCCAGACGGGGCGCACAGGCGCTCAGACCCAGCTCGGGGCCTTCCCCTGCACCATGCGACACGTGGGCCACGCAGGCCTGCCCGTATGGCCTACCAGATGTGTGCTGGCGGTACGGTGTCCCCGGGCTGGGTCTGACTCACCACCGGTGATCGGTTTTCACCCCAGCCCCTTGTGCCCCCGGATCAGCGCTCTGGCCCGGGGGCACGACTGTGCGCCAAGCCGCCACGTTCACCAGATGGTGTCAAGACGTCACAATCAAGACTGCTGCTCGCCAGAATGCTGTCCATGACCGGACATGCCCCCAAAGACGGCTACATCACCTACGTCCTGGCACCCGCGCAGGTCCGCCTCGGTGACATCACCGACCACTTTGACGGACCTCTCCGTATCACTGAGATCACCCAGCGCCAAAGCATCTGGACCCTGGGTGGCAAACACCCTGACGACTACACCCCGATTCAGGAACTAGAGGCGCCGCCGCTCGTCAGGCACGTTCCCTCAGGGAATGCCGTGCGCATCCATCGCAGGCCGGCCTACGGCGAGGCTCTCCGAACACCCGGCCACACGCGCACGATCGAAAGCCATAACCCAGTCCGCCGCGGCTGCTACACACACGTGGACGGCTGGAACGCTTCCTGCTCCTGCGGCTGGGCAAGCCCCACAAACCCGCACCAGGGAAAGAACCCCGCAGCCAGGGCGTTCCAGCTCCATCAGGTTGAAGTACTCACCGCTGCCACGGGCGACAAATACCCGAATCTGGCCCGGATCCAGAACCTTGAGCAGCAACTTGGAGAGCGTCTCGTGTGGGAGTGGAGGAGCAGGCACGCGTCCGCCGAACTGGTGGGTAAAGAAGACGTGCTCAGGACCCGTCTGGGTCGCTGGGCCAACGCCTTGGACACCGAGGTCATCGAGACCGAGAACCCGTACTGCCCCCCGCCCCAGCGCCTTCTGCGAGTGTCCGCGCCGATGCCTGCAACGGGCGGATCGAGTGCCGGCTTCGACCTTCGGGCAGAACTCGCCATGGTGGAAGCGCTGGTCTGACCGCTTGGGGCGCAGTCGTGGTGTCCCCGGCCTGTCAATGCCGCCCTCGGCCTGGCACGACGACCACCAGGTCGACTGAACTCGCCTGGTTTTCGCCCCGGCTGTCAGTAGACGCTGCCAGACTGGCCGAACAAGCCCAGCACCCCGCAGGAGACCGCCGTGGACCTGGACCTCACCCCACAGGACAGCATCCGGTGTTCCGCTGCGCACTCTGACGACCCGACCCCGTGCGCTGGTCCGCAGGACGCAGTGACAGTCCTCGACGGCAGCGGCGGCGCGGCCGCGGGGTGCGAGCATCACGGGGCCCGGATGCTGGCCTCGATCGACGGGGCCCGTGTCGAGCCGGGCAGCGTGGTCGGGGCCGCAACCCGGGCTTTCGCGGCCGCGGATGTCCTGCGCCCGTTCTGCTGGTACGAGGACTCTCCCCGTACGGAGCCGGCCCAGCTTTCCAACGCCGAGAACCGGGCATCTGGTGTCACCGTGTAGTCCTGCCCAGGTAGGGGTGTGCCCCAGGTATGCCAGAAACCCGCCACGGGGTGATCTCGAGGTCCTGAGTAGGGCCACCCGTCACCCGTTCAGCTCAGCGCCGTTGGTGGTGACGTCGGATGTCGTCCGGGGCGGGGTGGGCTGTGACCTCGATCGAGAGGACCCCGCATCTGCAGTTCAAGCGCTACGCCGCCCCCACGACTGAAGCCCCCACCGGCGGCTGCTGAACTCGGCCTTGTTGAAACTCGATACAGTCGTCAGCACGAAGGACTTGAGCACGGTCGCTTGGCACGGTGACCAGGTGTCACGCTGCGAGTTCACGGACTGCTGGAGCGGGGGGACGGATGGACAGCGAGGCTCTCGTAGGCCTGATCGCGGCCGCAGGAGCCTTGTTAGGCACTGCGATCGGGGCGGGCGGCGCCGTAATGGCTGGTCGCCTCCAGGGTCAGGCTGCGCGCTACCAGGCAGATGTTCAGGCCGAAGCGCAGCGCAAGCAGTGGCTTCGAGGTCGTCGCCTGGATGCCTGCGTCCAGTTGAACCTGCACTACAGGGCCCTGAGTCATCTGGCCGCGTCGTGTCATGACGGCGCGAGCATCGGGGCTGGTGCCCCCCTTAGCGAAGACCAGCAGAGGGCAAACCATGACGAGCTAGCCAGGCTTACTACCCGAATGAATGAAGCAATCGCTGAGATCGAGCTCGGGGAGTCGAAGGAGCTCTACCACTGGGCGATGTCACTGTTGGCCATTGCGCGCAGTCTCATCGAATTGCACCACGATGCGGCGTACCAGCAGACCAGCAACATGGCCTTCGCCACCTCAACGCGGTTCCGCGAAGCGGTGCAGAAGGCATTCGCCGCATGAGTTACTGAGGTTTTCGGGTTGTCGTCGGGTAGTGACGGTTCATGATCCCTGCGATATGCCGGTGGTATGCGTTATCCGGAGGGTGGGGGCTTGA
>NZ_JBSFFY010000117.1:0-10379 GCF_053596315.1 Streptomyces sp. NPDC001732
TGGCCGCGTTCAGCGGCAGCTCACCCCACTTCCGCCCCCGCCGCCACCTGATGACCGCGCCCGAACACCGAGCCGAGATGACCGTCCGCTTCGCGATATGGGACCAGGTCACCGCCGCCGGCCGGCCCGCCGCGGCCTGAGCACGAAAGCCGGAACCCGGCACACCGTCAGGCACTCACACACTCAACAACGTGACAGCGCCAACCGGAAGCTACATGTGGGTTCCGGCCGAGGACCAAAACACCTGGACCGAGTACCGCAGCGAGCAGCCCCCGGCCGAGGAACCACAGCCGGAGACGAGCCAGGACCTGCATTTCTCCGGCAGGGACGCCGATGAACGTGCCGGTTCGGGGAGAAGACCTGGGTCCCCAGCGCGCCCCTGCCCCGCCGGGGCATCGCCAGCGTCGAACTCACGATGACAATCGACGAACCCGCCATTCCCCGGCAGCGCCTCCCCGAACCAAAAATCGAACACAAGCATCATTCAGGCATGGCTGAGACGACATTCCCCGATGATCTTTACGCTGCTCAGGTCCGTCTGCACCAGGCCACCGCGGGGCACGAGGCGCTCGGGCGTGCCCTGCCCTGGTCCGTGGAGCCGCACGATGGGTGGCCGGGGAAGGAGCATTCGCACACCGGTGAGGTCACGGGGGCCGACCGCTGTCGCCCGGCTGGACGGACGAGGAGAAGGCCGCCATCGACGGACTCCGCCAGGAGTGCCTGGCCCTGTCCGAAGCTGTCAGCACCCACCCGTACTGGGAGTCACCCACCAGCGGAGACCTGGTGAACCGGCGGATGGAACTGAAGTCGATCACGCGGCCGAAAGCCGTTCCCGCAGCTGACGGGGCCTGAACAACACGAGTCAACGGCTCCGCCGGTGGCCCTGAGAAGGCGCCGCTCGCTCGCTGCGGTCATGGTGCCAAGTAGCAGTGAGCGAGGCCGTCTCGCCAGGTGATGCAGTCATCGGTAATGACGATCGCCATCGGCGCGCACCGGCGCCGCAGGCGGCTGTCGGCGGGGGAGTCGTCGACGAGGACGAACGGGGCGTCGTCCCGTGCCCGTGGTGTGCCGGCCCACACCACGGGCACGGTCGCGGTGCCGCTGCGGGGCGTGGTGGAGGTGCTGGCCGGGACGGGCGGCATGGCACCCTCGCCGTGCCCCGGTTGCACTCCTGAATGGAGCGGAGCTGGATGGAGCGGCTCATCACGTCGCAGCCGGGGCCCGGCTCCCAGCTGGCGTACCCCGGAACCGGAACCCCGAAGGCCCGGGGCCTACGCCTACGGGAGGGAGATCAGAGTCGGGTTGCAGTCGTCCCGCGTAGTGCTGTCGGTCCCGTCCTGAGTACACACATTGACCTCGATGTTCCCGGAGGAGAAGGTTCCGATGTACACCATGGATCCGGAGCCGTTGTCGCTTCCGTTGGCGTCCTGGGCCCACCCCAGGAACGAAGCACCCCGCCATGCTTCCGCGATCACGCGTCGACCGTCCTTGGCCGTGTCGTCGACGTAGAGATATCCGGAGGTCTTGTCGTAGGAGGCGTGGCCCAAGTAGCTGGGGTTGGTGTAGCACCGGATGGTGGCAGCCTGCGCCGTTCCCTGAGAAACGAGCACAGCCGCCGCAGCCATCCCTGCCGCGATCGCCATCTGCCACGCCCTGAGACGGTGTTTCACTGGTTCCTCCTGAGTGGGTCTTCTGACGGTTTCCCATACCTTGCCAAGGAGGCGGACGCACTCGCGTACCGCTGCTGTGTTGACGCCGGGTCTTCTGTTCGCCTACGGATTCCGCCAGGCGCCCCCCACTTGACGGTCTCTAGGTTGGTGGAAGGCAGAGAGAAAGGGCAGCAGCGAAAGCTGTTCCGGACAGGGGAAGAGCTGTCCGGCCTGGTCAGTGCCCTGTCCGGGACAGCGTCCGGGACAGAGCTGCTGCAGCCCCCGGATCCACTGGGCACCGGTGGGCACAAGGCCGCGAGCAAAGGGCCGCGGCCAAGGCCCCGGACTGCGGCCACTGTTACGCACGCACCTCGGCTGGCTGCCCGGACAACCGCTACCAAGGCACTGCAGCCACGAGCTGACCCGTGTCGGCGGTTGCCCTGTCAGCTCTCCGTCCGTGCCCCTGCACCGTGGCCGTAGGTGCGAGGGGTGGGATCCGGTGTCGCGGGGCGGTGGCCGAGTACTCCGCGGGCGCGCAGGTCGGCAAGCGAGTCGAGGTCGGGGCGGTACAGGGTGCCCCCGTCCAGGTCTGCGTCGGCCGCCTGGACCCGGGGATGAACAGGGCCGGTGACGTCGGCGTTCGTCTCGGCGGGGGAGCGGTGTTCGGCGGGGCCGGGGCCCAGCCGGCGGCGGGTCGTCATGCTCCCCGATCGTACGGACGCCGAGACGGTCGCCGTCGCCCGGCTGGACGGACGAAGAAGACCGCCGTCGACGGGCGCCGTTGCCGCGCCGGGCTCCTGCTGGTTCGTCATCTGCCGCCTCGTACGGCGCCTTCCACTTCTTCGTCGGCCCGCTGGTGTCCGCCGGAGTCGTTTCTGCGCTTGATGCGGACCGTCCCGCCTCCTTGACGGCGGGGCTTGTCTTCCCGGCCGGGCGAGGACGGGGCCGCGACGAGGATTCCGACCTGCTCGGCGAAGTCGGGCCCGGGCAGGGGCAGGTCGACGTCCGGGTCGTCGTGGACGTACCCGACCGCGACGGCTGTGGGGAGGTACTGCATCAGGGCGTCGACGGCCTCGGAGCGTCGACGGCCGCTTCGGCGGATGAGCTGGCGGAACACCCGCAGCAGGGTCGGCGTGCTGGTGTCGGCGCTCCGTACCGTCTCCGGCACGGTCCAGGACCCCTGCAGCTCTGTCCGGACGGAGGCAGGCTTCGCCGGTGTGGAGGGATCCGGGTAGTTGTCCGTCTGCGTCTGCTCGTACCACTACGCCGCGGCGTCGGTCTCGCCGAGGGACAGGTGGTGCAGGTACAGGCAGTAGGACGCGGCCTTGTCTCCGGCTCCGGAGGCGTACTGCCACCACGACCGGGCCCCGTCCTCCGACTCGGCGAGCTGGAGGATGCAGCCCAGTACCCGGGCCCCGTCCGGATCGGGCAGTGGCTCGGTCACGAACCTGCTCAGTGCGGAGGCGGGGGTGCGCGCCACCAGTGCCTCGCACAGGGCCAGCAGGTCCTGCGCCCCCTCGCTCAGCGAGTTCGTGAAGCCGGCGCCGGACTCGTCGGCCGCGGGCCCGTCCGCTCCGGAGATCCTGCTGTACGGATCCTCCGGCCTGCTCGGATGGTCGGACAGCCGGGCCCGTGAGAGGAGCTCGTCGATAGCGGTCACAGTGCATTCCCTTCGGGGTCGCTTTCAGTGCCGAGAACGGTTTCCACCACATGCATGGCGTGCCGCTCATCGGATCGGACGGAGGCAATCGGAACGCCGAGGACGTCGGCCACCATGGAGGGAGGCATGCCGCGCAGGTGACGCAGGACCATCACGTCGAGCTGCTGGTCGGGCAGACGGCTCAGCACCTTGAACAACGCGCTGGACTCCTCGAGCTGGGCGAACTTCTCCTCGTCGGACACCGCCCGATCCAGCGCCACGGTGTCGAATACCGCCGTCCCCAGATCCGGGCGGCCATCGACGTGCGGAGCCCGCACCATCACGCTGCTCCGCAGCACCGACCACGCGAAGCGCACCACGTCCGTGCTGGACAGAGCCTCGTGCCAGCGCAGCTCCAGCACGTCGAAGGCGTCGTCGAGGCACTGTCACGTTGGCTGACCGGTTGGGATGATTTTCTGGTTGGTCGTGCTGGGAGGGGTGGTCCGTGGGCAGTACGTCGCCGTCGTACAGGGGGCACCGGTACCCGGTGGAGATCATTACGCACTGTGTGTGGCTGTACTTCCGCTTCCCGCTGTCGTTCCGCGAGGTCGAGGAGCTGATGCTCGAGCGCGGTGTGCTCGTCTCCCACGAGACCGTCCGCCGCTGGTGTGCGAAGTTCGGGCAGGCCTGCGCCAACGGCCTGCGCCGCCGGGCGACAAGGGGCACCTGGACGAGGTCTTCATCAGAATCAACGGAGAGCAGACGTACCTGTGGCGGGCCGTCGACGCCGACGGCAACGTGCTCGACATCCTGGTACAGAACCGGCGGGACACCGCTGCGGCCAGGCGGTTCTTCCGCACACCGCTCAAGACGACCCGCACGGTGCCCAGGGTGGTCGTCACCGACAAGCTCCGCTCCTACGGCGCGGCCCACCGCGAGGTGATGCCCTCCGTCGAGCACCGTGCCCACAAGGGCCTGAACAACCGGGCCGAGAACAGCCACCAGCCCACCCGCCAGCGCGAACGCGCCATGAAAGGCTTCCGCTCCGTCGGCAGAGCCCAGCAGTTCCTGGCCGCGTTCAGCGGCATCCCACCCCACTTCCGACCCCGCCGCCACCTGATGACCGCCCCCGAATACCGCACCGAGATGACCACCCGCTTCGCCATCCGGGACCAGGCCACCGCCGCCGCCGCCGGCCAGCCTGCCGCGGCCTGAGCACGGAGCCGGAACCCGGCCCCACCACACCCGACACACCGTCAGAGGCACACGCAGCCAACAACGTGACAATGCCCGGCCGCGGTCTCGTTCTCGCCGTCGGTCTGTTCGGCGCCGGGAACGGTGAGGTGCTGCTCGCGGCCCATGACGTGCGCGACGAGCGTGTCGATGAACATCGACGGGTTGCCGAACTCGCGGCGCTCGCGGGCGGAGGGGCCGTCGCGGAGCTCGGCAAGTTCGCCAGCCTGGTTGTTGTCGTAGGCGGCGAGGAGCTTGTACGCAGCGAGGCGGCGCTCGTCGGCGGCCGGCACCCAGGAGGCGTGGGCCTCGGGGAAAGCCCTGCGGTTGGGCATGCCGAGCGACGGGTCGGAGTAGACGGGCTTGTAGTTCAGCCACGACCAGGCGTCGATGACCAGGCTCTTGAGGCCCACGGGGCACGCCTCCGTATCAGGCCCCGCGCCATGTGATCAGCGTACGGGCGGCCTGAACGAACGCTGCCCCGGATGTGCCGGGCAGGCGCTGCCGTACCACGTGCGCTTGATTCTGAAACCTTTTGAAGCAGTCGTTTGTTCGGCGATGTGGCTGAACTTTTCTTTTTTCATGGCCGCTTGGCAGAGCTGGCCGCCTAGAGTCTGTGCCGTGGCGTTGCCGTTCCTCGATCCTCCCTTCCGGGCCTAGGCCGGAAGGGAGTCACCCTTCGGGCACCCGAAGAACAGAGGAATCATGATCGGTAACGGCGAACAGCCGGACTGGGACCGTTGGGCCTTCTACGTCGCGCTGATTGAGGTGGCTCTCAATCTGACGTTCTGGCTCAACAGCTAGCCCGGCTTTCGCACCACATTGGCGGGGTCGCGTCCTTCGGGACCGGCCCCGCTTCCCTTGGTCCACCTCAGCGCACTGCGTAGTGCGGTCGGTGAGCCAGCGCCCAATGTAGTCGCGGAACCGCAGCATTGGGATCGTGATATCAAAAAGTCCACCCGGGTGGCATTACGGATCCGGGAATCACTCTTGATCAAATACGGATCCGGCAATGCCGGACAGCAGTGCTGATGGTCATCGCCTACCAGACAAGCGCTGGTCGGCATACGGGGAGCTACCCACGGACGCGACGGCCGGGTTGGCGAGCTCGGTGAGCCCGTGCACAGCGGCGTCCATCCGGTCCGGGCTGTCCATGCCTGGGATCCAGGTGACGAGCTGCCCCTCAAGCCGGGGGAACTCTCCGACGTGGTGGACCATGCCTTGGACGTAGAGCTGGGCAATCGGCTCGGCGCGAAGCCGCTTCCCCTGCTTCGCGTGCACCTCAATGATTGAGGGCATCAGCATGCCCTTCGTCTCGCCTGCAGTCTCGAGGTCCTTCCAGGCCTGACGGATGATCTGCTTGGCCATGTCGCCGCCAAAGTTCGACTCAACGACGATGGCCTCGGCGGACAGTTCGATGGCGAGGCGGTAGGCGGCGTGGCCCCAGGTGTCGGCGCCCATGCGGCCGGACCGGTCGGCGAGGACATACATCTGCCTGGCAGCGTCGCGCCCGCCGGCCCAGAGCCCGGTTTCATCGTTGACGTCGTCGAATCCGCCTGCGGTGTCGACCGCGACGACGATGCGCGTGAGGTCGACGCCGCGGAACTGCATGGGGGTGAGCCGGTTGTCGGTGATCCATGGCCACTTCCATACGCCGCCCTCGAGCGGGCGGGGCTTTTGCTGGTAGAGGGACCACCAGACGCGTTCGCCGACGGCACGGCGGATCTTCTCGAGGGCTTTGCGCCCGTACCGGATGGGCCAGAGGGGGGTGCCGACGGGGCGGCCGAGGGCGTCGTCTTCGCTGTCGACGATGGCAGGCAGGTCGAGGATGGTCCAGTCGGTGGCGTCGTCTCCGGCGAGGATTCGTCCGGCGAGGTCCTGTTCGTGCCAGCGGGTCTGGATTACCAGGATGCTGCCGCCAGGCTCGATGTGGGTGTTCAGGACGGAGGCCCACCAGTCCCACAAGCGGCGTCGCATGGTGGGCGATTCAGCGTCGGCGGCGTCCTTGATCGGGTCGTCGACTATGGCGAGGTGTGCACCCTTGCCGGTCAGGCCTCCTCCGACTCCGGCGGTAACCAGTCCTCCATCGAGACGGTTGCCATGTTCATCGGCGAGGTCGAACCGGTTGGCGGCCTTGGAGCCGGCGTGGAGGTAGAGGCCGATCTGGTCGCCGTAGCCGTTGATGGCGTCGCGGATCCACCGACCATGGTCGTCCGCAGGATCGGCGGAGTACGAGGCGATCATCACCCGGTGGTCAGGGTGGCGGGACAGGTACCAGAGGGGCGCCCCCCGGGCGGCACGGCGGCTCTTTCCATGGCGCGGGGGCATGGTGGTGAGGACTTTGCGGGGGATACCGCAGGCGATGTCGCGGAAGACCTGGTCGATGAGGTCCAGGTGACGGGCCTGCCGCTCCTTGCCGTCGGTGAGAATCGCGGACATGGCCCCTGGGGACCGCTTCAGGGCCATGTCGCGTTCGACGCCGGCGAGGACGAGGCGGAGCTCGGGGCTGGCGGAGTGCGCGATCCGGCGCCGCTGGGCCCGGTTGAGGCTGCGATAGGCGTTGACGACGTCCAGGAGTTCCTCGGCCTCGGCGGCAGGGCTGGTGCCGAGGTCAGGTGTTGTCGTCATCCAGGTCGCCGCTGTCGAAATCGGTGTCCTCGAGGTCTTCGTCGTCGGGGGTGTCGGGGTCCCCGGCAGTGCGGATGAGGTTGCGAAGTTCATCGCTGGTAACGGAGGTCAGGCGGACCGGGAATCCGCCAGGGCCGGACCCCTCGGCCTTGACGGGCATGTCGAGGCCGTTGAGCTTGGCACGGCGGTCCATGAGCTTGAGGACGGTGTCGACGGCCTTGAGGTCGATCTCGCGTGCTACCTCGATGCCCTCGCGGTCGAAGATGGGGCTGGGAGTGGTGGCCTTGCGCCAGACGGCTTCGAGGAGGGAGTCGAGCTCGTTCTCCTGCTGCCGGTACACGCTGACCTCGGCCGCTTCAGCGTCGCGGCGGGCCTGGAGGGCTCGGATGACATCCTTGCTGGCGGCGCCGGGGGTGCTGTAGCCGAGGTCGAGGATGCGCGGGTCGTCGTACTTGACGCCCTGAATGCGCAGGCGCAGCAGTTTTATGCGACGTTCGGCAGTTTCGGCTTGCTGGGCTTTGGAGGCTGGCATGGCGGTCGGGGCTCCCGCTGTGTCGTTGTCAGGCCCCGCGCCTACCTTGATGATCCCTGATGCGGGGGTTTTCCTTCCCCCCGCCCGGTACGGGTGGCATCCTGCGCCGCATGAGGCGTATACGCGGGTTGGGGATAGCGGTTGTCGTGGTGCTGGTGTTCGGGGCCGCAGGGTGTGGTTTCAGCGGCGGGGGCGGTGAGGCCAGCGGGGAGTCAACCGTGTCGGCGAAGCCGTCGGTGATGGGTGTTCAGGAGGCGTTGGCCGCGTACTCGACGGCTGCGGCTCCCGGGTGCGAGACCGCGGATGAGTGCCAGGATCTGACTGCGGCGAAGCTGGTCGCGGCGATGGATGTGCGGGAGGCGATGAAGGCTGAGGACCCGGTGAAGTTCGGGGAGCCGATCGGGTTCGTGGACCTGGCGGAGAAGCGGGCCGAGCACTACGGGATGGACAACCTGGGGGCGAATGGGAACTCGTTCGCGGTGTCGCAGCCGCTCCAGAGGATGGTCGCCTGGTTCCGGGAGCATCCGGAGGCTTCGTGATGAAGGGCCCAGGTCGCGGTGCCGTGGCAGATGGGCGGGGTGAGACCGGCGTCAAAGCGCTGGCCTCACCCCGTTCGGGTCAGTAGCGGGCGATGAGCCAGGCGATGACCAGGCCTGTGGCGAAGTCACCGAGCCGGTACGCCACGCCGCACATGAAACTTGTGTGGACGCTCTGTCCATGGCTGACCAGCCATTTCCGCAGGTGGCGGGCAACTGGTCCACGCTTTCTGTCCACACCGAAACTGGGCTCAAGGGGTGGTTTCGCGTTACGCTGCATTCGGAGTCCTTCCGTCTTGCTGATGCTTGGACGCCGCGCAAGGAGCCCTCTCGACCCATGGCCTAGGAAACCGCGTCGAGGAAGCGGGGCTCCTTTTGCGTTGGTGCGAAGTGTAGTTGGGCGGTGCGTCAGACCGATGACCCCACAAAGGGACTTGACGACACCATGGGGAAATTCCAGACATTCTAGTACAGCGTTGGCTGAAATCTCTGGCACTGTGCATCGCCAGATCTTTCGAGATCTTTCGAGTCTTTGCGAGGCCCACGGGCTCCGGCGGTGACTTCCCTCACATTCCCTCGTCGCTCTCATGAAGGGCGTGTCGTGGCATGCGTCGGCCCCACCAACGGGGGGTGCTGGTGGGGCCGGGGTTGAGCCGCTGTGCGGCTGGGGGGTGCCGCACGGCGGGCTCGGATGTGGTGGTGTGCGGCACGGCCCGTTATGCGTCGTCCGGGCGCGGGGACACCGTGAGACTCGGCAGTCCGGGCCGTGCAGTACCAGCGTGACGTACGGACTCGGATTTGTCCGGGCTGGTATCCCTCGGTGCATTCGCCGACCTGATTCTCGAATCGGTGCGCTCGGCGCCAAGGAACTGGCTGACGGGGCTGCAAAAGGTTCCGCCAGTCCCCGCTGTGCTGAGGTTTGGTCGCTTCAGTCGCTGCACGGAGTGAGCGGGTTGAGCGATGGCGAGCCGCCCGCCGGGAAGGCGGGCGGCCACCCTTGTCCCGTCTCATTTCAGTTGGCAGCGGGTGGGGCTGTGACCTGCAGGGCTGCCAGGTGGTGTGGGAACTGGCCCGGACGGTGTTCTCAGCCGAGCTGGCTCTTGCGGAACCAGGGCACACGCTCCGGAGCCGTCCTGCCTCATCGCGGTCCGCGTGGTCTCATCGGAGTCCGAGCGTGGGCGATCGCGTCGCTTCGGAAGTGGAGGTCACGTCCCCCGGGCGAGGAACTGGCGGGCGCCGCGGAGCCTGGTCCGGAGCCGTTCCTGGGTGGCACGGCTGTCGAGCCGGACATCGAGTGCTCCGGGAAGTGCGCTGTCGGCCCGCAGGCCGGTAGGGAGCCGGGAGGCGTCGAGCCCGTCACGCCGGGCGATGAGGGTGCCGAGTTCGTGGCGGCTCACGGGGTCGGTTCCTGCCAGGTGGTGAACGCCGGACCGGTCGCTGGACGCGAGTTCCAGGAGGGCGCCGGCCAGGTCGGCGACATCAACGGCGAGCGGCAGTACCTGTGGCGGGCCGTCGACCAGTACGGGAACGTGCTGGACGTCCTGGTTCAGTCCCGCCGGGACGCGAAGGCCGCCAAGCGGTTCCTGGCCAAGCTGATGAAGAAGCAGCGCCGCGTGCCCCGGGTACTGGTCACCGACAAGCTGAAGAGCTACCCGGTCGCCCACCGCGCGCTGATGAGCTCGGTCGAGCACCGCGCCCACAAGGGGCTGAACAACCGGGCCGAGAACTCCCACCAGCCCACCCGCCAGCGCGAACGCGCCATGAAGGGCTTCCGCTCGCCTGGATCCGCGCAACGGTTCCTGTCCGCGTTCAGCGGCATCAGCCCCCACTTCCGCGTCTGCCGCCACCTCCGGACAGCCGCCGAACGCCGATTCGAGATGACCCTCCGCTTCACCATCTGGGACCACGTCACCGGCGGCATCAGCCTGCCCGCCGCGGCCTGAACCAGGCATCAAGACCGCACCCCGGAACACCCCGGCATCCCGGCACAGCGGCAGATGATCAAGCACCCGTTAAATTGACAACATCTCGAAGGTTGAGCGAGCAAACGGAGCAGGTGACGGCCAGGGGCCTTCACCCCTGATCTTGGACACCCGGGATAGTGGATCTTGAGGATCTGAGAGATGGACGTGTCGTGGTCATGGAGCACTGTCCGCCGGAGT
>NZ_JBSFFY010000118.1:0-10147 GCF_053596315.1 Streptomyces sp. NPDC001732
TGTGCCGCTACGCGGCGGAATGGACCGCGACCAAACTGCGCTGGGACCTGGCCGTGGACGAGCTCGAGAAGGACCGGCTCCTGGACATCGCGGCCGGCTGCGGCGGAACCCCCGTCACCTACACCCCCGCCCCCTGACCCGACCATAGGCCGCCCGGCTTTCCGCGCCCCGGAGATCAGCCCGCCCCGGGGCGCGACCGCTCCGGTCCCGCTGCCCCCCGCCCTGCTGAGCGCGGTCCGTACGGTCGGGGACCATGACAACCCGCAGCCGAGGGCCCCAGCCCCTCCGGCGGTGCACCGGCCGGTTGCTGTCACTGTCCGCCACGCCGACTCCGGTGTCCGGTCAGTCGTCGTTCCTGTTGCTTCGGCATGTGCAGGGATCGCCACCTGGACCGTGGTAGCGGTCCCGCTCCTGCATTACGAGGCTCTTCTCAGCCGTGGTGTGCCGGGGCCCGGACCAGCATGCTCGGCACGCGCACGACACAGCGCGACGCTGTAGGTGGCATCGGCCTGGCGGTGCTGGACGTGGTCCTGCCCAATCGGGGCCAGCCGGTCGCCGCCTGCCTGGGTGAGGCTCTGGGCGCGTGGGACAATCCAGCACTGCCGCGCTGGTGCCCCGCAGCTGGCACCGCGTGAATCCGGCTTCTCCCCCGCCGCACGCTGGCTGATCATCCCGCTGACACGGCCTCGAACCCCGTGACAGGGTGCGGTGATTGGATCAACGGACGGCAGGGGGATTCCCGTGGAAGCACGGATGTGGGACGGACTGGTCGGCGTCGCGAAGGAGACGTACACCGCCTCGCTGGGCGAGGGGGTCGTGCCGAGCCCGCTGATGATGCCGCTGGTACGCGGCGAGCTGGTCGGGCTGATCTGGGTCCGCCCGCTCAAGGTCGGCCAGGACGCGCTCGCCGGGATCGCGGAACTCGCGAACATCGCCGCGGCGGCCGGCGCGGACGAGGTCGTCCTCGCCTGGGAGACCCACGACGTCGCCACCGCCTGCGAGCTGCCGATCGTCGGCCCGGCGCCGTGCCTGAACATGGTGCTCGCCACCCCGGGCGGGCACGTCCTGCACCAGTTCCCCTACACCGAGCAGCTCCTGTCCCGCAGCCCCGAGGGCTGGGCGTCGGTGGCCCCCGACTGGAGGCCGGCCCCCGCGCCGCAGTCCGGCGGCGAACTGGTCCCGCCCATCCAGGCCGCGGTGAACTTCTCCTTCACCCCCATCGAGCTGGACCACCCCGACCCGTTCGGTGTCACCGTCGTGCTGATGGAAGAGGACGGCTACCGCATCAGCCTGACCGAAGCGTTCGCCCGCTGAGCTCGTGGCCCGCGACTTCGACGACGACGCGCCCCGCCGCATCCAGGACGCGGACGACCTGATCAACGCCCGCAAGCGGGACGAAGCCGAACGGATTCACGCCCGCCAGCGGGACGCCGACGAACGGATCTATGTGGTGACCACCAACCTCGTCATCGACGCCCAGGAGAAGCTCGCCCGACGCCGGCGGCTGGACCGCATCTGGCGTGCCGGGGCGGTGATCTGCTGGCTGTCCTTACTCACCGCCGTCACCGGCACGGGCATCGCCTGGCTCACCACAGGTGACCCGGCGCGGTTCGTCGTGGGTGACCTGATCTGCGGAAGCCTGCTCCTGATGTCCCTGCTGGCGCTGATCGGCGTCCGCTTCGGCGGGCGGGACGTGCCGACCCTCCAGCGCCTGGAGGCGCAGCTCGCCTCCGCGCAGGAGTCGCTGTGGCAGCAGAAGGCCAGGAGTAACCCGGGCCTGGACGAGCGGTGCAAGCTCTACCGCGAGGAAGTCACCACCGCGATCGAGCAGTACCAGGCCGACAGCCGTAAGTACCGGCGCATTCACAACAGTCTGCAGACTCTCATCATGATCGGCTCGGCCTCCACGACCACGATCGCGGCCCTGGACACCGGCAAGGAGCTGACCTGGCAGAGCGTCACCCTGACCGGCATCAGCTTCGCCATCACGGTGGCCGCGATGTTCACCGGCTACTACAAGTTCCGCGAGCGCAGCTACTTCCTCCAGCAGACCGCCGACGCCATCGAGGAGGAGGCCAACGCCGTCCGGCTCGGCATCGGCCCGTACGGCGAGTACGGGAACGGCCGCGAAGGCGAGGTGCTGAAGGTGTTCACCCAGCGCGTCGAACAGCACCGCAACGAGCAGCGGCGCCGCCAGCAGCAGCTGGACCAGCCCGCCGACCAGGCCACGCCCTCCAGCCAGCCGCCCGCGGCCTGACGGCGAACCGTCTACCGGCGCCGGCGGCCGCCGCGACCGTGTGATGCTGGCCGCAGCGGCCGGCCTGCTTCTCCTCGCAGCGCGGGCAATCCTGCCCGAAGTCGAGCAGCACGCGGTCGTGGCACCGGACGCCGCCGCACCGCTGGGGCAGGGCCAGGCCGATCAGACAGCCCACCGGGTCTTTGATGGCCTCAGTTTCCGGCCGTCCGCCCGGACCTTAGTACTGCAACGGTGCTTGCTGTGCACCTTGAGAACAACTGTTGTGCGCAGAGGGGTAAGAGTATGGCTCGGCTCGGCACCAGCCTGCCGAGCCGAGCCATGCGGCTGCGTGGTGCTTGCGCAAGGAATGCCGCACCTTCCCGTGAGGCGATTGTCGTGGTCGGAAATCTGAGATGGTGCGGGCGGACTCGCAGGGCAGCCACCCTTACCGCCCGTACCGCGCCACTGCCACTGAACAGACTTCGTTTGGAGGACCTTGCTGCCGACGGCGATGGTCAGTGGGCGGTCGCCCACGTGTGGTGTGCCCAGTCGGCGAAGCGGGTCCAGTGGACTTCCGGGTGAGCAGCGTGAAGGGCGGGAATGTCGACGCGATAGCCAGGGCCGTTCAGGAATGTCCACATCGCATGCATGTCCGGATTGCTGATCGCCGGCAGCGGTACTTGTTCATGGCGGACCTCCCGCCCCAGGGTCGCGCCGAGTGTGGCCGCCATCTCGGTCGGGGTGGGTGCGTCACTGGCCAGTTCAATGCGTCGCCCGACGTAGGAAGCCGGATTGAGCAGCACTTCCGCCGCGAACGCGCCGAGGTCGGTGCGGGCAAGCTGCTGCAACGGCCGATCGGGCGGCAGCGGCAGGTCGAGTACGCCGCCGAGGATGCGCTGCGCTCCGCCCAGCGCGTTGTCGAAGAAGTACGTCGGCCCCAGGATCGTGTACGGCACATCGCCTGCGGCCAGCTCCGCCTCGATGCGTGCCTTGCTGTCGAAATGCGGTACCCCGCTCTCCTGGTCGGCGCCGGCCACAGAGCTGAACACGAGATGCGGAACGCCCTTCCCGGTTGCGGCAGACAGGATCTCCCGTCCCTGGTTCACCTCCGCGTCCACACCGGCTTCGAAGGGAGTGGTGAACGCGAAGACGCCCGCCACCCCGTCCATCGCCGCGGCGAGTGACTCACGATCGCTCAGGGATCCCGCCACCACCTCGACACCCCGGTCGGCCAGTTCCCGCGCGGCGCTTCGGCCAGGGTCACGTACCAGCGCCCGCACCCGGACTCCACGGTCCAGCAGCGCGGCACTCACGACCCTGCCCTGTCCGCCGGTTGCGGCAAGCACCAAGATCGGCTCATCGGTCATCGAAGGCTCCCTTCCTCACATGCGGATGACAAGGCGCCATCGGCCGTCCCAACGGTAACCAAAGGTCCCGGACGACATGCCCGGCATCGCGGCGGGCCGTTCGTCCGACGAAGGCTGTCCCGTCCGAAAATACGATTCGGTGCAGTGAGCTGTGGAGATGTCGCTCGGTCAGGCGGCTCGGTGATACTGGTTGATCAATCCTCCGAGGATTGATTCTCGTCGGATCCGGTGGTTCTGGAGATCGGTGACGGTGGCCGGGGCGGGTGGTTCGGCGCTATCGGGGGATAGTTGCCGTCGGGACTGGTGCGGCCGGTGCTGGTTGTAGTGCTGGATGTACTCGGTCAGCACCTTTACGGAATGGGCCTCGTTGTAGATCAGCACGCGGTCGAGGACCTCGCGGCGCAGGGTGCCCACGGCTCTCTCGCAGATCGCGTTCGCTTTGGGTGCCCGCGGTGGACTGAGTAGGACCTCCACGTCGTCGGCCTCGAAGACGGCGTCGAAGGCGCTGGTGTACCTACTGTCCCGGTCGCGGAGAAGGAAACGCAGGGAATCCATGCGGCGGTCCAGTGCTGTGGCGAGGTTCCTCGCCTGTTGAACGGTCCACTGGGCGGTCGGGTGCGCGGTGACACCGGCGAGGTGGATTCATCTGGTGTCGTGCTCAATGAAGACCAGGGCGTACAGGCGCTTGAGGGAGATGGTGTCGAGGTGCAGGAAGTCGGCAGCGAGGATGCCGTGGGCCTGGGCGGTGAGGAATTCACGCCAGGGCGGGCCGGAGCGCTGCGGAGCGGGATCGATGCCGGCGGCGCGCAGGATCTCCCAGACCGTGGACGGGGCGATCGAGTAGCCGAGGCGAGCGAGTTCACCTTGGATCCGGCGGTGGCCCCAGGCGTAGTTCTCCTTCGCCAGGCGCAGGATGAGTTGCTTGACGGTGGACGCGGTGGAGGGCCGTCCTGGGCGGCTGCGCTGAGGATGCGTCCACTTCCGAGCGACGAAGCGCCGGTGCCAGGCCAGCAGCGTGGTAGGGGTGACAGCGAACACCTGACGCCACCGCTCGCGTGGGACCAGCCGGGAGAGCACGGCGAGCCAGATCCGGTCGGTGGGCTTGTAGCGAACCCGGGCGATCTGGCGGCGCAGCACCGCGTTCTCGTGCCGCAACGCCATCACCTCCGCATCCTTCGCTACGCGGCTGCGCAGTACAACTGCGGGCATCGTGATCAGATTCCGGACCAGCTCGGCGACGACTGATAGCGGCATCGAAGGATCGTCGCAGATAAGGATCGTCGCAGATGCTGTGCCGGTCAGTCCTGCGATCTGGGAACTTCCAGCTCAGGCCCCAGAATCGTGTTTCCGAGCGGGACAACGTCTGCTCTCCGTTGATCCTGAGGAAGACCTCGTCCAGGTGCCCCTTGTCGCCCGGCTGCACACGCCGACGGCCCAGGCCGTTGGCGCAGGCCTCCCCGCACTTCGTACACCAGCGGCGGACCGTCTCGTGGGAGACGAGCACACCGCGCTCGAGCATCAGCTCCTCGGCCTCGCGGAACGACAGCGGGAAGCGGAAGTACAGCCACACACAGTGCGCGATGATCTCCACCGGGTACCGGTGGCCCTTGTACGACGGCGGTGCGCTGTCCACGGACGCCCCCTCCCAGCACGACCAACCAGAAGATCATCCCAGGCCGGTCAGTCAACGTGACAGTGCCCTTCGACGCCATGCGCGAGTTCTACCGGGGTGCATCCCAACGGCAGCATCTCGTCGTGCTCTGGTGGGACTGACACGGATCGCCTCACCGTCGGCTCACGTCAGCAACTGGGGAATTACGGCGAGCGGACCTCGACGCCCTCGACATCCGCCGGTAGAGACGGGTGGTCAGTCGAGTGGTGGGTTATGTGCCTGATCCGAGGCTGAAGGCCCAGCGGAGGACGGCGGCCGGTGCGGTTCAGGGCGGTGAGGCGGGCCCAGTTGCGGAGGTTGCCGTGGGCGGCGCGGCTGTCGGACAGGTGTCGGCTGGACAGGTGCTGATCGAGCTGCTGGTGGGTAATCGGTTCGCCGGAGGCGGCCAGGCTGGTGAAGAGGACGGCGTTCGGGCTGTGTTTGAGCCAGTGCAGAATGCCGCGGGGACCGATCGGCCAGGGCGAGAGTGTCCCGCAGCATCTGTAGCGGTACTGGGATGCGCCCGTCGACTCAACGAAGAATCAGCCAGAGAGGCGTTTTTCGGCCTTCTTTATTCCGGCGCATTAACCTGTGAATTCCCTTTTGTCACCAATGGATTCGTCGACGGATAGCGCATAGCAAAGGGAAAGTAAAGCGCTAGTCGCCGTTGATCATGAGTTGGTCATGTACCTAACATCTCGACTGTTCCTTCACATCAACTCAAGGGAAGACACATGAGATCTGCACGTCTGACGCCCCTGCGTGAGTCTGGTCGTCGCATAGGCACCGTGGTGCTCGGTGTAGCCGCCGTGCTCGGCTTTATCGCCGCGCCCGCCCAGGCGGCGAGCTGGTCCAGCTCTCTGTCGAATGCCGGTCCGGGCTTCGAGTCCCGTCGCTGGTACGACACTGGCGGTTCCACCAACATCAAGTTCACCGGCTGCAAGGATGACTACACCGACAGGAACGTCACCGTCCTCCTCCGTAAGGACACCCTCGGGCCGGACCCGGCCTACACGCGAGCTTCGTTCACCAACTGCTTTGTCAGCGCCACGTCGACCTCTTCTGGTAACTGGGATGACCACGGCTCCGGCGACTACTACTTCGCTGTTAACGATGCCCTTGTGGGTGTGCACGTCTGGGTCGATTCACTGACCGTAACGTACTAAGCGTCCTTTCCCCTCCCTCGGGGACGCGCCCGCACTGTGCGGGCGCGTCCCCGAGGGGGCTTCCTTTTCTGCTCACGAGGTCTCGTCCATGCCCCTGCAATACCAGTCCTGCACCTTCGGTTACGGTCGCAGGTCACGTCCGGTCCTCGACCGGCTCGATCTGGCGTTCTCGCCCGGCCATACCGTCCTTCTCGGCCCCAATGGTGCGGGCAAGAGCACGCTGCTCTCCCTCGGCGCCAGCGCTTCGATTCCACATTCGGGACGTATCCAGTACGGGGAGCTTGATCCAGCCAATCGCAAACACGCGCGGGCCTACCGAAGCAAGGTTTCCTGGCTGCCACAACGCCCTGGATTCCTTCCTGGGCTGACGTGCCGAGAGCATGTGGCGTATGTGGGCTGGCTCAAGGGCATGCAGGAGCGTGATGCCTGGCACGCCGCAACAGAGGCGATCGAACGAGTAGGCCTCACCGAAAAAATCAACAGCAAAATCAAGACATTGTCTGGTGGTCAGCAGCAGCGGATCGCTATCGCACAGGCGCTTGTCCATGACGCCGAACTGCTGCTTCTCGACGAGCCAACCGTCGGGCTCGACCCGCATCAGCGGCGTCGATTCCTCGACTTGCTGATTTCGCTGCGCGGCAGCGTCCATGTGATCGTCTCCACTCACGACATCGGCGACCTCGACGAGGCTTTCGACGAGGTCGTGGTCCTCGAATCGGGGAAACCGAGGTTCAGGGGCACGGTGAAGGAATTCGCCGGCCACGCAGCCCCGGACTGCGCGCCGGGCCGACGCCTGGAGAGCGCCTACGCGTCGCTCCTGGAGGCGGCCGAATGATCACCTGGGCAAATCTCCGCGCCTCGGCCGCACCGTGGCTGGTGCTTCCCATCTTGGTATACGCAGGTTTGTACATCGACGACGCCACCCATACCTCGCCATCGAGGTATGGGGTTGAGTCCGGTGAACTGGCCGCCCACGCCATCGCAGTCATCGCCCCGGCAGTGGCCGCAGCTGCCGCGTGGGAGGCGGGCCGCCACCGCCTGCTGGGCGCTTTGAGCACCACCGGCCAACGCAGCGCGGTACGGCAGCTCTTGAGGGCTGTCACCCCCGTCCTGATTCTGCTGATCATCCTCGTCGCCGGGGCGCTCATCGTGGCCTACCAGGCGGTGGGCGTGTTCCCCGGTGGGGCCGGATGGCTCGCCGTTGCGCACCTGGTCGTGCTTTCCCTCGGTTGGTTGGTCATCGGCTGGTGCCTCGGACTCATCATGCCCAGGAGTATCGCGGCACCCGCTGCCGGCATCGGCTGCTGGGCGTGGCTGTCCATGCCGCACGCAATGTCCAACCCCTGGGTGCGCCACCTGGGTGGCTTCATCGACGGCCCGTCGACCGTCACCGATGTGCTCGCCCCAGCTGTCTATCTGGTGCCGTGGGGCGTAGTTGCCGGCCTGGCACTCGCGTTCTGGATTCTGGCCCGGATGCGCCAACGCGCCTTGGCGGTGGCCATTGCCGTTGTCATGACGGTAGTCACCTTCATCGCCGGCCGCGCTTTTGTGATCGACTGGGGCTACCAGAACCCCACAAACCCTCGTAGCGTCGCCATGACCTGTACCGGGCAAGCACCGAGGGTGTGCGTACCGCCGGAGTACGAGCCTTACGCTCAACAGCTGCGGCAAGACGCCCTGGCACCGATCAAACAGCTGAAGGACGCCGGAATAGCTGGCCCCGAAGAGCTGCGCGTAACCTCGGCGCAGGTTCCCCTCAAGCCGGGCACGTGGCCGTTGTACTGGTCGCTGCCTCCGCTCCGCGGTGGCCAAGACCCTTCTCAGTACGCCGCCGACCTGGCGGAATCGGCAGTAACCGGCACCGCCGCGCTTGCCGGTGTGAACGACTGCCGGCAGCCGGGCTCACCCGCCGCCGCCTGGGCCGCCCTGGTGGTCGGAGTGGACGAACAGGGTGTACAGGCAGCGCTGCCCCCTACGGATTGGGCGACACTCCAAAAGATCCGCCGGCTTCCCGCGAAAGAGCAGGCCGACTGGTTCACCAAGACGGCCGTGAGCCAAAAGCGCTGCAACAAGGCCCACTCATGAACCGTTATGCGATCACTGTGCGCCGCTGGTGGAGCGCCCCCGCGGCGCTCGCCATGCTCGTCGCGGTGTGCTGGACCGTGGGGGCGAGCGAGGTCCCTGTCCCGAGCCTGACCAGCGGCATGGGCAGTGCCCAACTCGCCTACTTCACACCCATTCTGATCGTCGTCGCCGTCATGTACTGCCTGGAACGGCAGCTACATGAAGCCGAGACGACGGCAGTCCTGCCCGTCCTCCGGTTCGATCAAGGTGCCATCATTCTCACCGCGGCCCTCGCGCACGCGGCCGGGCTGGTGGTGGGAATGGACATCGCCCGCAACGTCACTCTCCTTCTGGCCCTCGCGCTCCTCACACGCCGCGTCGCCAACGAAGCCACGGCAGCAGGAGCAGGACTGATGCTCCTCATCATCAACCTCATCCTCGGCCGCGCCTACAACCCCGATGGCTTCGCGACCCACACCTGGTGGGCCATTGCCCTCTACCCTTCCGACAGCATGACTGCGTGGCTCGTCACGGTGGTCCTGTTCGCACTCGCACTCCTATTGGCATTCTCGCGGACTTCAGTTTCCCGTTGATGCCTGAACCACGAGGAGCGCAGGGCACCAGTACCAAGCCCGGGGACAACGTCACGGTCCACTGCGTCGGCGTCGCTTTCTCCACGGCGAGCCGTTCGACGCCAGCTGGGACCGCGGTGAGTCGTTCTCGTTTCCGCTTGGTGCCGGCCGCGTCATCGCGGGCTGGGACCAGGGCCTGCAGGGCATGAAGGTCGGTGGCCGGCGCAGGCTCACCGTCCCGCCCTGCCTGGGCTACGGGGACAGGGGCTTCGGCACGGCGATCGCGCCGGGCGAGACCCTGATCTTCGTCTGCGACCTGCTCTCCGTCTGACCCCACCGCATCGGTCCCCGCCCGGCGGACGTACGAGGTGCACCGGTCCCGGGCCACCGGTTTGAGATCGGGCGCCCGGCTCTCGTCCACCGCCGCGGGCCGGGCGCCATCACGCACCGCGGCGTTGTCACGTTGGTGGGGTGTTGATCGATTGAGGGCGCGTCAGGGTGTGTAGGGGTCGGGCGGGGGCCTGGCTTATGCTGCGGTGGGCAGGGCGGTGGCGCCGGTGATCTCGTCCCAGATGGCGAAGCGGGTGGTCATCTCGGTGCGGTATTCGGGGGCGGTCATCAGGTGGCGGCGGGGTCGGAAGTGGGGCGAGATACCGCTGAACGCGGCCAGGAACCGCTGGGCTCCGCCGACGGAGCGGAAGCCCTTCATCGCGCGTTCCACGCTGCCGGGTGGGCTGGTGGGGGTTCTCGGCCCGGTTGTTCAGGCCCTGGTGAGCGGTGCTCGACGGAGGGCATGACCTCTCGGTGGGCCGCGCCGTAGGAGCGCAGCTTGTCGGTGACGACCACCCTCGGCACCGTGCGGGTCGTCTTGAGCAGTTTACGGAAGAACCGCCTGGCCGCAGCGGTGTCCCGCCGGTTCTGGACCAGGATGTCCAGGACGGTGCCGTCGGCGTCGACGGCCCGCCACAGGTACGTCTGCTCGCCGTTGATCCTGAGGAAGACCTCGTCCAGGTGCTTCCCAATGCTGATGTCAAGCCGCCGCTGTCACTGGGGGTGTGACCTGGTAGCACCGTCGGTCACGAATCAGGGCC
>NZ_JBSFFY010000119.1:0-10071 GCF_053596315.1 Streptomyces sp. NPDC001732
CCGTGGGCGGGGTGACGGCCTCGGCAAGGAGCACCTCGGCGCGGGTGTTGCAGCCGTCGGTGGGGTTGGCGCCGGCGTTCCAGTGGCGGAAGGCGCTGCGGGTGTAGCCGTCGCGGGACTCGGCGCCCAGCGGCAGCGCGGAGACCGCTGCGCCGATCGGCAGCACGGTCGGCTCGGCCGCCCGGGCGTGGGCGGCCGGGGTGGTGACTGCGAGCGGGGCGAGGGTGAGGGAGAGCGCGGCCAGGCCGCGCATCAGGTTCTTGATCACGCACGCCGTGATAGCGGCTGATGGCCCCTCACCCGGCCCGGCCCGCTCCATGATCAGTCCTGGGGGTGAACAGGTTCACCGCAGAAACGGTTGCTCCAATACCCCCAGTCGCATCACCCGGCCACCAGCAGCAGACGCCGGTGACAGGGCACCCGGCATCCGGCCGGCCATGCGACCGGCGGGCTCGGATGCGCACCAACGCCGAGATGCGGCGGACCCCAACAAAGGGGTTCGACCGCGACATGCAGCCCGCGCCGTCAACGACGCGGTGCGCCATCACCCGCCGCTGACGTCAGCGCACAGGGGCGGCCAGGGCGACCTCGACACCGGACCCGGCATGCGAATGCGGCGTAACACCCGACGCAGACCCGATCAGGCATGCGTCCCGTTCAGTCGAGGAGGTCGTACGCGCCCGGCTCCCAGTCGACGAACAGCGTCAGCGCCTTCTCGGTCTCGGTGCGCTCCGGTTCGGTGGCGGTGGCCGGCCACCAGTTCTCGACCCGGTGAGCGTCCACGAGAACACCCCCGCGGTACCCGTCGAAGTCGCCGGGATCTTCCGCGACACCGATGTGGATGGGCGCGTCATCGGGAAGGTCCCTCAAGGCGTCGCGGAGCTGCGCGGCGTTCCAGATCTGCGGGGTGTGCTCGAAGATTTCGGTCATGGGCGCAGACTCCCGGAGCGGGATCTCCCGGCAGGGGAGGCGCGGCTGTGCCCCCGGGCCAGAGCACTGGTTCGGGGGCACAGAGGGCCGGGGTGAAAAGCTGATCACCGGTGGGTGGTGGATCAGACCCGGCCGGTGCACACCGTACTGTCAGCTCGCGGCGGTCAGATCCCCAGGTCGGGAAGCCAGCGGCGGGGCGGGGAGCAGACACCGGTCAGCGCCCCGCGGCCCTGTCTCCCCGGATTCGAAATCGAACACGCATACCATTCGGGTATGGTCGAAACACCCTTCCCTGATGATCTTCGCGCTGCTCAGGTCCGCCTGCACCAAGCCACCGCAGAGCTCGCCGCGCTCGGGCGCACCCTGCCCTGGTCCGTGGAGCCGCACGACGGGTGGCCGGGGAAGGAGCATTCGCACACCGGTGAGGTCACGGGCGGCCGGCCGCCGTCGCCCGGCTGGACGGACGAGCAGAAGGCCGCCGTCGACGGGCTCCGCCAGGAGTGCCTGGCCCTGTCGGAGACCGTCAGCACTCACCCGTACTGGGCGGACTTCACCGGCGGGGCCCTGGTGGACCGGCGGATGGAACTGAAGGCGGTCACACGACCGGAGGCCGTTCCGGCAGCCGAGACCACCCCCGCGGCCTGACCCGATGGCCCTGCCCGCCCCCACCGGTACGCCGGCCCTTGGCGCTGTACGGGCAGGCCCCGGAAGAGCCCATCGGGTCATGGCCACCGCGGGCGTCTGTACCCTGCACACCCGTCCCGACCGCGCAGCCCGACGGCACGTTTTGTGGGCAGCATCCGCGTCGTCCTCGCCATGAATACCGGGGTGCCCCCGCACCGGCGGGGTTGTCTTTGAACCGTGTGCTGATCAAGCCAACTCGTGCGAACGCAGGCGAGGGAGCGATCACCACTGCGAAGATCAGGGGCTGCCAGCGGAAGTTCCTCCGGGCGTGGAGGGACGCCTGAGTCCCGGAACGGTGGGGAGAGGGGAAGAGGTATGAGTGCGCATCGGCCTTCGCCTGATGAGCCGTGGCCGGGCTGGGCGACCAGCCGGGCGGCCCAGGCTGCCTACGGGACGCACCTGGTCCGTATCGGCCAGCTCATCCCGGCCTTGCTGTACACGCACGTCATGGACCGCCAGGACATCGCGGCCGCGCATACCGCCGCCCGCCAGGACCTCGTCGACGCTCAGGTCCGCAGCGTGGCAGCAGAGTGCCGGGACGACCTGCTGGAGGCAGCGGCCGTCCTGGACGCGCTTGCCCTGTGCCACGGACACGGCAGCTACCTGCCCCGCCCCTACCAGGAGACCGGCCACCCGGTGCCGCTGGACGTGGAGCTGCGTACCGACGCCTCGGACATGGCGGACCAGCTCGTGCGCCACGACCGGCACCACGGCACCAGCACCACCGGCGACATCCCCGTCGCGCTGCGGGACGGCTGCACCGACAGCGAGCGGGACATGGTCCGCGCATACGCCCGCCGGGAGTGGATCACCGCACAGGAGAGCTGGCCCGGCATCTGACGCCGGGCCAGCCCCTCCAGGCCGGCGTCGGTCCACAAGCCAAAGAGAGCAGGGAGCAGCACGTTGTCATGGAAAGACGCGGTCCAGCCCGTCCTGCGGATGCTGCTCCAGCCGGAGACCTGGACCGACCCGCACCTGGAAACGCTGCGCCTGGGCGCGGAGCACGAGGACATCGAGGCCGAGGACATCGTGGTGACCCTGTCCGTGGGCGGCGCCCTGGTGACCGGCACCCTGGTCTCCACCGATACCTGGGAGCGCCTGCACCTGCGTCAGCTCGGTGACCATGACGACACTCTGCGCCGGGTCGTGCGCCACGCGATCGGGCACCTGGACGAGGCCGCGGAGAAAGGCCGGCGCCGCCGCGAGGTCGACCCCCGCTTCCTTCACCTGCAGGACGTGACCCACCGCTCCGGCCGGGCCACCCACACCCTGCCGACCTGGCGCGGCCCGATCGCGGCGATCAGCGGCTGGACCCTCGGTGAACCCGAAAAGGACTGATCTGTGGCCGCCGCGCATACCTGTTCCCAGGGGCGGGCGGACCGGAATCCGGAAGACCGGCCGCGCCCCCGACCCGGCCCCTACCGTGATGGCGTGACGCATGATCACCTCACCGCACCCGCCCTCGTGGCGCTGACCGCGCGGGCCGAGTACCACTCCGACTGGCACGTCTACATCGACGACCCCGTCGACGGTCCGCTCGGCTACTGCACCGGCACCGGACCCGACGAACCGTTCGACCCGGCCGCGGCCACCCGGGCCCTGGAGCACGGCGGCGAACCCTGTCGGTTTCCGGCCGTCACGCCGTACCGTCGTCCCGGTCCGGCGCTTCGTCTTGCGGGTGCCGCCCTCGCCGCGGGCCATGGCGGCTTCCCGGGCTTGGTGCAGTGCGACCCGGGCCAGGTCCACTCCGCTGGTGCTGAGTGCTTCGGTCATGACCACACCTGCCTGACGGGAAGGCCGACGCGGATGGCGAGTTGGGCGATCGGGGGAATCGGGTAGCCCTTCGCGCAGATGGCGAGGCACATGTCGGGACGGTCGATGGTCACGAGCTGCAGGTCTCGGGTCTCGACGGCTTTGACGCCGTGGCACTCGTGATCGGCGAGCTCGGCCACAGCGCGGACCGGAGCGCTGGTGCCGGCGGTCGCCGCGGTGTGCTGGGCAGCCCAGTCGGCGACGAACCGGTCAGTGTGAGTCTGCGCGGTGTGCCGCAGGATGACGGGGTGCTCAGGTCCCCAGACCTGGGCGGCGTCGTAGCGGGTTTCCAGCAGAATGTCGGCGAGGACCTGGTGGTCGGTGACGGTGTCGACGGTTGACACAAGAACCTCGACAGGGCGCAGGTGGGTTCTGATCCCCGTCACCCGGGCGGCGGGGACGAGCTCGTTGAGCCGCGTGACGATGTGCTGCGCGAGCAACCGCAGATGTGTCCGGTAGGGCGTCCGAGAGCAGGTCACATGCAGATACCCATGGATGTCGACCCCAGCTACGCGCAGACGCCGCGCAAGGCTCTCGCCGCCCAGCGCCTGCGCCCACAAGTGGGCCATGCTGCCGGTGAGCCATTCCGCAGGACGCAGATCTGGTGTGTCGTGGTCTGCGGCCCGCAGTACGTCGAACCCGTTGCTGACCTCCATGTGGTGTGTCCGAGTACGAGGTGGCGGGTGCCGGACAGGCGCTGCGCCTCGTTGACCAACTGGTTGCTGAACAGACGCCTCGCCGAGGTCTCGCTGTCCTCGGGAACATTGAGCCCAGGCGCCGGACGGGCTGCCAGCACTGGATGGCGGTCAGCAACGGTTGCTGCTTCGTGACTGCAGGGGCGTCGGCAGAGCCGCCCAGCACAGCCGCCAGGTCCCGTCGTCGGCTGGCGGACGATGGTCGGAATGATGGCCGGTTCGTGCTCTGTCCGGCGCTTGTTACAGGTGATGGGCTATGTATGTGTCGGGGATTATCGCGGCCGCTATCGCCGTCATCGGGACGCTGCTTGGTGCGGTCGTCGCGCACCGCCACCAGGAGAAGACCGCAGTCCTGTCTGCAGCCCGAGCCGACCGCGAGCGAAACCACCAGCGCCTCCTTGATGCGTGCGCTGACTTCATCGGCCTCGCAGAAGACTATCGGCGAGCACAGTACGACCGATGGACAAGCCAGCAAGCGGCGGCCGAATCAGAGGCCGCCCTCGCGGCCCGGGCCGAGTCGTATCGGCTCTACGTCGAGGTCCGCAGCAGCACCCTCCGGCTCCGCCTCGTCGCCCATGGCCCGCCTGCGCAGCGCCTCGCCGAGCAGGCTGCGGAGATCCAGGCGAAGACCCGGGAGATCTTCTTCGCTGCCGACAAGGCCGACATGCTCCTCCGGGGCGAGGCAGCGGAGCATGCCTGCGAAGCCTTCGTAGTCCGCGCCAGAGAGGTGCTTTACGGGACGGCCCTCTACTCCTGAAACAGCGAAGCGGCAAGCCGCTTCCTGTAACCGGAACCGAATCAGGGCTACCGCCATCCTCTGGCCAGCTGTTCCCCGACGCTGCTCTTCTTGGGCGGGAGGGGGACAGTCCTGGTTTTGTCGAAGTACCCATAAGCAGCGGGGTTCCCGCCGCTGTTCCTGGATGGCCATGACGCCCTGGCGGCCCGGGCCGGGGTCCCCGGGCCGGGAGCGCCCCGGCGTTTGTAGGTGAGGGCGGCTCGGATACTGGCTTCCAATGTCCCGTCGTGCCCGGTGCGGCGCTGCCGGGTCCGGAGGATTTCCTCCTGGGCGGCGATCTCGGTGAAGACCACCTCGGGTTCGCGGTTCCGGCGAAGGGCCTGGGTCTGGCGGGTGGCGGCTTCGCGGATGAGGAGTGTGAGTCCGGTCTTCGGGGTGCCGCCAGTGGCGTGGTGGGCGGCCAGGGAGGCGAGGTAGCCGGGGTGCCGGGTCCGGGGCTGCCCGGGCCCGACTGTCGGGACCAGGCTCTGCGGTGCGGCCGGGGTGACGGCCTCTGCGGTGAAGCCGGCCTTCCCGGGGCTGGGCGGAAGGATATTCAGGATGTGGATGTTCGCCGTGGGTACCACCGCGGCAGCGGTGGCGATCAGCTTTGGTGCGATCCAGCGGAGCTTGGTGCCGTAGGCGGGGGCTTCGGGGGCGACGTCCAGGCGGCCGGTGCCCGCGTCGAACCTCACGGCCGTCACGTGCCCGGCGAGTTCGGGCGCAGCCGCGGCGAGGATGGTATCGAACTGGGCGAGGACGCTGCCGCCGGCGGCCGGGGCGGCCAGGCCGCGTTCGGTCATCATCTGGCTGATGGCGCTGCCGAGCCCGAGCGGCTCGCGGCCGTCGCGCCGCAGGGCGGTGCCGGTGCGCCGTCCCGGTTTGGTCTTCCGGGCGTGCCCGGTCCGCTGCGCTGCTTCGCGGGCGGCGAGCAGCGCCGGGCGGGCGAGGTCGACACCGGAGGGCTGCGGGGTAATGGTCATCAGGCCACCACCCCGGCGATCTGCTGGACCATGTGCCGTCGGCACAGGCGGCGCAGCGGCAGAGTCTCGCGCGTGCACGGCGCGCCGTGCTCCTGGCCCTGGCAGGTCCGTGGACCGGCCTGTTCGACCGGCTTGACCGGCTCGGCCGTTGCGGGCGCTCCGGTGCGGGGCTCGGTGGACGCCGGAACGACCGTGACGGTCCGGGGCGTGGAGGCGGTGTCCGGGTGGAGCTCCTGGCGGCAGGGCTTGCACAGGCTGTCGTTCAGGGCGGGTCCGGTCATGAAGATCCGCGCGCCACATTTGCCGCACGTTCCTCGCTCCGGGCCCTCCGCGGTCCGCCGGGCCGGGATGTCGGCAGGCCTGGCGGCCGCGGTCTCGAGGTCGCAGTCGGCGCACCGGCCGGACTGGCCCGGGCGGGTGCCGTGCTCAAGGCACAGGCCGGCGGCGGCACGGCGGGCGCGCTCGCGGGCGGCGGCCTTGTCCTGGACGATCTCGGCGCACAGCTCGCAGGCCGTGCGGGTGAGCCAGATGGTGCCGGACTCGCAGTCGGCGTAGCCGGGGCCACAACAAGTGAGGGCTGGTCTCGTAGCCATCGTGCCGACCTTCAGGTGACGTTCTGACACCCTGTTTGAGCCGACCCGTGTGGTCGGCTCGGGCGACCGCTTGAGAGGACACCTCCATGACCGACACCACCACCGAGGACCCGGCTGCCGACCCGACTGGAGGGATCAGCAACGGGCCCCTCAGCGCCCTGCTGGGGAACCTCCTTGACGATGTTGTGAACATTGTCGAGAAGCCCACCACGCGCACTGCCCTCCGCGGCCTCCCTACAGGCTTCCGAGACCTCGACCTCGTAACCGGAGGGCTCACCCCCGGCTCTCTCACCGTCATCGCGTCCCGCCCGCAAGTGGGCCGTACGACGCTCCTCACCGACATCTGCCGGAACACCGCAATCAAGAACAGCACGCCAGCCGCGGTGTACTCCCTCGAGGAGAGCGGCGAGCTCTTCCTCATGCGGATCCTGGCCGCCGAAGCCCGTGTGGCCCGACACCACATCATCTGCGGCCACATGACTGACGAAGACTGGACCCGCGTGGCCCGCCGCGTCCCGGATGTGTCCGCGGCTCCGCTCCACGTGAAGATTCCCGGCCGGCTGACCATGGCCGCCCTCGAAGCCGAAGCCCGCGAACTCGTTGAGGAACACGGAGTCGAGCTCCTCGCCGTCGACGGGATCCAGGACATCCGGCCGGCCAAGCGCAGCGACCTCCGCGAACGCGAAGTCGGTGACGTCGTCCGCGATCTGAAGACCCTCGCCCGGGAGCTGAACATCCCGGTCGTCGCCACCAGCCACCTGAACCGAAACCCCGAACAACGGTACGACCGCCTTCCGAAACTGGACGACCTCCGCGAGTCCGGCGCCATCACGTTTGCCGCGGACACCATCCTGCTGCTGCACCGCGAGGACGCATACGACCTGGATACACCGCGGGCCGGCGAGGCCGACTTCTACGTCGCGAAGCACCGACAGGGCCCCACCTGCGTGATCACCACCGCGTTCCAGGGGCACTACGGGCGGTTCGTTGACATGACGCAGACCTGAACCATGAACCCGCGGTACGTGGCCTCGATGAGTTCACAGCCGCACGGGCGCGAACTCGGTGCCTGGCTGTCGTAGCGTTCGTTGTCCCCGGTCTGGTCCAGGCTGGGGACACGTACCCTCTTGCCCCATTTCCGTAGTTCAGCCCGCATTGTCAGACCCTTCCCGTAGCGTTACGAGTCCTACTCTTGGCGGCTGCGGGGAGCATCGGTGGACGACGACCTTCAGATCGACAGCGACGAGGAGCTCTTCCGTAACCCCGTCTACTACGAACGGGCCGGCTGCAACCTTGATCTGAGCCGCTCCGACCTCGGCGTTCAGCAGGGGGAGGAACTCCTGGGTGAGCTCCTTCGTATGCGAAACCGTGTTCCTGTTGAACGCCGGGGGCTTATCTGCCCCGACTGCCGGGACATCCGGGGGCGGCGTGTCCCCATGTACCTCGTCGAACGCAACGGGGTCTGGCTCGCCTCTCACTACCGGAAGCGTGGCGAGAAGCCCATCAGTCACGAGTCCGACGAGCATCTCGCCCGTAAAGAACGTGTCGCAAAGGACTCCGAAGACCACGGCTTCCAGGCCGACGTCGAGTCGTCGGCAGCCGACGGGCGTGCGCGCCTGGATGTTCGCATCAGCGGTGCTAACGGCATCGTTCTGGGCTACGAACCTCAGCTGAGTACCCAGACCGCCCGCGGAATGCGTGTGCGAGAGAGGTTCCGTCGTAGTGACAACATCCGGTCCGTCTGGGACTTCGCCGACCCGGATCACACAGGAATCGGCACTGTCCCGTACGTTCGCACGCCCAACCTGCCGGCCTCTGTCATCCGCGTGCAGAAGAACCCCATTGCGGTCCGGGATGGCAACTTCGTCCTGGAGGAGGGCCACTGCAGTCCGAGCGGGGCACTCGACCGTTGCCCGGAGAAGTCTTACGACCCGGAGAATCCCACCGCCACGGGGTACTGCGGGGGCTGGCATCGCATTCTCGTCCCTGCTCATCAGTCGAGTGCCTTCAACGGGAACGGCGCCCTGACCCTCACGCAGTTCATCGTGGAAGCTGCGGCTGGAGAGCGGATCCCATTCCAGCGGGGTGGCTTCCACGGGTGGCTTCCCGTGCAGCAGTGGCAGCGGTACCTCGAGGCGAACGGGCCGGACCGGGAGGACGAGGACAAGGAACGTAAGGCATCGGTACGGCAGGGGAATCGGCGCGACAAGTGCACTAAGGACCGCCCGGTTTCTGAGGTTCGGGCCGAACCGAAGCAGAGACGCGAAAGCCGCACGATCATCCTGGAAACCCGCACCCAGGAAGCGGAGGCCGCCGAGGTTGCGGTCGACGCGTCGGGGCAGCCGATTCCCCTCTGCCGCTTCGGCTGCGGCCAGCCCGCAAGCCTGTCAGGACCGGAAGGGCTACCGGAGCATTTCTCGTGCCGCAGGAAGAGCGAGGAGATGCAAAGGATCGCAGGAGAGGTAACGTGACGCCATTTCGAGTCGACGACTATGCGGACACAGGGCTCCTTGGGCCGGCCCTTGTGGTCGGCCCGGGCGCCCGCTTGAGAGGACACCTTCATGACCGACACCACCACCGGCCAGACCGCTGGCACCGATACCGCGGTTTGCGAGTACGTCCGTGCCCTGCTACGTGTCCGCCTTGCCGACGAGCAGGCCCGGCAAGAACGCATCCGTACCCTCGAGAAGGCCGGCCACCGGATCGTCAACGGCGGGCAGACCAGCGGCGGCAGCGACGACGTGCAGGCATGGGAGATCACCGACTGGCGCACCGGCGACCTCATCGTGAACGGCACCGGCGACTACACCGCCTACGACGAAGCTGCGCAACGCCTCGACCCCGACGGTAAATGGCTCCACATCGACAACCTTGACGAGGACGGGACCGAGGTGGAGCCCGTCGGCATCCCCGCCAGCCTCGCCGAAGCGCTGCAGGACTGGCTGGGGTCAGCGCCGGACGAGGACGTAGCGGAGTTCGTCGGGTGGAGCGTGGAGGAAGTCACCCGCCACCGCGAGGAAGCCTGACACTCTGACGGGCGCCGTAGTCCCCAGGTGCAACCACTGAACTGTGATGGGTGTCCATCAGGGCATGACTGCAGTCCCTACCGAACCCGAGTGGCCTTACTGCGGCCGTGGAGCCGACCCGGCGTCCGGTGACCCGTTCGGCTGCCGAGGCCACCGCGTCGACCCGCACGCCACATGCTTGGCCCACCTCACGGATAGCCAGCGGCATGCCTACTTGACCAGCCTAAGGGTTGTCCCGTAACTACTGGTCACGGGTGAGATGATCTTGCTGTGTCTGGTGTGGTCAGGGCGTCGGAGCCCTCCTGGATAGCCCTGTTCACCGGGTTGAGCCCGCGCCAGTTCGGCAAGCTGATCATCGCGCTCCGGCGTGAGGGGGCGGACCCGGTGCGCAAGGGTCGGCCCTGGAGCCTGCCGCTGGAAGACCGCGTGCTCCTGGTCGCCGCATACTGGCGAACGAACCTGACATTGCGCCAACTGACCCCGCTTTTCGGGGTGTCCAAGTCGGCGGCCGACCGCATCATCGACCACCTCGGGCCGCGACTCGCGCTCCAGCAGCGCAAGCGGTTCCGCAAG
>NZ_JBSFFY010000120.1:0-9929 GCF_053596315.1 Streptomyces sp. NPDC001732
AAAGAGGAGCACAACGCTTCCCACCGCAAGGTCCGCGCTCGAGTCGAGCATGCCTTCGCGCGGATGAAGACCTGGAAGATCCTCCGCGACTGCCGCCTGAAAGGCGACGGCGTTCACCACGCCATGCTCGGCATCGCCCGCCTGCACAACCTCGTCCTGGCCGGGTAACGCAGAAACCAGCAGGCCACCAGCCACGTCAGAGATCATTTACGGGACAACTCTTAGGGCAGCTCGGACCTGATCGTCGAGCGCGTCCTGCCCGGTGTCCGTGACCTTCACCAGGTTCGGGCGTCGGCCGTTTGCTGGACGCGCCAAGCCGAAGCCGCGGAGCGGCACTACCTTGAGAACGCGGGCGCACCCCCGCCGTTCTGATTGGTCGCCGGGCTGGCCAGTTTCGCAGCTGGCCCGGCTGGCCCTCCCCGCCCTGCCCCCCTCTGTCCTTCCCGCACGGCCGAAAACCCTTCGTGACGGTCTGTGCTTTGACACGCTGTTCGGAGCCGGTCGGATCGTTTTGGGTCGGCTCCGAACAGCAAACCCTTTGGAGAGTGCGTGGACAGTAGGCTCGGCAGCGACGAGTGGGTAGCGGAGAAGAAGCAGCGTGCGAGCGAACGTGCGAAGCGTCCGCTGACTCCATGGCCGGCACTGGACGAAGTCCTCGACATGGAACTCGGCCGCAAACGATTCGCCGTTCTCTCCCTGCCCTGGGAACCGGGCGGCGAGACACCGTTCCACATTGCCCAGCGCGCGGCGAAGAGCGGCGCGAACCCACTCTGCATGTTCCCCAGCTGGTCACCACACTGGGACGGAGCCCTGAACGTACGGCGCCCCGCCGAGCTCCCCGACGAAGTCGACTACGAGAACCTTGCCTTCAAGGGAGGCACGACGGGGATGGTCATCGTCGACCAGTTCTCCCGGCTCCACTGGGGGCAGGCCACGACCCACGCAGCCCGCGAAGAAGCCATCGAGAACGCCAGCCGCAATCTTCTTTCACTTGCCCTGCGGGCGTCCCTGCCCGTCCTCGTGGTACTCCGCAGGACGAAGAACGCAGGCCTGGACATCGCAGACCTGCGCTCCGACGGAGCCCTCGAGTATGACTGCGACGTCTTCGCGATGGTCGACGCCGACCGTCAAACAGCAACCGCCACGCTGAAAGTCGCCAAGAGTAGGTTCGGGCCGACCGGAACTACGACCGTTGCCTGGGAGGCGCTGCCGCGCACCCATTACCAGAACCCTTCAAAGACCGTGCCGCGTCAGCCCTGACCGCGAGATGCATGCTCAGCACACCACCGAAGCACCCAGGGGGGATCATGACCAACACCACCGACCTGCCCGCTGGCCCTGATACCGCGGTTCGCGAGTACGTCCGTGCCCTGCTCCACGCCCGCCTTGCCGACGAGCAGGCCCGGCAAGAACGCATCCGCGCCCTTGAGAAGGCTGGCCACCGGATCGTTGGCGGCGGGCAGACCAGCGGCGGCAGCGACGACGTGCAGACATGGGAGATCACCGACTGGCGCACCGGGGACCTCATCGTGAACGGCACCGGCGACTACACCGCCTACGACGAAGCCACGCAACGCCTCGACCCCGACGGTAAGTGGGTTCACATCGACAGCTTTGCCGAGGACTGGGAGGACGAGGAGGACGGGACCGAGGTGGAGCCCCTCGGGGTCCCCGACAGCCTCGCCGATGCGCTGCAGGACTGGCTGGGCTCGTCCGGCACGCCGGACGAGGACGTAGCGGAGTTCGTCGGGTGGAGCGTGGAGGAAGTCGCCCGGCATCGCACCGCGCGAAGGGCACTGGGTGCTCGATGGAGCAGCCACCCGCATCATCTAGCTGACCGGCCCCGCAGCAGAGGGAACGAATGTCGCCCGCTTCCCCGAGCGGGCGCTTCCGACGTAATGAAGCGGGTCAGGGAGTCGCTTCCTCGTACACCTCGCTGTTGAGGAAGTCTTAAGCCATTCCCTTGATCATGTTTCGGCGGTTGCCCATCCAGCCTTCGCCCGTCAGGTAGTCAGGCGAGAGTGAACCTGGCAGGCACCGTAGCCCCCAGACGCAACCGCTGGGCGGTGGTGGGTGTCCATCAGAGCATGACTGCAGACCCCGCCGAACCTAATTGGCCGTACTGCGGCCGTGGAGCCGACCCTGCCACCGGGAACCCGGTTGGTTGCCGGGGCCGCCGTGTCGACCCGTACACAGAATGCCTGGCACACCTCACAGATAATCAGCGCGACACCTACCTCGCCACCCTTTCGCCAGGCAGCGACCTTGACCACCGAGGCACCGAGCTGGACGTAGACCTTGTGCTCCAGCTCGACTTCGCGGTCCGTGACCCGCTCACTCGGATCGCCAGAATTGGAAACGCCTCGTTCAGCTCGGCCAAATTTACTGGCGGTGCCTGGTTCGCCTCGGCCATATTCACTGGCGAGGCATGGTTCAGATCGGCCACTTTCAACGGCGACGCCCTTTTCAACTCGACCACCTTCAACAGCAAGGCTGGGTTCCAGTCTGTCACCTTCAACGGCGGGGCTTCGTTCCACTCGGCTACCTTCAACGGCGGGGCTTCGTTCCACTCGGCTACCTTCAACGACGAGGCTTCGTTCCACTCGGCTACCTTCAACGACGACGCCCAGTTCATCTCGGCCACCTTCACCCGTGACGCCGACTTCGGAACAGCAGGCTTTGCCAAGCTGGGCAATTTCGTGTGGGCAAACTTCGGCGCCCATGCCAGTTTTGAGGCAGCTACCTTCCACCGCGACGCCTTGTTCAACTCAGCCGTGTTCCAGCAGGCCCACAGGCTGGGACCGTTGACGTGCGCAGGAGCACTGATCCTGTCGTTTACGTCGTTCGAGAGCCCCATCACGGTCGAGGCCTCCGCGCAACGGGTCCTCTGTCGCCGTAGCCGTTGGTCTTCCATAGCCAGCCTGAGACTGCGCTATGCCGAAGTGGGCCTCACTGATGCCGTCTTTGAGTACCCGCTCAGCATCGCGGCCCACGCTGCCCCCTTCGGCTTGCATGCAGGCGGAGAACTGGACGAGAGCCTCCTTACCGGTTCTTCGCCCGCTGTGCGCATGCTGTCCATCCGGGGCGTAGACGCAGCGCATCTGGCACTTACCGATATCGATCTGTCCCAGTGCCTACTTACCGGGGCTATTCACTTGGATCAGCTGCGTCTTGAAGGGCGTGTGCCTTTCGCACCGGTACCACCAGGCGCCCATCGCCGCAGGTGGTGGTTGGTGCGGTTCAGCCCCCGGCGCACCCTGGCCGAGGAGCAGCACTGGCGTGCATCCCAGCCCTCCGTTGTCCCGGGCTGGGATCCTGCACCAGCAAATACCTCTGTCGTGGGACCGGCGCGGCTGGCGCCGGTGTACCGGTCGATCCGGAAAGCGTTCGAGGACGGGAAGAACGAGCCGGGTGCGGCGGACTTCTACTACGGCGAGATGGAGATGCGCCGCGCCGACAAAGAGGAACCACGCGCGGAACGGTGGCTGCTTGCCGTGTACTGGGCGTTGTCCGGGTACGGGCTGCGGGCCACTCGCGCCCTGGGCTGGTTGATCGCGGCGATGGCCGTCACGATCGGCGTGATGATGCTGTGGGGTTTGCCCACGCACGACCCCAAACCAGTATCCACTGGCACTCTGTCCGGCCAGCACATCACCCTCACCACCGAAACCCCCGACCCGGTCAACCCGACAGGCCCGCTCCACGAACGCGTCTCGACAGACCGGTTCGAGAAGAGCCTGCGTGTCGTCGTCAACAGCGTCATCTTCCGCAGCAGCGGGCAAAATCTCACCACCACCGGCACCTACACCGAGATGGTCTCCCGCCTCGCTGAACCCGTCCTCCTCGGCCTTGCCATCCTCGCCATCCGCGGCCGCGTCAAACGGTGAGCCCCGACCTCGAACCGAGCCACTCGACAACCGGCTGCGGCCAGTCTCGATAGCTGCCGACGGGATCCGGCTGGTTATTCGTGCCCCCACGCATCTACGGCACGCCCCCAGGCCTTCAGGTCCGGGGGCGTCAGTCGGCCTCGGTCCAGGGTGGGTCGGGCGTGATGTTTACCGCTCCGCAGTTCCAGCAGTCCCACTCCTCGGGCAACCGGTACTGCTCGGTCCAGAAGCCAGCAGGCTTCCCGTACACCACGCAGTCCGCATCACAGCGCCAGCACTCGAACTCGAAGTTCATGCTGCATCTATATCCCTGGGCGTACGGCCGCCACTCTTCGTAGCACCCGCTCGATACCCAGCTCGAACCGATCTAGGGGTTGGCCGCTCACGGTCGACCCCTAAGGGCTGTCCCGTAAATGATCTCCGAGTCGGTGGGGATGCGGGTGGGTCGTGGGCCGAGGCCAAGAAGGGGCTCGACACGTTCTTGCGCACCTTGGGGGCGGCGCGCGGCTTCACCCAGGTGTGACCGATCGGATACTGCTGCGACAAGACCTTCGACGTGGGCCGAGGCTGATCACCTTGAGCGAATACAACATCTACGCCGGCCACGGGGAGCCGCAGGTCCCTGGGGTCACCCTCGCGGAGACCCTGTGGGCCGACCTCGAAGCGGCCTTCGGCATCGCCGGCCGCCGCCCCTGACCCCGTCGGCACACTCAGTCCCACGGGCAAGCCCTCGTCGGGGAGGTGGCGCAGGCGCCTGGCAGGAGCCGGGCGGTGTAGGCGGTCGTGCGCAGAGCCCAAGGTTCTGGCGAGTGGGGATGCCGGCGCCCCTGCGACACAAGCGTGTCGCAGGGCGGCGCGGCAACCCCAGCCGTTTCCCCATGGGCTCCCGATGTCCCACTGGTTGCCTGCCCGCCCATCGCTCGATCCGGTGATGGCGCCGCACCTGTTGCACGCGCTACCGTCACACGCACCGATGCTGGCCTGCAGGAAGACATCGCACTCCGGCTCGCGCCACATGGTCGGCCCCAGAGAACTCGCTGTGCGTGTGCGGGCGGGGCGTCGGACGGGCTCCTCACGCCTGCGGCGTTTCCCGCAGCGGTGGGGCGGCGAGGCCGGCGAGCATGCGGGTGAAGGCCTGGGCGGCGCGTGCGTCGAGTTCCTCCAGGGGGATGCCGGTGTCGCGGGCGTAGGCCTCGCGGAAGATGGCGTACCCCATCTGGGCCGCGCCGGTCATGATGTGTGCGGCGACGCCGTCAGCGTCCTCGGGCAGTGAGCCGTCGGCCTTGTCGCGTTCCAGGCTCTTCAAGGTCCGCGCGAAGTGGGGCAGCGGACTGAAGTCATCGTCGCCGTCGAGCGCGAGAAGCGCTTCGAGCTTGACCAGTTCGGGTTCGTCGAGGCGGTGCTGGAACATCGCGAGCCGCCGTTCGGCGAAGGGCTGCTCCCAGTGGCCGTCGTGATCCTCGGCCTGGCGCTTGACGAGGTCGGCCGCCGCGGCGCGCAGCAGGGCCTGGCGGGTGCCGAAGTACTGGTAGATCTGCCCGTGGTTGACACCCGCTTCTGCCGCGATCTCGCGGAGGTTGACGCCGGCGAGGACTCCGTCGCGTTCGAGCAGGGTGCGTGCCGCGGCGAGGAGGTCCGCCTCGGTCTCCTCGCGGCTGCGCCGACGACGCCGCGCCTTGCCCGTCGCGCCGGTCCCGCTGTCGGTCATGTGCTGCTCCCCGATCGTCCTGGATCTGCGCGGCCCCAGCCCTTGCCGTGCCGTGGGGGACCACTCTATGGTCCCGCTAACAACGTTTCGTTAATAACGAATCGTGAATAACGTGAACGTTCGAAGGGGCACCCATGTCGACACTTCCACTGGCGGGCATACGCGTCCTGGACCTCTCCACTGTGCTGGCCGCGCCGGTCACCGCGACGTTCCTCGGGGACTTCGGCGCCGAGGTCGTCAAGGTCGAGGATCCCGGCCGCGGCGACTTCACCCGCGGCACCACTCCGGGCGCCCGGTCCCCGTACTGGGCCCAGGAGGCCCGCAACAAGAAGTCCGTCACCCTGGACCTGCGCACGGAGGTCGGGCAGCGGATCGTGCGCCGGCTCGTTCCCCACTTCGACGTCGTGATCACCAACTACCGGCCGCCGACGCTGAAGTCCTGGGGCCTCGACCCGGACACCCTGCGGGAGCTCGCGCCGGACACGGTGCTCGTGTACGTCACGGGGTACGGGCTGACCGGCCCGTACAGCGACCGCGGTTCCTTCGACCGCATCGCCAGCGCGTTCGCCGGCCTGACCCATGTCACCGGCGACGCCGACCGTCCGCCGGTGCGCAGCGGGTACTCGACGATCGACTACATGGCCGCCTACCTGGGTGCGTTCTCGGTGGTTATCGCGCTGTACCACCGAGACACTGCGGACGGCGGCGGGCAGGTGATCGACCTCGCGCTGTACGAGGCCGGGTTCAGGGCCTCCGAGGACGCGCTCGCTTCGTACGCGACGACCGGCAAGGTCCGTGAACGTCTGGGCAACCGCAATCCGCAGATCGTGCCCGCCAGCGACTTCACCACCTGTGACGGGCGCCGCGTGTCGATCCACGCCGGGACGGATGCCCTCTTCGGCCGGCTGGCCGCCGTCATGGGCCAGCCGGAGCTGGCGGCGGATCCCGCGTACGCGACGCGTGCGGCACGGGCGGAACACGCCGACTCCCTGTACGCGGTCATCACCGAGTGGGCCGCCGGGTACGCGGCGGACGAGGTGACGAAGCTGCTGAGCGACGCCGGCATCCCGGCGGCCCCGCTGATGAGCATCGCGGACATCGCCGCCGACCCGCACTACCGCGAGCGCGGCACTCTCGTCACGGTGGACGACCCCGATTTCGGGCCGCTGCCCATGGTCGCGCCGCTGCCGAAGATGTCGAGGACCCCCGGCAGCATCCGCTCCACCGGACCGGCACTCGGAGAGCACAACGACGAGGTCTACACGGGTGTGCTCGGCCTCGGCTCCGACGAGCTCACCTCCCTGCGCGCCGACGGCGTGATCTGACCCTCCCTCGTCCCTTCTTCCCCAGGGAGGTCACGCGCCCATGGCCGTCACCCTGCACACCGCCGCACTCGGGACGCGTCTCGACCGGCTCCCGCTCAGCCCCTTCCACCGCCGCCTGGTCGTCGCCCTAGCCGGGATGATCCTTTTCGAGTGGGTGGAGACCTACGCCTTCGCGTTCGTCGCCCCCGCCCTGCGCGAGCAGTGGGACCTCCCGCTGTCGACCGTCGCCGTCGTGGCCGGGGTCAGTCAGCTCGGCGCCTTCGCCGGGGGCGTGCTCGCCGGCTACCTCGCCGACCGCGTCGGCCGCCGGCGCACGATGCTCGCCTGCGTCACCCTCTACTGCGCCGCCACCGTCGGCTGCGTCCTCGTCCAGGACCCCTGGCAGCTGATCGCCGCCCGCACCGCCACCCACGTCGGTGCCCAGGGCATGGCCGTGGTCGCCATCGTCGTCCTCACCGAGTTCGTCCCCGCCGCCGCGCGGGGACGCCTGCAGACCTACAAGGTGGCGATCGGCTCGCTCGGCATCCCCATCGCCGCCTGGGCCGGCTACTTCCTCGTACCCGCATGGGCCTGGGGCTGGCGTCTCGTCTTCGGCCTCGGCCTGTTCGGCGCCGTCTTCGCCGTACTGATCCACCGCTGGGTCCCGGAGAGCCCGCGCTGGCTCGCCTCCCGGGGCCGGCTCGACGAAGCCGACGCCATCGTGCGCCGGGTCGAGGCCCAGTGCGGTGTCCCACCCCAGACCGGGGCCCGACCCGACGCCGACGTCCCGCCCCAGACCTGCGTCCACCCTCCCGCCGCCGGCACCCGGCCCGCACCTTCCGCGTCAACGGAATCCACCCCCGCCGCATCCCCGGAGCGACCCCGCCTCAGCGAGCTGTGGACCGGCACCCATCGCCGCAACTTCCTGATCGTCACCACGATGTGGGTGACCGGACTACTCGCCTACTCCGCCTACAACACCTGGACACCCACCCTCCTCGCCGAGACCGGTCTCGACCTCGACGACACCCTGCTGCTTTCCGCCGTCCTGGCGACCGCCGCGCCCCTCGGCGCGCTCGCCGCCGTACCCCTCATCGACCGCTGGGACCGGCGCCGCACCCAGCTCGTCCTCGGCGCACTGTCCGCCACCGCGCTGCTGCTGTTCTCGCTCGTCCGCGCCCCCGCGGCCGTACTCGTGCTCGGCTGCCTGGTCAGTCTGCTCTTCCAGATAGCCGTGCCCTTCCTCCAGGTGTACTCCGCGGAGATCTTCCCCACGCGGATCCGCGCGCTCGGCTCCGGCACCTCCAACGCCCTGTCCCGGATCTTCAACTTCGCCGCCCCCCTGCTCGTCGCCGCCATCTACACCGGTGCCGGCTACACGGCGGTCTTCGTCCTGCTCGCCGCGCTCAGCGCCATCGGAGGCCTGGTCGCCGTCCGCTTCGGGCCTCGCACCACCGGCGTCAGCCTCGAAGCCGCCACTTCCTCCTCCCCCTCTCCGACCCGCTAGGAGTCCCCCGCCCATGACCGACCTGTCCTTCGCCTCGGCCACCGAACTCACCGCGCTCATCCGCCGCCGGGAGCTCTCGCCCACCGAGCTCGTCCACCACACACTGGACCGGATCTCCGTCGTCGACGCGGCGATCAACTCCGTGGTCGCCCTCGACGCCGAGCGGGCCCTCAGCGAAGCCGCCGCCCTCGAACAGCGCATCGCCCACGGCGAAAAGCCGGGGCCGCTCGCTGGCCTGCCGATCCTCGTCAAGGACCTCGAAGACGCGGAAGGCTTCCCCACCGCCCGCGGCACCCGCGCCTACCAGGGCCGCCCACCCGCCGCCCACGACAGCATCCACGTCGCACGGCTGCGCGCGGCCGGCGCCCTGGTCATCGGCAAGACGAACACGCCTCCGTTCGGCGCCGCCGTCCACACCACCAACGAAGCGTTCGGCACGACCCGCAACCCCTGGAATCCCGAGCGCACGCCCGGAGGTTCCAGCGGCGGCGCGGCCGCGGCGGTCGCCGCCGGACTCGTCGCGCTGGCCACCGCCGGGGACGGCGGCGGCTCCACCCGCATCCCCGCCGCCCTGTGCGGCATCGTCGGCCTCAAGCCGTCCCGCGGCCGCATCCCCCACGGCCCGGCCCGGATGCCGGTGTGGCCCCAGCATGCCTGCCTGTCCGGCATGGCCCGCACCGTACGGGACACCGCACTGCACCTCGACGTCGCCGCCGGCCACCACCCCGCCGACCCGCACTCGCTGCCCGCGCCCGGCCTCTCGTACCGCGACACCCTCGACAAGCCGCTGCCCGCCTTGCGCATCGGCGTCCTCCGCACACTCGGCATCGCGGCACCCCGCCCCGAGATCCTGCGCGCCCTCGACCACACGGCCGGCCTGCTGCGCGGCCAGGGCCACGACGTCCACGACGACGAGTCGGCCCTGCCCGGCGCCGACGCCTTCCCCGCACCGTTCCAGCTGCGGCAGAAGGTCCTGGCGTACGCCCGCCTCCTCGACGTCCACGACGACTTCGCCACCCGCCGCGACACCTTCGAGCCGTGGTTCGCCGACCTCCTCGACGCAAGCCGCTCCCTCACCCCGGCCGACCTGGCCGCCTACTGGGCCCACCGCGCACGCCTCGATCACTGGGCGGCCGCCCTCTTCGACCGGTACGACCTCCTGCTCCTGCCGACCACCCCCACCACGGCGTGGCCGGCCGAAGGCCCGGACGTGGCCGCGGCCGTGCACGAGCGCGTCCTGCCCATCTCATACACCTCCGTCTTCAACGACACCGGCCACCCAGCCATCAGCATCCCGTCCGGGATCGCCCCGGACGGTCTCCCTCTCGCCGTGCAACTCGTCGCCGCCCACCACCGCGACGACCTCGTCCTCGCCGCCGCACAGACACTCGAGACGACCCTGGGCACCCCGCACCCGCCGATCTCCGGGAGTTACTGAGGTTTTCGGGTTGTCGTCGGGTAGTGACGGTTCATGATCCCTGCGATATGCCGGTGGTATGCGTTATCCGGAGGGTGGGGGCTTG
>NZ_JBSFFY010000121.1:0-9415 GCF_053596315.1 Streptomyces sp. NPDC001732
CTCCAACTCGACCTTCCAGCAATCGACTTCAGGTATCACGTCCATACCCGAACAACGATAACCAGCAGCTCAGGACACGAAATCTGACTGGAGTACTAAGAGGTCATCTCATTTGGTGACTATGTGGGGGAATCCGCGACAAGTCGATCCATTTTCGGTCAGCACGGCGTTGTTGACGGCAAGGTGGGCTACGGAACGGCAGGGAGGTCTCCTGCGAGGCGGTCCAGCCGTTCGTAGAGGGCCTGGACGAGCCGGGCGCGGTTCTGGACGCAGCGGGCGGTGCCCTTGGGCCGTACGGACAGGCACATGTCCGTTTCGTGGAGGATGACTTCGGCCAGGGCGCCGCGGCCGTCGCTCCTGGGCAGCTGGGCGGCGCGGCGGCGGACGTCGGAGGCGACCGCGCGGGCGTGGCCGGTGAGCTGGAGGGCGAGCTGTTCGTAGTCGCGTTCGGTCAGTGTCTGCGGGCCGGCCCATGCCAGGACGGTCTTCACCAGGAGTTCGTAGGGTTCGCGGTCGAGCGGGAGCTCCGCTTCGATCAGTCCGTGGGGGTCGTACAGGACCGTGTGCGTGCTGGGGGGCGTGGCAGGCCTCGCTGCTGGGGCGTCGTCGCGCGGGTGGCCAGCGGTCACTGCTGGGGGTCCTCGCCACCGTCGGCCCCGTCGCCCTGGTCCTCGGTGTGCTGGGCGAGGAACCGGGCGAAGCCGCGGTCCGCACGGGCGATCAGATCCGGGGAGGGGACTCCGTAGGCAGGAGGCTGGGGCCCGCGGCCCTTGGGGGCCGGGGCGGCGGTGTCCGTGGATGAGCGCATGGAGCCCCGCCTTTCCGGCTGGTGGTCCGTCGGTGCCGTCGACGCTACGCAGCAGCACGGCACATCCTCAACGAAGTTGCGGAGAATTGCGGAACTTCACTCCAGGGCGTCGACGGCGGCGTGGATGAGGGCGCGGGCCTCCTCGCCGTACACGGCCATCTCCGCGAGGCCGGTGAACGCCTTGGCGTAGTCGGCGAGTTCGCGCGGCTGCGTCACCTTGATCTCCGCCGTCAGCGTCTCCACCACGGCCATGGTGTCGTCGTGTAGGTAGAACGCCTCCAGCGGCCACACGGTGCGCTGCGCGGTGAACGGGATGATCCCGAGCGAGACCGAGGCGAGCGGCATCACGGCCAGGAGGTGGCGCAACTGGCCGCGCATCGCCTCGGGGTCGGCCGTTTGGTAGCGCAGGACGGACTCTTCCATGAGGACGACGTAGCGGTGGCCGCCCTCGTAGAGGAAGCGGGAGCGGGCGACGCGGGCGGCGACCGCTTCGGCGACGTCGTTCGGGGTGCCCTGGAAGGCGGTGATCTGGCCCATGAGGGTGGTCGCGAACGCCGGTGTCTGGAGGAAGCCTGGCGGGACGTTGGAGACGTAGACCCGGCAGAGGCGGGTGCGTTCGTGGAGCTCGTACCAGTCTTCCTGGACTTTGCGCATGCCGGTGCGGTGCAGGCGGCGCCATTCCAGGTACATGGAGTCGACGGCGCGGGCGGTGGCGATGAGGTCGTCGGCCTGGTCGTCGACGCCGCAGGCCGTGCACCAGGCGCGGATGTCGGCGTCGGAGGGCGGGGCGTCGCCTTTTTGGATGCGGGTGGTTTTCGCGGGGTGCCAGCCGCACCGGGCGGAGAGTTCCTTCCCGGTGAGGCCGGCGTCCTTGCGCAGGTGCTGCAGCCGCATGGCGAGCGCTTCGCGGGCTGCTTGTGCGCTGGAGGATGGAGAGGTGGTCACGGGCTGCTCAGGGTCCTAGACGGTGTACTTCTCGTGCGGGATGCCGCGTTCCCAGACGGTTTCGAACGCCGAGGTGCAGAGGCTCACCGCGGCCGGGTCGGTGGTGGTCTCGAAGCCGGGGTCGACCCAGTCTCCGTCGCCGCTGAAGAAGTGGAACATGGCCAGGCGGCCGTCGATCAGCCAGTAGTCGTTGCCGGGCAGGGCGATGTCGGAGGCGTGGCGGCGGGGCAGCCAGCGGACCTGTTCGCCGGCGCCGATGTTCAGCTCGGTGACGGCGTGTTCCCAGCGGATGTAGTCGGTGACCGGTTCGGAGACGATCCGGGCGCGGCGCATGACCACGCCCCGGGCCAGGGTTTCCTTGACCAGGCCGAGCCACTGGGGCCACCAGCGGGCCGTGGGGTCCAGGTCGATCTGGCCGGTCTTGGCGAACAGGGCGATCTCTTCGGCCTCGTCACCGACGCCGTAGTGGTCGCGCATCTCCAGGTGCACCGCTGTGTGCTGAGCGCCTCTCAGCAGTTCAGCGAAGTCAGGCACGCTGCTCTGCGACATCACACGCCTCCCTCAGAATCGACACCATCCGGGCCGGGATACGGATCACCGTCTCATGCGGCGGGATCCCCACCGCATGCCCGGCCACCCACTGGGTCCCGCCCACCTGCGCCCGGAGAAGCTCTTCGGCTTCCTCGCCCTGGAGGACCAGGTCGGCGCTCTCCTCCTCCACCCACACCGTCGGCGATCCACCGCCGCCGGTGCTCGGGTCGATACCGACGAACCGTAGCGTCATGGAGCTCTCCCCTGTGACTCGGTTGCGCATAGTTGCGCCGACCGTCCCGCAGAGCCAGCACCGACGTCAAGAGCCCTGCCCGGCTGACGGGCTGCCGTGGCTCGGCGGACCGGTCAGCCGGGGTCGGTGGTGCCGGTGGCCGCGCGGGGCCGGTTGCGGGCCCACCTCTTGAAGTCGTCGACGCGGTAGAGGGGTTCGGCGCCGCGCTTGCCAACCGGGGCGGGGAAGGCGGAGTCGTTGGCGCGCGCCCAGCGCAGGGCGGCCAGCGTGATGCCGGGCAGGTGGTGTTCGGCGGCCTGGCGCAGTCCCACCGTCTGGTCGTCGTCGACCGCGGCCGGGGTGGCCGTCGGCGGCGCCGGGGCCGCCGGCGGCGCGGAGCGATTGGCGTCCCAGCGCCCCGCGTCGCTCCGGCAAGAGCCGCCGGACGCTGCGGTCCCTGACCCGCACGGCCGGACACGGCATCGTCCGTGGAGCAGTGACCACCTTCGGCGCCTTCGCGATGGGTGGGTCATCTGGAAGGAAGTGCTCTTCCGTCTCCGCCTGACGCACCCGGAGATCACGCTCGTCTGGGCCGACCGCGCTTACGCGGGCAAGCTCGTGACCTGGGCAAAGAAGCACTTGAATCTCACGATCAAGACGATCTCACGGCCTAAGTGGTCGGCTCCGGAAGTCCTTCGGGGGTTGACCCCGGCGTCGGCGGGTGCGTTCGCGGGTCGGGTGTCGAAAACGGTGAGATAGAGCTCGAATCGCTCGTCAGCTGAGCTGAGTCGCTGTAATCTCGCCCGCGTTACGACCGGCCTGGGCGACTAGTTCTCCGCTCCGCCCCCAGATGCCCGAGCCACCGGAGGTCTGCGCGAAGGAGCCGCTGGGTCCGGCCGCGGTGGAAAGAACGACCCAGACGCCATGGGCGGCGGCGCGCTCGCGCATATGGGCATCGCGGCGAGCCGCGGAGTCGGGGCCAGGGCCGTAGAGGGTACTGGCCACGTAGGCGTCGATGTCGAGTGCTGCCGAGTCGGCGGCGTGCTTGGGCATGGCAGCGTCGTAGCAGATGGCCAATCCGAGTCTCCATCCGTCGACGGTGACCACCACCGGCTTCTCTCCGGGGCTGAACCGGTCGAACTCGGCCCCGTGCAGCCACATCTTCCGGTACACCGCCGTCACGCTGTCACCGGTCACGGCCAAAGTAGCGATGTACTCGCGGCCATCCTCGTCGCCAATCGGCGCGCCGACCAGCGCCACCGAGCCAGCGGCACGGCAAGCGTCCACCAAGGGCCGGAGACGACGGTCGTCCACAGCCAGCGAGGGCGCGCCGAGGTCGTATCCGGTGAGAGAGAACTCGGGGAAGACCACCAATCTCGCGTGTGCCTGCTCAATGGCCTGCGTGTGTTCCCTAACGTTCGCCAGGACATCCGCTCCGGCCCACACGGGCTGGACGGCGGCCACCGTCAGCGGCTCCCTTTTCGTTCCACTCATCCCCATGGCCTGGATTATTCAACATCCAGTCATTCAAGATCCACACACATCGTCCAGAGTCGGACCGGATGCGGCAGGCTGTGACCGCCCTGATCTCCTTCTGCTGATCGGCCTGCCTGCCTGCCTTGCCTGTTGCCATCGCGCGCCCGATAGTCCTGACCGCCGCCGAGCGGCACCGGTTGAAGAAGGCCGCCTACGGTCACAGGACCGAGCACAGGGCCCGGGTGCAGGCGTGGATCGTTCTCCTGGCGGCGCGGAGCAGGTCCAACGCGCGTATCGCCGTCGAGGTAGGAGTGCACGTGGACGCCGTGCGCACATGGCGGGGCCGGTTCGCCGCCCTGGGCTTTTCCGGGCTCTCTGACCGCAAGCGTCCAGGACGACCCCCAGCCTTCACGCCCATTCAGGTCACGCAGATCAAGGCGCTGGCCTGCCAGCTTCCCGCCGAGGCTGGCACACCGCTGTCGCGCTGGTCGTGCCCGGAGCTGGCCCGCGAGGCCATGTCGCGGGGCATCGCCGCGTTCGTGTCGGCCGGACCGGGCAGGACCCGGTCCGGCCCGGTCCGGCATCAGTGCTCTTCGGTCTGTGTGGCGGCGGCCCACGCGGCGGCTTCGGTCTCGCTCATGAGCAGGACCTGGGTGGGGTGGGCGGTGGAGTGCTGCACGGTGTGGAAGCGGCCCGGGTGGGTGCTGGCCTTGGGGAGGGGGCGACCTGCGGGGCCGCCTGGTTCCAGGTGCGGGGGGTGACCCGTCCCAGGAGCAGGGTGGAGAACTGCTCGCGTCCCAGTGCGGCGCTGTAGCTCTGGGCGCCGGCGAGGATGTGGATGCGGGCTTCGCGTCCGGCGTAGAGGAGTTCCTCGTAGGCGTCGACGGCCAGGGACGTCTTCGGCTCGCCCGCCTGGCGGGCCTTGTCCCAGTGGCGGGCCAGCTGCCGCAGGGTGTGGCCGGCGGACTCGAACACCACTGCCAGGTGCGGCAGGTCCACGGTTTCGCCGTGCGCGTCGACGTGGCGCGCCGGTTCGGCGCGGAGGCCGAGAAGGGTGTTGTGGATGCCTGCGATGTCGTGGTGGTACGTCACCCCCGGCAGGCCGCGCGCCCACGTCTGGGAGATGCACTTGGTATCGAGGATCAGGGCGTCCCCGCCGTGGTGCAGGACCTGCGCGGCCAGGGTGCGCAGGGCGGTGGAGGTGCCGCCGCCAGAGGTAGAGCAGACCAGGACGTGCGGCGAGTCGGTGTCCAGGTCGATGCCGACCGGCTGCCGGTCGGTGCCGAGGCCGATGAGGACCTGGGAGGCGGGCAGTGCTTCCAGCTGCTCGCGGACGCCCGGGTCGGTGAGGCGCAGCTGCTGCGGGAGGGTGCTCTTCTTGGTGGTCTTCCACATGGCTGGGGTGTTCCTTTTCTGTGTTGTGCCCGGTGAGCCGGGTGCTCTTCGGGGCGGGGGGTCGGGTCGGCTGGAGCGGGCAGGGCCCGGTCAGTCGAGGTCGGTGGTGCCGGTGGCGGCGCGGGGCCGGTTGCGGGCCCACTTCTTGAGGTCGCCGACGCGGTAAAGGAGTTCGGCGCCGCGCTTGCCGGCCGGGCCGGGGAAGGCGGGGTCGTTGGCGCGGGCGAAGCGCAGCGCGGCCAGGGTGATGCCGGGCAGGTGGTGCTCGGCGGCCTGCCGGAGCCCCACCGCCTGGTCGTCGTCGACCACGGCCGGGGCCGGGGTGGGGGTCGGGGTCGTCGGCGGGGTTGCCGTGGCGTTGGCCGCGGGCTCGCGGGGCACGGCGGCCGGGGCCGGGGTGGGGTTCCGGGCGTCGGCGGGCCGGTCCCCGCCCGCGGAGGGTTCGGGGGTCTGCGGGGGGGCTGGGGGTGGTGGATCCGGCGTCGGGGAGGGAGTCGGCAGGCGGTTTCAGCAGCTGCACCGGGCTGGGCCCGCCGGCGGCGGGTTTCTTGTCGGTGGTGGCCCACAGGCGGGCTTCGGTCTCGGTGAAGAAGAGGACCTGGGTCTCGCGGGCGGTGCCGCCGCTGACGACCTGGGCGCGGCCGGGGTGTTTGGTCGGCTTCGGTGCGGGGTGGACCTCGGGGGCGAGCATGCGCCAGGCGTTGAGGCTGTAGCGGGCCAGGATGCGGGTGGAGAACTGTTCGCGCACTTCCGGGCCGCCGAGGGCTCGGGCGGTGGCGGACTGGGCGACCAGGAGGACGTGCATGCGCAGCTGGCGGCCCATGTAGAGGATCTCGTTGAGGGCGTCGATGGCCGGGGAGACCTTCGGGTCGCCGGACTCGCGGGTCTTCTCCCAGTAGCGGGCCAGCTGCTTCATCGTGGCGTTGACCTCTTCGAGGAGGATCAGCAGCCGCGGGCCGATGGCCTTGGGGTCGGCGTCGATGCCCAGGTCGTCGGCGACGCGGGTACGGTGCCGGCCTTCGAGGCCGAGGGCGATGAGCTGGTCGTGGATGTCGGCGATGTCGCGGCAGTAGGTGACCCCGGGCAGTCCGGACGCCCACGGGTGGGAGATCCGCTTGGTGTCGAGGACGAACACGAGCGAGCCGTGGTGGAGCATCTGGCAGGCGATGCACCGTAGGGTCGCCGACTTCCCGCCGCCCGTGGAGGCGTTGACCAGGATGTGCGGGGACTGGTCGTCCAGGTCGACGGTGACGGTCCGCCCGGCGGAGCCGATCCCGATGACGGGCGCGGACTCCTTGGCGGCGGCCACCACCTCGCGGACCTTGGGGTCCTTGAAGGCCGCCTTGGCCGGGGGCTTGCGGGTCTTCTTCACCGTCACGTACGTCTCGCGGCCCGCCAGGTGCCAGGAGAAGGTGACGCCTTCCAGGGCGAGCTTGGTGGTGATGATGTCGGCGACCAGGTCCTTGGAGAAGTCCAGCCGGCCCGGCACGTCCACGCGGATCACCGCGTCGTCCTCGCTGAAGTTCCTGGGTATGTGGAGGTAGCGGCGCGGGTCGGTCTGCTCCGGCAGGCGCAGCGGCAGCGCGAGGGCTTCGTGCAGCGGCAGGACCCACTCCCGCATCAGCTCGCGGCGCTTGCGGGTCAGCGCGAGGTAGGCGGCAGTACCGACGGCCGCGGTCGACGCCGCGGCGATCCCGGTCTGCTCCAGCGCGGCGAGCGCAGGATCCGGGTCGACCCATATCTCCTGGGCGGTGGCGACGGTCGCGTCCCGGTGGGCCCACCCGGCCTGGAAGCCTCCGGTGCCCAGCACGGTAAGCGTGCTGATACGGAAGGTCAGGCGCTGCCACCCGGGCCGGTAGGAGGACCGGGACACCTGTCCCTCGACCTTCGGCAGGACATGGGTGCCCGGGCGCCAGAACGTCGCGTCGGTCCGCTTCACCCCGTCCATCGGACGCCCGGCCAGGAACCGGCCGATCCCGAACACGAGGGCCTCGACGGTCTCTTCCACCTGCCTGTCGAGCTTCGTCTGCGCCATCCGGTCCAACGCCCTTCGTGCCAGGGGTATACGGGCACGGCGGTGCCGCCGGCAACGGGCACCACCGCCGAGACGAGAACCGTAAAAGCGTTTGCCTGTGGATAAATTTCACAAACCGGAGGAATGTACCGGGCTAAATCCCCGCAATTTTGGGCGAGTTGGTCTGCGGGAGGCGGGCATGGTCTGAAATTCCTGCCGCCGGAACGTGGCTGCCGGCAAGGACGGCCCCGGCCATCACGGAGGCGGGGCCGGTGGCGGATGGACAACCCCACGACCCGAAAACGCCTACGCCGCCCATCCGCGCGGCCCGGCCGGTACAACGGTGAGAGGGATCAATCCGGGAAGGAACTGCATGACTGCACACGAAGAAGCAGTGGAGCGCGCCAAGCGGTTCGAACGGCTCGCCGTGGTCTGGGCCAAGAAGGCGCAGGAGGGCGATGCGGGCGCAGCGGGGCTGGCGCAGGCGTTCGCGTCGCTGGCGGTGGCCGCGCGGATGGAGCGCATGGACTGGCGTATGCGGGTGCTCGGCGACCAGCTCGGAGATGTGAAGAAGTCGACGGACAGTCTTCGCCGCAAGCTGCCCGACCGGTGACCTCCTGCGGTGTCTGACCTGCTGTGTTCGGGACGGCCGGTGCCGTCGCGCGGACGCCCCGCGGACAGCGGCTGGTCCGTGGGGCGTCCGGATGCGGCGGCGGTCAGTTCTGCATCATGGCCTTGAGGTCGCTGAGCGACAGCTCGTTCGTGCCACGGTCCGCCGCCTTGCTCTGCGTCCAGGCAACGATCGCCGGGTGCGCATCCTCGTACTGGGCGCCGGCGGTCGTGTGCTGCCCGTCGGTGGTGGCGACCTGGGTGAGGTAGGCGGCCAGGGCGTGCGGGCCGCCGCCGTTGTACCCGATCTCGTAGCCCAGGCCGTTCCTCTGCGGCAGGAACGACAGAACGCCCTTGTCCGTCCGGGCCCAGAACAGACCGCGACCGGTGTGGAAGCGGCTGAAGACGTCGTCCGGGCGCAGTTCGAGCGGCGCGTACGTCGTGTAGCTCCACTGGTCCGTGCCGCCCTCGCCGCGGTGCTTGGAGTGCTTGCCGACGACGGGCAGCCCGTACTCGGGGTCGTAGAAGGTCCGGAGGCACATGCAGCCCGAGCCGCTGATCGCCGATGGGCTGCTGGGGTCCTCCGTGACGCACGGGTGGAACAGGGTCGGGATGTACGTGGACCCCACGAGCGTGCAGTGCATCGCGTTCGGTTCGCACCGCACCAGCCTGCCCAGCCACTCCTGGAAGTGCGGTGTCACGGTCTGCTGGGCCTCGATGTCCAGCACTGCGTTCAGCGACGACGTGACGGCGCCGCGCTGGGGCTCGGTGTAGAGGACGAAGTTCAGGTAGCCCTTCGTCGGATCGGTCAGGTTCAGATCGCGGGCCTCGTAGGGCAACGTGGTGCTCCAATGCGGGGGCTTGGCGGCCGGGCACGGCCGCGCGGGAAGGGGGAGGGTCAGGAGAGGCGGTGTTCGGGGCGCAGGACCAGGCCGCGGTTGAGGAACTGCGCGGTGTCGTCCGGTCCGAGTCCAAGGGCGCGGGCGACGGCGGTGCTGAGCAGGCTCACCAGGTTGATGTCGCCGCGCTGGCGGGGCGGGGCAGTTCGTCGGGGTAGCTCTCCAGCGGTTCTAGCGGTTCGTGCAGGTCGGTCAAGGTTCCTCCCGTGCCGGGTGCCAACGTCCCGATTCTCAGTCCGGTCCGCTGGGGCTCGCGGGTGAAGTCGCCAATCGGCCAGCGCGTGGCCGATTGGCGTCCCCGTCAGGGGTTGGGGCCCGCTCCCCTGCCCTGATCGGGCTGTGTGGTGCGCTGCTGCTGGCGGGCGGGGTCGGCTGCGTCTTTGGTCGGCTGCTTCGGCTGCTGTCCGCCGGCGACGATGCGGCTGCGGGCGTCGGCGGCCTGGGTGAGGGCGGCCAGCCGGGCGAGGTTCTGCGGTGTGTGCAGCCACGTCGCGGGATCGGTCGTA
>NZ_JBSFFY010000122.1:0-9331 GCF_053596315.1 Streptomyces sp. NPDC001732
ACCAGGTCACACCCCCAGTGACAGCGGCGGCTTGACATCAGCATTGGGAAGCACCTGGACGAGGTCTTCATCAGAATCAACGGAGAGCAGAAGTACCTGTGGCGGGCGGTCGACCAGGACGGCGACGTCCTGGACATCCTCGTCCGGAACCGGTGGGACACGGCCGCGGCCAGGCGATTCTTCCGCAGGCTGATGACGAAGACGGGCAGGGTGCCGCGGGTGGTCGTCACCGACAAGCTGCGTTCCTACGGGGCGGCCCACCACGAGGTCATGCCCTCGGTGGAGCACCGCTCGCACAAGGGATTGAACAACCGGGCCGAGAACAGTCACCAGCCCACCCGCCAGCGCGAACGGGCCATGAAGGGCTTCCGCAGCGTGGGCGGGGCCCAGCGTTTCCTGTCCGCGTTCAGCGGCATCTCACCCCACTTCCGGCCCCGCCGCCACCTGGTGACCGCATCCGAACACCGCGCCGAGATGACCGTCCGCTTCGCCATCTGGGAGCAGATCACCGGCGTCACCGGCCGACTTACTGCGGCCTGAGCCCAGGCCGGCACCCGGCCCCACCACACCTCGACGCACAGTCAGACACCCACACACCCAACAACGTGACAACGCCCCTCTGGCGCCTACGGCTCATGCAACCGCAGATCACGCAGGTCTGGGCCGACTCTGCCTACGCCGACCAGCTCGTCAACGGGTCCGAAGACTTCCTCAACATGACCCTCAAAACGGTCTCCCGACCCCGCGGCGCGAAAGGCTTCGTCGTCCTGCCCCGCCGCTGGAAAGTCGAACGAACCCTTGGCTGGATCATGAAGGCCCGGCGCAACGTCCGCGACTACGAACGTCTTCCACAACATTCCGAAGCCTACCTGACCTGGGCACTCATCACCCTGATGACCCGGAGGATCACCCGCAGCGGTCCTCGCAAGGACTGGTCGAAGAAGGACTCGCCGGCATAAGGGCTCGCAGAGGATGCTTGGGCCTGAAGAGCGGCAGTACCACCTCGGGTGCTGCCGAAAAATGGATCGTCAGGACGCACCAAGCCTCCTACCGTTCCGCCATGCAGATCGTTGTGACGCTGGACTGTGTCGACACCGAAGCGCAAGCGAACTTCTGGCTCGCCGCGCTCGCCCCGCTGGACTACCGGCGCGGCTTCCACGGACCCCCTTACCTGAGCCTGGTCGGGCCCGCTCCTGCACCAACCCTTCTCCTGCAGCACGTCCCAGAACCCAAGCAGGGCAAGAACCGCATGCACCTTGACCTCGACTTTGGCACCGCAGACCTGGTATCCGAGGTCAATCGCCTCGAACGGCTCGGCGCTGCGAAGCTCTCTGAAGAACTCAGCGAACACGGCTTTCGCTGGATCGTCGTTGCCGACCCGGAAGGCAACGAGTTCTGCGTATTCAACCCCCCGAACAACATCAACGTTGCGGAGTAATTACCAGGTCGGGCTGAGGTTCCACCATGGCCTGGAAAGCCGCATGCGGCGGCTTCCCAGGCCGAAGCCTGTTCATCCGTCGATTACCGGCCCTTGGAGAGTCGTCTGACCACTCAGCGCCGGTGTCCCGCCTTTCCAGACACTCACTGAGCTTGACTCTGTCGGGGATCTTGGAGTCGCCGAGGTCAGCTGCCCAAGGTTCGCCAGGACTTCAGCCGGGGAATCCCGCGCTGGTCGAGGTAGTCCTGAAAGGCGGTCGGTCGGCGGGGTGCGGGGGTTTCCTCGTCCGATGGCAGTCCGCTGAGGCGCTCGATGTTGACGGCGATGGCCGTCAGGACGTGTTGGATGTGGGCCTTTCCCTGTCCTCGGTAGCGGCAGCGCCGCATGCCGTGGCCGTGGGCGAACTCGTTGACCGTGCCCTCCACTCCGGAGCGGACCGCATAGCGGGCCTTCCACTCGGGCGTCTGCTGCTCGGTACGGACGCGAAGTTGCAGGTCACGGAGTTCTCGCGGGGGAAAGCCCACAGTGCGCGCACTGTCTGCAGTGCTGGTGCACTGCGCGCGGGCCGGGCAGGGGCGGCACTGGCTCTTGGTGAACCTGGCCACGATCAGCGGGGCCGCGGTGGGCGAGGAGGTCGGGTAGGGGCCGTGCCAGCCCGCGCTGACCTGTCCCTGGGGGCAGGTGACCTGCTGGCGGTCGTAGTCAATGTGGAAGTCGTCCCGGGCGAAGCCCTCGTTCCGACGGTGCTGGAGGGTGGGGTTGCTCCGGAGCGGCCCGGAGACGGTGACCTGGTGTTCACGGGTAGCTTGTGCCAGGTGGGGCAGGGAGGTGTAGCCGGCGTCGACCAGGTGCTCGGGGGGCAGCAGCCCGCGACGCGCCAGGCGGGCGTGGATGCCGGGCAGGACCTGGCTGTCGTGGGTGGTGGCCGCGGTGGTGACCACATCCGTGATCACATTCGGGCCGCCGGGAGCGCAGGTCTCGGTCAGGTGAGCGGAGAACCCCTTCCAACTGATGATGTGCCCGTGGCGTGCGTAGCGGGCCGAGGTGTCGTAAGGCGAGACGATCGCCCGGGACGAGGGCGGCAGTCCGGGCCCGTCTTCCTTCTCGGCGGTGCGCCAGCGCAGGTGTCCTGCGGCGTGACGGTGATAGTTCTGCACCACGGTCTGGCGCAGGGCATGGACGCGCGGGTCGGCAGTGTGGTCTGTTCCGTGCTGGTAGAGGTGTTCCGGGAGCCGGACGGCGTCGTTTCTGGTGGCGAGGATTCTGGTCTTGGGTTTGGTGGGGTTCTTGCCCAGGCGGACCGGTCGGCCGTAGCGGAGCCCCCAGTCCTCGTCGACCAGCTCGTCGACCAGCTCGTCGAGCAGGTGAGGGGAGGTGTCGGCGACTTCTTCGAGTGCGGCGCGGACCGCCTCGGTGATCAACTCCAGGCGGGTCAGGTCGCGCACGGCGGCCAGGACGTGGGTGGAGTCGGTGCGCTGCGTGGTGCGCTCGCGCACCAGTCCGGCCTCTTTGAGGCGGGCCAGCGCGAGGTCGAGAAGACGGTCGGCGCGGTCGTCTTCGGCGAGGCGATCGCGGAAGTCGGCCAGCACGCTGTGGTGGAACCCGGGGTCGTCCGGCTCCATGGCCATGGCGTATTTGAAGTCGATGCGGCAGCGGACCGCCTCGGCGGCCTGCCGGTCCGGCAGGCCGAGCAGGAACTGCAGCACACAGGCGGTGGCCAGTTGAGCAGGCGAAAGCCCCGGGCGCCCATCCCGCGGGTACCAGTCGGCGAAGTCCTCGTCCCGCCACAGTCCATCGAGCCGGTCGCGCACCCACATCGCCGTTGTACCACCCGGATTGCTCGCCCGCGCGATCCGCGCGGTCAGAGGCGGGATGTGCTCACCGGAACGGGGACGAAGGGACAACAGGCACCTCGGCAGCTGCATCGATCGGCGGAACTACCCGAGCATGCCCGTTGATCATGCTGCCGCACCGGGAAACTCCAAGATCCCCGACAGAGTCAAGCTAGACCGGGCCAGTCCCCTGGAAAAGGGGCTGCAACGCCCATGGACTGCAGAAATCCCAGAGCCCCCCAGGGCTCCGGGGCAGCAGGACGAAGCGGGAAGTCCCGTCACCGGGTCACCCTGGGAGGGCAACCTCCCAGCCGTCCTCACATATCCATAGCGCGTACATATGCGAGCAATGCCAGAATTCTCGGAAGTGGTTGAAAGACTGCCACCGGGCCGGCAACGACAAACAGCTCCACAGGCACCTACACCTCCGCGAAACCGGACAGCCCCGGCTACACAGAGGAACAGGCCGCGGAAGTCGCCCGCCTCAGAACCCGGCTGCTGGAACTCAGCACCACCGTGTCGACACACCCGTTCTGGAATTCCGTCGACACCGACGACCACGTCGCGGCCCGCATGGTACTCAAACACGCCCACGACCCGGCCGAGAAATGAGCACCCGGCCGGGACGCGCACCTGGACGAGACGCAGACAGCCCTGCCCCGTCATGTCCCACACCAGACACCACCCCGGGCCCGCCACATATCCCGCCACACCGACTACCCCGTACCGCCCTGGACGGGCGTCTTCCCGATCTGCCTTGGCAAGATTCGAGACGGCCTAACGCACCAGACGCGCCAGGAACACGGGGCCACGACGAAGACTTCCCAAAGGTCATCCCCCCGCCGACCGCCACCGAGACAGCACATCACGAACAGAACGAGTATCTGGGTGCTCGTCGCCGAGGATCCGCTCGCGGTCGGCCAGGACGTGTTCCAGCAGGTTGATGGCGTCGTCGGTGCGCGAGCAAGCGGAGACTCGGAACTGTAAATCAGTCCACTTCCCTCGGATTGGACTTGGTCTGGCTGTGATTGGCGTCGATATGGTCGCGGTATGCGTATCCACGTCGTAGACGCCTTCACCGACCGGCCTTTCGCAGGCAACCCTGCAGGCGTGTGCCTGCTTGATGCCGGAGAGTGGCCTGCAGTTGCCTGGATGCAGCAGGTTGCCGCCGAGATGAATCACTCGGAGACCGCATTCGTGCGGCCGCTCCCCGACGACGAGAGCGCCGACTGGGAGATTCGCTGGTTCGCCCCACTTACCGAGACTAATCTGTGCGGCCATGCCACATTGGCCACGGCGCACACGCTGCGGCGGGAGCGAGGGGGTGTCGGCGCGCTGCGGTTCCGCAGCCGGTTCAGCGGCGTCCTCACCGCGCATGCACACGAGGACGGCAGCATCACCCTGGACTTTCCGGCCGCGCCCGGCACCGAGGTCCCGGTGCCGGCAGGCCTGTCGGAGGCTCTGGGGGTGAAGCCAGAGGCCGCCTTCCGTACCGGTGCGCTCGGTGACCTGTTGACCGTCCTGCCCGACGAGGCCACCGTCCGGGCCGTGACCCCCGACCTCGAGGCGATAGCCGACCTGACCCGCCGTGAAGGTCTGCGCGGCGTCATCATCACGGCCCCGGCGTCCGGGTCCGGCCTGGAATACGATTTCGTCTCCCGCTTCTTCTCACCCGCCGAGGGTATCCTCGAGGATCCGGTCACAGGCAGCGCCCACACCGCACTGGCCCCTTACTGGTCGGCACGGATCGGCCGCAGCGGGCTCACCGGCCTGCAGCTATCCGCGCGCACTGGGTTTGTCAGGACTGCCGTGCGCGGTGACCGCGTTCATCTCACCGGGTATGCGGTCACCATCCTCGACGGAACCCTGCACGCCTGACCGTCCGATTCCAAGGGATCGGCCACATGTTCCCGATCGGCCCGCACGGCGCGGCGGGCTGGCCGGTGAAGAAGGGGTGATAGCGACAGACGGGAAACAGCTCGCCCTGTTCACCCACGGTGGCGGGTTTGGCCAGGTCATGGACTCGGCGCACGATCAGCCGGGCGGTGACCCGCTCCGCTCTCTTCCGGCTCGCGAAAGCACGGTATGCGGGTATCTCGGCGACTTCGGCATCGGAGATGAGATCGCCGGTCTCGGGGTCGGCGTCGGAGTCGGGCACTGCGATGGGTAACTGAGTGGTCGGGCGCGGGCTGCTGGCATGGGGCCCGAGCCGGTTCGGCCCGCACCTTCGCGCCCGAGGACGGTATGTACGTGTCTCACGAGACGATCTACAAGAGCCTGTTCATCCAGGCCCGAGGCGTACTCAAGAAGGAGCTTGTCTCCCATCTGCGCCGCCGACGCACGATGCGCCGCTCAAAGAACGCCTCCACCGCAGGTCAGCAGCGCGGCTGCATCCGCGAGGCGGTCTCCATCCGCGAACCTCCGGCCGAGGCCGAGGACCGGGCTGTTCCCGGCCACTGGGAAGGCGACCTGAATACCGGTGCGAAGAACAGCCACATTGCCACATGGGTCGAACGGCACTCCCGCTACGTCATGCTCGTCCGGGTCGCAGGCAAGGACACCGCCAGTGTGATCTCCGCGCTGAGTCATCAAATCCGTTACCTGCCCGACGGGTTGATGACTTCACTGACCTGGGACCGGGGTACTGAGCTGGCCGACCACAAGCGGTTCACGATGGCCACCGACGTCAAGGTCTACTTCGCCGATCTCCTCACAGCTCCTCGGGCACCCGACCGGCACCCGGCTCGATGCACCGCACCATCATAGACCACGCAAATCATGTCAACTGCGCTAATTTGCAACCAAGTTGGATGTTCTGGACTAGAGCCGCGCCCGCGTACGCGAGGGAAAGAATTCACCCGCCTGAACCGGCACCGCCCCGCCCTTCATCCTTTGCGGGCCCCCGGACCAGTCCGCCGCATGCCACCGCCCCCGCTGATGTACTGACCCCTCCGAGCCCGGAAGAAGGGGAGCGCCGTGGGGTACAGCAGGGGCCACAGGGCGGAGCACCGGGATGTCTGGCCCCGGTGGACCTGCGAGAGGCAAGGGTGCGAGGTGACCGAGACGGTGCGCGGCGACCAGCACGACGACCGGGCCGCCACCTACGCCGCCCGCCACCAGGAGGAGACCCACCCCGACGCCCTCGTCGCCGACGCGATCGCCGCGCTCAGCACCGCCTGCGCGGTGCTGCACCTGCTGCCGGCGACCGTGGCCACCGTCGTCGACCCGTACACCTACCGGGGCCGGGCGTGCGTGACGCCCGAGGCCGCGGCCGACGCCCTGGGCGCGTGGGAGTCCCAGCTCACTGCCATGCTCCCGGAGCCGTCCGACCTGGACGAGCGCGTACTCTGGCGGATGGCCGGCCAGCACGGCAGCGACGCCGTCTGCAAGCACAGCCGTACCCCGTAGGCGACGGGACTCCACCGTCGCCGGCCGGGGCCGCACGGTCCCGGACCGCTGAGCTTCTTCCGGGTCGACGGCTCGCGGGCTGGGGCTGTTCCGGCTCAGCGGTGTCCTGTCAGATCGTGCGGTGGCTTGGACGGTCCGGGTCTGTCCGGGCGTCGGTTGTCCCCTTGGGCGGGACCTCAGGGCTGTGGGCCGTGGACAGGGCTCTTGACCAGGGCGGACAGGTCCGGACTGTCCCGGACTCCTTGGTCTGTTGTGCGGGGGTGGGTGCCCCGCGACGCTTCTCGTACCGCTCCGCAGCCGTTCGTCGGCGTCCGGTGCGGGGGCTTTCTCCCGTAGTCCAGGAGTGCGGAGTGAAGCCGGAATTCGAAGCCGCGGTGGGTTCGGCCGCCGGGCGCCCCGCCTGTCCTTGTCCCAGGAGGAATCCCGTGAACGTCTCGTTGCGTAAGTCCGTTTCCCGCCGGGGGAGAGGGGTCGGTTGGTGGCTGGCTCGTGTGCCTCGCCGCTGGCCGGTGTCTGTGCGGATGGTTCTGGTGGCCGTCATCGCCGCGGTCGGCTTCACCTTGGTCGGGCCGGCGGCGACGGTGTCGGCCGCGCCGCCCCCACCGAGTCCGGCCTCGGACTCCTCCGGTCGTGAGCCCAGCCGCTGGGAACGGCTGCAGTGGCAGATGTACGAGTCCTGGGTCGCGGCCGCGCTGGACGGTCACGACCCGTACTACAAGTGGAAGCTCGCCCGGCAGATCGCAGCCAGGCGCCTCTTGGAAAGGGGCATCTCCGGCTTCTCGCTCAAGGACGACCTGCCGAGAATTATGCAGGACACAGAGGAATTCAAACGGCGGGCGCAGGAGACTCCCGACGGGCTGCGCCGGCAGCTCGCCGAGGCCGGGAACGAGATCCATGACCTGAACCAGAAGATCGAACGGGCCCAGACTCCCGCCGAGCGGGAGAAGCTCGAGAGGGCCCGGAGAGTAGCCCGCAAGCAGGAAAAGGACGTGGCCAAGCGGTACCGGAAGCTCATGGGAACTCGGCCGGACGCGGAAAGCGTGGCGGCGAAGATCCAGAGCCTCGACGCGAAGAACAGCGACCTCAGGAACAAGATCACCGGCCTGGAGGAAGAGACGAAGAAGTCCCGTCCGGACCGCCGGGAGAAGCTGCGGCAGCTGGAGACGGCCCGCGCGAACCTGGCCCAGGCCGAGGCCGACCGCCGCCGGCTCCAGGGACCGCCGGACGACGACGGCGACACCGGCGGCACACGGACAACACCACGCGACCCGAAGCAGCCCCCGAAGGGACCGGGCTCCACCAACCCGACGGCCACACCGACCACGCCGAAGAAGTCCACCGGCTCGACCGCGACCGGGCCGACGGTCACGTCGAAGAAGTCCACCGGCTCGACCGCGACCGGGCCCATGACGTCCTGGGAGGGGCGGAGCAGTCTCAAGACCCCGAAGGCCGGGTTCCGGGGCAGCACGGGCACCAACCAGATGGCTGACGCCATTGCCGGCGTCATCGCCGATGGCATCAGCCAGGACTACGCAGCCCACCTGGACCGCAGGAACCAGCAACTGCTGGAGCAGGCACGCAAGGACCCGGCTCTCGCGAAACGGATCATCGACGACTACAACGAGATCAAGGACAACAACGAGATCGAGGTCCTCTTCCGCGGCTTCGACACCTCCAAGGGATTCACCCAGGACGCCACCCGCCAAGTCGCTCCTGAGCTGATCAAGTCCCAAAAGGCGCTCGACACCGCGAAAGCGATCGCCGACAAGTCGAAGGCGGACCCGTTCTACCAGCAGGCCCGTACCGAGTGCGCCGGCTACGACACCTGTGTCACCGAGCGCACCGACAGGCTGCGCAAGCAGAACGCGGAGGCGATCGCGGAGTCGACGAAGAAGGCGAAGAAGTCGAACGCGGACCCGCTCTATCAGCAGGACCGTAGCGAGTGCGGCGGGTACGACACCTGTGTCACCGAGCGCACGGACAGGCTGCGCAAGCAGAACGCGGAGGCGATCGCGGAGTCGACGAAGAAGGCGAAGAAGTCGAACGCGGACCCGCTGTACCAGCAGGCCCGTAGCGAGTGCGGCGGGTACGACACCTGCGTCACCGACCGGGTCGCCAAGCTCCGCGCCCAGAAGAAGGAAGCCACCGCCAAGGGTGACCAGCCCCGCACCACGGACGTCCACAAGACCACGACCGCCAAGACGAACCAGCGCAAGACCCAGAATGCGGAGGCGATCGCGGAGTCGGCGAAGAAGGCGAAGAAGTCGAACGCGGACCCGCTGTACCAGCAGGCCCGTAGCGAGTGCGGCGGGTACGACACCTGCGTCACCGACCGGGTCGCCAAGCTCCGCGCCCAGAAGAAGACGACCACTGCCACGACCACGACGCGTACCGAGCAGCACAAGCAGTCCCAGAAGAAGACGCAGACCCCGGACTACCGGGGCAAGGGCGGCGTCAAGGCCTCGGCTGCCTGACCCTGCAAACCGACCCCGAACCTGGACATCCAGGCCCAGGGCCCGGGTCCGCTGCCGGTGACCGGGCGTTGACCGTCACTGCGGCGCCAGCCGGCGCGAGCGCCCCGGAACAAGGCCTTGTTCCGGCGATCTGAACAACATCGCACGACAGCCGTGAACCCCCTGACCCGCAGGGCGCC
>NZ_JBSFFY010000123.1:0-9154 GCF_053596315.1 Streptomyces sp. NPDC001732
GCGAACGGCATCATGCACGTCGCCGCGAAGGACCTCGGCACCGGCAAGGAGCAGAAGATGACCGTCACCGGCGGCTCCTCGCTGCCCAAGGACGAGGTCAACCGGATGCGTGAGGAGGCCGAGCAGTACGCGGAGGAGGACCACCGCCGCCGCGAGGCCGCCGAGTCCCGCAACCAGGGCGAGCAGCTCGTCTACCAGACGGAGAAGTTCCTCAAGGACAACGAGGACAAGGTTCCCGCGGACGTGAAGACGGAGGTGGAGACCGCGCTCACCGAGCTGAAGGAGAAGCTCAAGGGCGAGGACACCGCCGAGATCCGCACCGCCACGGAGAAGGTCGCGGCCGTCTCCCAGAAGCTCGGCCAGGCGATGTACGCCAACGCCCAGGCCGACGGCGCCCCGCAGGGCGACCCGCAGGCGGGTGCCCAGCAGGCCAAGGCCGACGACGACGTCGTCGACGCCGAGATCGTGGACGACGAGAAGGACGCCAAGGGCGGTGCGGTGTGACCGAGGAGACTCCGGGTTTCGAGGAGAAGCCCGACGTCCCCTCCGACACCACCCCTGACGGAGCTGAGCCGAAGGACGCTTCCTCTTCGGAGGAGGCGGCCCCGGCCGGGGACGCAGCACAGAACGTCGGCCTGACGGCCCAGCTGGACCAGGTCCGCACCGCGCTCAACGAGCGCACGGGCGACCTCCAGCGGCTCCAGGCCGAGTACCAGAACTACCGCCGCCGCGTCGAGCGGGACCGGGCCACGGTCAAGGAGATCGCTGTCGCGGGTCTCCTGTCCGAGCTCCTGCCCGTGCTCGACGACGTCGGCCGGGCCAGGGACCACGGCGAGCTCGTGGGCGGGTTCAAGTCGGTGGCCGAATCTCTCGAGACGGTCGTCGCCAAGCTGGGCCTGCAGCAGTTCGGCAAGGAGGGCGAACCCTTCGACCCGACGATCCACGAAGCCCTGATGCACTCGTACGCGCCGGACGTCACCGAGACGACCTGCGTGGCGATCCTGCAGCCGGGGTATCGGATCGGCGAGCGCACCATCCGCCCCGCGCGGGTGGCGGTGGCCGAACCCCAGCCGGGCGCGGCCAAGGAAGAGAAGGCAACCGACGAGGAGAGCGGTGGCACCGAGGAGGTCTGACATCCCGTCTGACCACCTCGCGGCCCACCGCCCGGCCGTGCGGAAGGCCCCCGGGCCGGCCGCACGGCCGATCGTCCGGAAGGAGGGACGTCGATGAGCACGAAGGACTTCGTCGAGAAGGACTACTACAAGGTCCTCGGCGTCCCCAAGGACGCCACCGACGCCGAGATCAAGAAGGCGTACCGGAAGCTCGCCCGCGAGTTCCACCCCGACGCCAACAAGGGCGACGACAGGGCGGAGGAGCGCTTCAAGGAGATCTCCGAGGCGAACGACGTCCTCGGCGACCCCAAGAAGCGCAAGGAGTACGACGAGGCGCGCACCCTCTTCGGCAACGGCGGCTTCAGGGCCGGTCCGGGGGGTGCCGGGGGCAACTTCAACTTCGACCTGGGCGACCTCTTCGGGGGCGCTCAGGGCGGGGGCCAGGGCGGGTTCGGCGGCGGCGGTCTGGGCGATGTCTTCGGCGGCCTGTTCAACCGGGGCGGTACGGGGACGAGGGTCCAGCCGCGGCGCGGCCAGGACATCGAGTCCGAGGTGACGCTCAGCTTCATCGAGGCGGTCGAGGGGGCCACGGTCCCGCTGCGGATGTCCAGCCAGGCACCCTGCAAGGCGTGTTCGGGCACCGGCGACAAGAACGGCACCCCCAGGGTCTGCCAGACCTGTCTCGGCACCGGTCAGGTGTCGCGCGGCACCGGCGGCGGCTTCTCGCTCACCGACCCCTGCGTGGACTGCAAGGGCCGGGGTCTGATCGCCCAGGACCCCTGCGACGTCTGCAAGGGCAGCGGGCGGGCGAAGTCCTCCAGGACCATGCAGGTCAGGATTCCGGCGGGCGTCTCGGACGGCCAGCGGATCCGGTTGCGCGGCAAGGGCGGACCGGGCGAGCGCGGCGGCCCGGCCGGTGACCTGTACGTCGTCGTGCACGTCGACGCCCATCCGGTCTTCGGCCGCAGGGACGACAACCTCACGGTCACCGTGCCCGTCGACTTCACGGAGGCGGCGCTCGGCGGCGAGGTGAAGGTGCCCACGCTCGGCGGGCCCCCGGTCACGCTGAAGCTGCCGGCCGGCACGCCCAACGGACGCACGATGCGCGCCCGGGGCAAGGGCGCCGTGCGCAAGGACGGCACCCGGGGCGACCTGCTGGTCACCGTCGAGGTGGCGGTCCCCAAGGAGCTCGGCGACGAGGCCAGGGACGCGCTGGAGGCCTATCGCAAGGCGACCGCGGGCCACGACCCGCGGGCGGAACTGTTCCAGGCGGCGAAGGGAGCTTGAGGTGGACGGCCGACGACGCAATCCGTACGAACTGACCGATGAGACACCGGTGTACGTGATCTCGATCGCGGCCCAGCTCTCGGGTCTCCATCCGCAGACACTGCGCCAGTACGACCGTCTCGGCCTGGTCTCGCCGGACCGCACGGCCGGGCGCGGCAGGCGCTACTCGGCCCGCGACATCGAACTGCTGCGTACCGTACAGCAGTTGTCGCAGAACGAGGGCATCAACCTCGCGGGCATCAAGCGCATCATCGAGCTGGAGAACCAGGTCGCCGCGCTCCAGCAGCGCGTCGCCGAGCTCTCGGCGGCCGTGGACGGCGCGGCGGCGGCGATGCAGCAGCGCGAGGCCCAGGTGCACGCCTCGTACCGGCGCGACCTGGTGCCGTACCAGGACGTGCAGCAGGCCAGTGCGCTGGTGGTCTGGCGGCCGAAGCGCCACAAGGACTGAACCGGAGGACCGGGCGGCGCCGGGACACCGGGGCCGCCCGGTCCGACGGGCGAAGGGGCGGGGGACGAACCACGGTTCGTCCCCCGCCCCTTCGCCGTGCGGCGGCTGCGGGGCCGTCCGCGGCCTCTTCGGCCCCGTCCTCAGCCCTGGCCCTCTTCTTCCGGGATTTCAGCCCTGGCCTTCTTCTTCCAGGATTCCCGAGCGGGCGATCAGATAGCCGAGTTGGGCCCTGCTGTTGCTGCCCAGCACCGCGGACAGCTTGGCCACGTGCGCCCGGCAGGTGCGGACGTTCATGCCGAGGCGGCGGGCGATGGAGTCGTCCACGTGGCCCTCCACGAGGAGCTGGGCGATGGAGCGCTGGACGCCGCTGATGCCCTGGGGGGCCGGGGTGTACGGGAGCTCCTCCAGGAGGGGGGAGGCGCGGTTCCAGAGCTGTTCGAAGACCTTGATCAGGTACTCGACGAGCCCGGGGTGGCGCAGTTCGAGGGCGACCTGGTCGTCGTCGCTGGCCGGAATGAACGCTACCGCCCGGTCGAAGACGATCAGGCGGGAGATCAGCTCCTCCAGGGTCCGGATCTCGACCTTGCCCTCGGCCAGCCGTTCTGCGTAGGCCCGCGTGCCCTGACTGTGCCGGACGGTGTGCTGGTAGAGGGTGCGCATGCTCACCCCTCGGTCGACCACCAGCAGGGCGCGTTCCAGGCCCTCCCGGAGGCGGTCCTCGCCCCGGTCGCCGCCCGGCTGGACGGTGAGCACCTCGATACGGCACTCGGCGGTGGCGAGATCGAGCGCCGCGTTGATCCGGTTGCTGCCCTCCAGGACCGTGATCGCGTGGGTAATGGGGGGATCCTGGGCGCTGATGTCCATGAAAGGTTCGAACGATTCGGCCAACTCCAGGGACAGGCGCCTGCGTTCCTGGATCTCGCGTTCTATGGGATTCAGCCGCTGCGCCAGTGCCGCGGACGGAGGTACGGGGCGGAGCCACTCGGCGTCGTCCGGGTCGGGATGCAGCAGGGCGAAGTCCATCAGGCAGGGGGCGGTGGCCACCTCGGCGCGCGATATCCGGCCGGAGCGCAGCGCACTGGCGTAGAGGCGCCCCCCGTCTTCGCACAGTTCGGTGATCCCGTGAGGATGTGCCCCTTTTGTGTTGCTCGTGGTCATATCTCCACCCCCCAGGTTCCTGTACATGCAGGAACATGATGCATCGACCCAGTGGTGTTCGTGTGCCCAGGTGAGACATCGTCTTAGGTGCGGGGGAGAAGAATCCACAAGTGAGGACGAAGCCGACTATGTATAAGCGATTGCTTCGCTCGGCGCTTGCCGTCTCATTCGTCGCGGCCCTGGGCTTCGGCGTACTGGGAAGCGATGAGATCAGCTGGGGCTCGGGGGCCGCGCAGGCCGGCGGCGAGATCAGCTGGAGTACCGAAGCGGGCGCCGGAACGGGCGAGATCAGCTGGAGCATCGAGGCCGGCAACTCTCCCGGCGAGATCAGCTGGTTCTCCGGGACCTCGGTCGCGTCCGACGAGATCAGCTGGGGCCCCGCACCGACCCAACCGAGCGCATGACCATCCCGCCGGACGACCGGACCTTCCGGCGTGAGATGGCTACGGCCTACCGATCAGGCTGGCATTTCATCGATCTCGTCACCGCCCTTCCCCGCCGTGGCGACTCGTTGATGGTCACTCTGTTCGGCGACCCCATCGTTGTTGCACGTGAAGACGACGACGAAGTACGTGCCTACCGGTGCCTCCGCAAGCCGCGTGGAGCTCCGCAGCCCGTTCGCTGTGCGATCCGGTACGACATGATCTTCGTCAACCTCGACCGGCGGGACCACCAGCTGTTCGAGCCAGAGACTATTTCCGCCACCCCCCGCAGTGCCTGAGCGATCCCCCGTCGTTCCATGTCGCTCAGTCACTCCCCCACACAACGGCGCCATCGTGACCTGAACACGATGGCGCCGTTGTGCTTTTCCCGGCCGTGCCGCTTCCGGCCGGGTTCCGACAGGCCGGGGCCGGTTTGCGGGGCCGGCGCACCGGGCCGGTCCGCGGGGCCGGTCAGGCCCTGCCGAGCGCCCGGTCCACGGCGATCTCGATGACGACCCGGTCCGGGTTGGGCGCGGGCGTGCGCTCGTAGCGTTCCGCGTAGCGGCGTACGGCCTCGGCCACCGCCTCGGGCTCCGTGCGCACCGTCGCACGCCCCTCCAGCGTCGCCCAGTGGCGTCCGTGGATCTGGCAGACGGCGACCCGTGCGCCGTCCGGGCCCGCGGCCAGGACATTGGCGACCTTCCGGGTGTTCTTGCCGGTGATGACCCGTGCCAGCCCGGTCTCGGGGTCGTACGTCACGCCCACCGGCACCACGTGCGGTGTGCCGTCGGGGCGGAGCGTGGTCAGGGTGCACACGTGGCGCGCGCGCCAGAAGGCTAGGTACTCGGGGCCGGGGTTCGTCACGTCGACTGCCATGGGGACAGCGTAGGCAGTACGGGCGGGGTGCCGGCCCCGCCACCGACTCCCGCTGCGGTGGCGGAGGGGCGGGGCGGCCGGTTCACTCGGAACGTCGGGCCGGGAGCGGCCGGGAGCGGCCGGGAGCGGCCGGGAGGGGCCGGGAGCGGGTGCGCGGCACGGGGATCGGGGATCGGGGCCAAGTTGAGTGGGGTGGACTCAATATTTCCTTGAGTAGGGTAGACTCAACTTTGTACACGTTGACTGAGTCAGTGTTGTGGAGAGGGCAGTCGCCGCAAGGGATCGCAAGGAGGAGAAAGCGCACGTGGACGCCGAGCTGACCAACAAGAGCCGGGACGCCATCAACGCGGCCACCAACAGGGCCGTGAAGGACGGGCACCCCGATCTGACCCCCGGGCACCTGCTGCTCGCGCTGCTCGCGGGGGAGGACAACGAGAACATCACCGATCTGCTCGCCGCCGTCGAGGCCGACCAGATCGCCGTACGCACCGAGACCGAACGACTCCTGGGCGCGGAGCCCAGCGTCACGGGCTCGACGGTCTCCCCGCCGCAGCCCAACCGCGAGCTGCTCGCCGTCGTCGCGGACGCCGCGCGGCGCGCGAAGGAGCTCGGCGACGACTACCTCTCCACCGAGCACCTGCTGATCGGCATCGCCGCCGAGGGCGGGCGCGCCGGTGAGATCCTCGACGGGCAGGGCGCCAGTGCGAAGAGGCTGCTGGACGCATTCGAGAAGAGCAGGGGAGGACGCCGGGTGACCACACCCGACCCGGAGGGCCAGTACAAGGCGCTGGAGAAGTTCGGCACGGACTTCACGGCGGCCGCGCGCGAGGGCAGGCTCGACCCGGTCATCGGCCGCGACCAGGAGATCCGCCGGGTCGTCCAGGTCCTGTCCCGCCGCACCAAGAACAACCCGGTGCTCATCGGCGAGCCCGGCGTCGGCAAGACCGCCGTCGTCGAGGGCCTCGCCCAGCGCATCGTCAAGGGCGACGTCCCCGAGTCCCTGAAGAACAAGCGGCTCGTCTCGCTCGACCTCGGCGCGATGGTCGCGGGCGCCAAGTACCGCGGCGAGTTCGAGGAGCGGCTGAAGACCGTCCTCTCCGAGATCAAGGAGAGCGACGGGCAGATCATCACCTTCATCGACGAACTGCACACCGTCGTCGGCGCGGGCGCGGGCGGCGACTCCGCCATGGACGCAGGCAACATGCTCAAGCCGATGCTGGCCCGCGGCGAACTCCGCATGGTCGGCGCGACGACGCTCGACGAGTACCGCGAGCGCATCGAGAAGGACCCCGCCCTGGAGCGCCGGTTCCAGCAGGTGCTGGTGGCCGAGCCGAGCGTCGAGGACACCATCGCGATCCTGCGCGGGCTCAAGGGCCGGTACGAGGCGCACCACAAGGTCTCCATCGCGGACTCCGCGCTGGTGGCCGCAGCGACCCTGTCCGACCGCTACATCACCTCCCGCTTCCTTCCCGACAAGGCCATCGACCTGGTCGACGAGGCGGCGTCCCGGCTGCGCATGGAGATCGACTCCTCGCCCGTCGAGATCGACGAGCTCCAGCGCGCCGTCGACCGCCTCCACATGGAGGAGCTGGCCCTCAAGAACGAGACCGACCCGGGTTCCAGGGAGCGCCTGGAGCGCCTCCGCCGCGACCTCGCCGACAAGGAGGAGGAGCTGCGCGGCCTCAACGCCCGCTGGGAGAAGGAGAAGCAGAGCCTCAACCGCGTCGGCGAGCTGAAGGAACGCCTCGACGAGCTGCACGGCCAGGCCGAACGCGCCCAGCGCGACGGCGACTTCGACACCGCGTCCAAGCTGCTCTACGGGGAGATCCCCGGCCTGGAGCGGGAGCTCGCGGAGGCCAGCGAGGCCGAGCAGGTCGCGGCCAAGGAACCCAAGGAAACGCTGGTCAAGGAGGAGGTCGGCCCGGACGACATCGCCGACGTCGTCGGCTCCTGGACCGGCATCCCGGCCGGACGCCTGCTGGAGGGCGAGACCCAGAAGCTGCTGCGCATGGAGGACGAGCTCGGCAAGCGGCTCATCGGACAGGGCGAGGCCGTGCGGGCGGTGTCGGACGCGGTACGGCGCACCCGCGCCGGAATCGCCGACCCCGACCGGCCCACCGGGTCGTTCCTCTTCCTCGGCCCGACCGGTGTCGGCAAGACGGAGCTGGCGAAGGCGCTCGCCGACTTCCTGTTCGACGACGAGCGGGCCATGGTCCGCATCGACATGAGCGAGTACGGCGAGAAGCACAGCGTGGCGCGGCTCGTCGGCGCCCCGCCCGGATACGTCGGCTACGAGGAGGGCGGCCAGCTCACCGAGGCGATCCGCCGCCGCCCGTACAGCGTCGTGCTGCTGGACGAGGTCGAGAAGGCCCACCCCGAGGTCTTCGACATCCTGCTCCAGGTCCTCGACGACGGCCGGCTCACCGACGGACAGGGGCGGACGGTGGACTTCCGCAACACCATCCTGATCCTGACCTCCAACCTCGGCAGCCAGTTCCTGGTCGACCCCCTGACCAAGCCCGAGGAGAAGAAGGCGCAGGTCCTGGAGCTCGTGCGGGCCTCGTTCAAGCCGGAGTTCCTCAACCGGCTCGACGACCTGGTGGTCTTCTCCGCGCTGTCCGGCGACGAGCTGGCACACATCGCGCAGCTCCAGATCGACCGGCTCGCCAAGCGGCTGGCCGCCCGTCGGCTCACTCTCGACGTCACGCCGGAGGCCCTGGCCTGGCTGGCCGAGGAGGGCAACGATCCGGCGTACGGGGCACGGCCGCTGCGCCGTCTCATCCAGACGTCCATCGGCGACCGGCTGGCGAAGGAGATCCTCGCGGGCGAGGTCAGGGACGGGGACACCGTTCGGGTGGACCGGGTCGGGGACGATCTGCTCGTCGGCCCGGCGTCGTAGGCGCGCAGCCGTGGCCGTGCGGTCGTGGCCGCGCGGCCGGGGTGGCGCGGTCGCCGGTACGCAGTCGTGGTGCGGAATGTGACACTCCGGGGTCGGGGTGTCGCATTCCGGCGCGGGGTGGTGGTGTTCCGGCCGGGACCGGCCCGGCGGGGCGGGGTTCCGGCCGGGTGCTTGTCAGCTCGTGGCGGATCGGGCCTGTCGGGGCTTGCCATCCCCCGCCCGCCATGGGGGAGGATGGCGGCAACCGCACGAAGGGAAGTACACGGTGAGCATCGATCCGTCCTCGATTCCTAATTTCGGGGGCCAGCCCGAACCGCAGGCCGCAGGACCGGAGGGCCCCGTCGTCCCTGACCAGGATCTGGTCAAGCAGCTCCTGGAGCAGATGGAGCTGAAGTACGTCGTCGACGACGAGGGCGACCTCGCGGCGCCGTGGGAGGACTTCCGCACGTACTTCATGTTCCGCGGCGAGAACGAGCAGCAGGTCTTCTCGGTCCGTACGTTCTACGACCGCCCGCACGCCGCGGACCAGCGCCCGGTCCTGCTCGACGCGATCGACGACTGGAACCGCCGCACCCTGTGGCCCAAGGTCTACACGCACACCCACGAGCCCGAGGAGGGTTCCGAGGACACCGAGGTCTCGGTCCGTCTGATCGGTGAGGCGCAGATGCTCATCGGTACGGGTGTCAGCCTGGAGCACTTCGTCTCGTCGACGGTCAGCTGGGTGCAGGCCTCGATCGAGTTCGACAGGTGGCTGAAGGACCGTCTGGGCCTGACGCCGGCCGAGGAGAAGACGGACGGTACGGAGCAGGCCGCTCCCGACGCCTGAGCACCGCCCGAGCGCACCGGCCCGGCCCGGGGCGCGCGCCACATTTGCCGCACGTTGCTCGCTCCGGGCCCTCCGCGGTCCGCCGGGCCGGGATGTCGGCAGGCCTGGCGGCCGCGGTCTCGAGGT
>NZ_JBSFFY010000124.1:0-9023 GCF_053596315.1 Streptomyces sp. NPDC001732
ACAGCAGCAGACTCATGGCCGACACCCCGTCACCGCACCAAGAATGGTGCACTTTCATCCGTACGAGGTGGTGCACGTTCGCTTGTACGCCGACAACATGCGTTGCCCTTGTCGCAGGACCGGGTCGGCGGCAGCAAACAGTAGCCGTTGGGCAGGATCCGGTCGGTGCGGCGGTCGAGCTGGACAAGGTCGAGCATGTCGCGATGGTCCATGCCCATCTCGCGGCCATCGCGGCCGATCTTGGCCAGGGCGAGGAACTCGCGCTCGGCGGTGCTGGCGAGGGTCGCCGCGTAACGCATAGTCATCTCTGGAGAGAGGTGGCCGAGGTAACGCTGGACGACATGGATCGGGGCTCCCGCGTTGATCAGGCTGGTTGCCTTCGTGTGGCGAAGGCGGTGGCTGCGTGAGTAGAGAAGGAGTTCACCGCGTGAATCCCACAGGTCCAGGTGGTGACTGAACTCCTTCAGGACACGGTTGTAGTTGCTGGTCTCCCAGGATTTGGCGCCATGCCGGTTGCCGGTGGTCTTGGGAAAGAGGTAGCGGATCGCGTCGGCAGGGTCGAGGCCCCAGTGCTCGCGCACCCATGCCTGCTGTTCCCGGACGATCTCGACGACGTCATGGCCGACGAGGATGGTGTTCGGCGCGCCGTCGATCTTCGTCTGCTGGTAGCGGAGCCGGGCGACCATTCCGCCCTCGCGGACAGCGGCGGCGTCCAGCCCGGGAATGTCGGATAGCGGCTCGAAGTCCATCATCAGTACTTCACTGGCCCGGCGCCCTGTGAGGGCTTGGATCAGCCAGGCCCGCATGACCGCGGGCTGTCCGAGCCCGGGCAGTTCGATCTGCTGTCCGTCGCGGACAACGGTGCGGTTGTGCCCAGCGGGCAGACCCAGCAGTTCGATGTGCGTGAGCATGCTGCTGAGGTCGGTGTCGTTGATGTAGTTGCGCTCGTCGGCCTGGCGGACTTCTCGGTGGCGGGGCCGGTCGGCGGGGCGGAACATGCGGGCGTGACTGTCGGTGAGTTCCTGCCAGCGCGTGTCGTCCAGAGCCTCGGCGGCCTCGGTGCGGCAGTCGGTCATGACTCGGTAGAACAGGTCGATCGTCTGCAGGTTCTTACTGATCGTTCTTGGCTGGAGACCCCCGCCGACCCGGGATCGTCCCGACCGCTCGCGCCGCCACCCCTGGAGGAAGGTTCCGAAATCAAGTGCGAGCGAGCGCAGGCTCTGTTCTGGCCCGTCCAGCAGGGCGGGGCGGTCGATTCCGTGCTTGGTCACGAATACAGCGAAGCGTGCGGTGTTCACGCGGTGCTGCATGACCGTCGACCAGGTCAGTTGCCCGGACTCCAGCTGCAACCGTAGGTAGAACTTGGTGCCCTCACGCAGCCAGCCCGGGACGATGTCGCCCCAGCGGACGGCGGTGTTCGCGCGCGGTTCGTGCTCACGGCGCGGGATGCGACTGTCCAGTCGCAGCGACCAGATGTCGTGCCGCCACCAGTCGACCTCGCTGTGTAATGCCGCAGCAGCCGGTCAAGCATGGCCCGTAGCGCGTATTCAGCCCGGCGCCGGTGCTCAGGGGCAGGCATCCGTCCCTTGTCAGCGTGGTAGGTCCGGCCCCAGGCCGTCATCCAGTCGCTCAGGGGCAGGTCGGCGAAGGAGATCACGTGCGGGCGACGGGCCATGACGCGGGCGGCGGTGGCAGCCCAGCGGTTCCACTCGCTGGCGTGGGCCTGTCGTTCCCCGGTGCGTGCGCAAGTAGCCAGCCACCAGCCGACTTCGCGGCGCATGGCCACGGACAGAGCGGTGATGTCCAGCCGGGTCTGCCGTGAGCCGATCATGAACACCCCGGCCAGACGCGGATCGCGCGGGTCGAACCGCGACCCGGTGAACACCGCGTCCAAGCCGTCGAGCAGGGTGGCACTCTGTGCGAGCCGGTCCGGTTCAGCTGAGCCCTGCGGAGTGGCCGTAGGGAAGTGGTGATCAGTCATAGTGAACGTCCCTCAATTGCCCGCCAGTTGGCGGTGAAGGACTTCCAGTCCGCCAGGGTCTTCAGTTCGGCGTCCTCGGTGACCCAGCCGTAGAGGGAGATCGTGGTCTGGACATCGGCGTGGCCCAACCGCCGCATCACCACGTGCTCCCGGGCGGCGGCCAGCAGTAATGCGGTCGCATGAGTGTGACGCCACCAGTGCGGCGTCCAAGAAGCAGGAACTGCCTTCCCCAGACGACGCTTGAGCCCTTCGACCAGGTCATAGACGGTCTCCGGCCGCAGCGGTGCCAGCCATTCGCCGCGACGCAGGTTGACGAAAACCCACCAGCTCTCCTGATCGCTCGGGAACCGGTGGCCGTCGCCGGGCCGGGGCGGTCAAGACTGTGACGGTGCCTGTCGCGAAGGCCCCTATCGGGACACGTCCCCTGCCCGGCGGCAGCAAGTACCGCTCCAGGCGGTGGCCGACAGATCAAACTCAAGGCACAGAGCCAGTCGTAGCGTGAGTCAGGCCACCGCTCGGAGCGGCACTTGAACATCCTCACAGTCGTAGCGGACCTTGGTCCGGGGGACCCCGCCCAGCGTCCGCAGTGCGTGAACGTGGCCTTCGAAAAAGGCTTCCTGGCCGCATGAGGCGAACACTCTTCTCTGCACTATCGAGGGCGCCTGAGCGGATCCTGGTCAGATCGCGATCGGGAGCTCTTCAATCCAGCAGTCGACTGACTTCGCGGTGATCACGGCCAGGGCGTCCTCGGCGTCGGCTCTGGTCAGGAAGACGCCCGCTCCGGTGACGTCGGGCCCGTCGGAGCGGATCACCCGCGTCATGACGACGTAGACGCGGCGGTGACGCTCGCGGCGGACCGCGGTGTTGTCTTCAGCCAGCAGTGCGCCGATGAGCTCCTGGGACGAGGCGATGTTGAGGCCGGCGTCGACCCCGGAGAGCGGCTGGCTGGGCCAGATCGGCCTGTCGGGGTAGAAGTCGTTGAAGAAGCTCTGTTGCGTGCGGCCGAGGATCCCTTCCCTCCAACCGACGGCCATGGCGACCACGTAGTCGGACTCACCCTGGCTCTCCAGAACGAAGACGCGATCGTCCCGGCTGAAGGACATGCTGGCGTGGTCGGTCTTGACCTGCTCGCTCTCGGCCGCGGAGGCGCATCTGATCGCCAAGCCGCGGTAGTCGTCACGGATCTTCACCAGGGCGGCGGGCTTGAACAGCAGGTCAATCGTTGTCTCGGGCTCGCCGGGTTCGTCGGGCCGGCCAATGCTCCGCATCAGGAGCTGGCCGTGGCTCGCCGTGTAGGCCAAGAGGTGGAAGCTGCGCTCGCTGCGAAAGACCTCCTTGCCGGGGACGAGCTGGTGATCGCGGTTGAGCCATGTGCTGTCCGTCATGGGCTCACGATCTCTATCTCGACCACGCTGGTCAATGTGATTGTTCAGCTGAGGGAGCCGGGTCCGCTCTCTCCCCGCTGGGCCTGCCTCCGAAGACGGTCGGCCTGCTTCTTCTTGTCGTTGATGTGCCGCAGGCTCTCCTTCAGGGCGGCTACCTCCCCCAGCCACTGCATCCTCTGGGCCTCTTCGATCCGTTGATGGGTGTTGGCTTCGATCTCCAGCAGTCGGGGCACCTGGGCGAGGTCGAGACGGAGCATCGGGCAGCGGACGCAAGCGTTTTCATGCTGGCAAGGGGTCCCATAAGGCCGGTCACAGGTGCCGAGCGCGACCTTGCGCAGGCTGAAGTGGTCACGGAAGTCCTGCCACTCGGTGTCGCTGGGCTCTCGGTATTCCTCGCTGGGACGGTGTGTCCGGCGCTGGTCGACGAACTGCCGATAGTGGCGGATCACCTCCTCGGGATAGACCGCGACGTAAGCCTGAGTGGTGTTGAGATCGAGGTGGCCAAGGAGCTTCGCGGCGACGTGGATCGGCAGACCGCCGTTGACCGTCTCGGTCGAGAAGATTCGCCGGAAGTCGTGTGGCGTGAACCTCAGCGGTGTCCCGTCGACGTCGACGATGCCGGCCCGCACCGCATGGTCCGTGAGGAGCTCGCGAATCCGGTTGGGGGAGATGACCTGGAGCCGGTGCTGGGACAGACACTGGAACAGGTGGGGCAGCGGGGGCCCGAAGACGCGCTCGTAGCCGTCGTACCGGGTCAGCAGCGGCACCCGCTCGCCGGTGCCCTTGATGCGGCGAATGATGCGGGCGAGGACGGCAACCAGGTCCGGGTCAGCAGGGATGACACGCTCGCGGTCGGTCTTGGATGGGCTGATCTGCAGCAGCGGCACAGTCTCGCCGGTGGGTGCCTGGTACTGACGCAGACTCAGGTGAGTGAGCTCCAGGAGTTCCTCGATCCTGGCCCCGGTGCGTCGCAGGACCTCGATGCTCGCCCAGGTCCAGAAGGCGTTGTTCTCCTCGCATTCGGCATCGAACCGGGGACCGGGCTCGTCGACCGGGGCGAGGAACAGCGCGGTGGGGCGCCAGTGGCTCCCGTTGCGGCCGGTGCGTCGATAGCGCGAGCCCTCGACGGTGAACTCCTCACCCGGTGTCGCCGAGCGGGCTGCCTGTAGCAGGAACGTGGCGTGCTGCAGTCGAGCCTCGGCAGCGCGGACGAGCTGCGGCAGGACGGGAACCAGGGTGCGGGTGCGCTGCTGCATCCGTGCTTGCCGGTGGCGGGTCTCCTTGATGTAGCCGCGGATGTCGGCCTCGCTGATCGGGCAGGGTGCGGCCCAGGCCGCCCAGCGGGCCGGGTCTTCCATCGACCACTGTGAGAGGTCCAGGTAGAAGGAGCGGACGGCCAGGAAGACGGCGTGGGCGGTGCGGCGCGGTCGCCCGTCGGGCAGGACCCGGACGCGTTGCTTCCATGCCTGGGCGACCTCGTCGGGCAGATTGAGTGAGGAGATCGCGGGGTGGTGGCGTTGCAGGTCGCCCCAGAACAGGTCGGCCAGCATCTGGGCGTGGTTGACCAGGGAGCCGTAGTCCAGGACGGCGGATCGCTCGGCGATGTAGTGGACGAGCACGTCGCGGACCGCGCGGTTGGTGATCGGGTGGCGGTCGATCAGCTCGGCGGGGGTGAGCTGGCCGCGGGCCTGGGCTTCGCGCAGAGTCGGCGACGAGTCCTTGAGACCGCCGACGGAGCGGAGGATGTCGTAGGCGAGGGGCAGGGCCGTCACCGTGCGGCCGTTGTCCCGACGGGCCCGGGCGTAGTCAGTGAGGTCTTCCAGGCCGAAGGCCAGCAGGTCCTTGCCGGTGACGATGCTCATGCGGGTGAGCACGTTCAGAGCTTCGGTCGCGTGCTCGTCGCAGCGCTGTCCGCCGACGCGCTGTGTGAGTTCGGCGAACAGCGCCGGCTGGTTGTGGCGACGGTAGGCGTCGTAGACGCCCAGGAGGCGGCTGCCGAAGAGCCAACCGTAGGAGGGCCGGATCGCCTGGAGGACGATCAAGGTGCCCAGACCGGCGGTGAACCGCGACCGGGTGCCCGCGCTGAGTCCCTGCGGTCCCCAGCCGGAGCCCAGCTCGTCGGAACCGCTCAGCAGCCATCGGTCCTGCCAGGTGTCGGCGGGGAATCCCTACAGCCAGTCGAAGATGCGCCTCAGGGAGAGCTGCTGGCGCCACAGGTTGCGACCGGTCGGCTCGATCAGCAAGTTCTCGGCCAGGCGGGCCAGTTCATCGCGATGCGCCTTCTCCCGGCCGCTGCCACGGGTCGTGGTCCTCGGTTCGGGCAGCACGGTGGTGAGGAGGGCGGGGTCGCGTGGGCTGACCGGGGTGCGGGCGACGCGCCCGTGCCGTGTCATCAGCGATTTCCGAAGACGTCGGCGAGGTCGTCCGGGTCGTACGTCCAGCCGGTCAGCGGCCGCGGCGGCGGCTTGGGGCGGGTGTAGTGCTCGTGGACCTTGGTGATGACCTCGTCGGTCCTGGGCCGCAGGTAGGTGCTGGTTGTGGTGATGCGCCGGTGGCGCATCACCTGCTGGGCGTCGACCAGGGTGATGGCCGGGTCTTCGATCAGGCGCAGACACAGGGTGTGCCGCAGGTCGTGCAGCGTGATGTTCGCCCCGATCCGGGCGTTGATCCGGTTCAGCACCGCTCGCAGGGCGGTGTAGGTCAGCGGGCGAGTCTGTCCGCGCAGGGTCCACCACACCGGCTCGTCCGGGGCGGGCCGGTGGCCGTCCTGGGCCAGGTCACCGAGGTAGAGGGCCAGCCAGGCGAAGGCTTCCGGGGAGGCCGGGCATGCTTCCTTCGCCCCGCCCAAGCCCTTGGTCTGCACGGAGATCCGGCCCTCGCCCGGGTGGATATCGCCGATCGTCATGCCCAGCATCTCGGCGGCCCGTGCGCCGCTGGACAAGAACATGGAGAACAGAGCCCGGTCGCGGTGACAGCCCAGCGAGGCAAACAGGTCTTCGACGACATCGTCGGGGACAGCACGGGGCTCGCGGTCGGCCTGCTTCTGCCGGTAGGCACCACGACGGTGCAGCCGAAACGGCTCCAACGGGTTGTGATGCGCCTCCAGCCGGCGCCCGTCACGGGACTGCGGCGGAACCGGGGAGACCACGGGACCCTGCCCGGTCTGCAGATGGTGGTCGTAGAACGCCGCCAGCACCGACACCGCGTGGTTGATGGTTGCCGGAGCATAGCCCGACCTCAGGTACGGCTTTCCGGTGCGCGCGTTCAGCGACCCCGGCACCGGCGCATCCGGTCGGCGCCGGTCCCGCGCCGGGTTGTGGCACGTCCGCAGCCACAGGACGAAGTCGCGTACGTCCACTCGTTTCGCACGGCTCCATTCCACATCCACTGCCGCGAGGAAGCGGAACCAACGCAGCAGATCAAAGGCATAGGAACGGCAGGAAGCCGGAGTGTTGCCGCAGGCCAGCAACTCCCGCAGGAACTCGCTTGCCGGCGTGATCGCCCGGCCCGCCCCGTCGAGAACCACCCAGGGCAGCGTGGCGGCACCGGTCGCCTCCACCCTGCCGACCCGGGCCACCACCAGCCCAGTCACCTCGCGTTCGTCCATCACTGCAGCGTCATCCATCACGTCTCCGTCTCGTCGGGAACATCCCGAACGGAGACTCCTCGCCCTCACCAAGCCAACACGTAGGACACGCCGATAGTGCGGTCAACGGGTCTGTGGACGGCCTTGCCCGAGTACGACAGCCGGAAAGAGAACAGGTAGCAGGTCACCAGCTCGCCAGCCAGCCGTACGGTCACGTCACCGAAGTCGACCTCCGCCTCGTGGCCGGGCAGGTGGGTCTGCGGAACGAAGGCGTCGAGCGGCGCTTTGCCGGACTCGACCAGGATCTCGGGCTTCCGGCCGGCGACGTAGTAGCGCACCACCCCGTAGGAGACGTCCGCCCCGTGTTCCTCGACCAGCCGGTGGAAAATCCGGGTGACCGTGTGCCTCTGCTTGCGCGGCGCGTCCAGGTCCGCCCGCAGGATCTCGTCGATCACCGGCTTGTACGGGTCCAGCGTCGTGGCCCGGGGCGGCAGCTTCTTACGAGGCTCAGGCCAGGACGAGTCCAACGCCTTGCGTACCGTCCGCCAGGTCACGCCGTGCTTGCGCTCAAGTACCCGCATCGACATGCCGCCGCGGTGGTCACGCCGGATCGCCACGTACAGCTCGACCTTCGACATCTGCGGCATGACCAGCCCCTTTCACCAAGAGCATCCCGATGCTGCCCTGGCAAGAGCCCCCGCGCCTCCCAAACTCATCAGCATCACCCGACCGTGGATCGGAGCGCCTCCCAAACCCATCGACAAGTGACGTCACTACTGCTCGTTAAAGCCAGACACGCGGTGGCCAGGGCGATGTTCACGCCAGCGATCCACGCCGCCATGAAGAACGGAGTGCGGGTGTCCTCGAAGGCGTAGAAGCCGCGCAACAGCAGGTACTGGGCGGAGAAAGGGATGAGCCCGAGTCCGAACGCCTGCAGCATGTACCCCAGCGGGCGGGCCGAGACGGCGTCAGCCGCCCCGTGGGCGAACAGCAGCGAGGAGATCTGCGGACCCAGGGCGAGGAAGAGGAACGCGGCGGGCACAATGACCACGCCGCTGATCCGCAGCACCCGGGACAGGTCCGCGCGCAGATCCGGGATGCGCCCCTCAGCGACAGCCCGGCTCATACGCGGCAGCAACGCCGTCACCAGGGACACCGTCACGATCGACTGCGGCAGCATCCAGATGGTCTGCGCGTAGGTGTAGGCCGAGTAGCCAGCGCCGGCCTGCGGCAGCTCCTGGGCGGCGGCATTGGCGTAATTCGTGACCACCGTCAGCGCCACCTGATTGGCCAAGACGAACAGCAGCGTCCACTTCGCCGCATGGACGCTCTTGCCCAGGCCGGTGCCCCGCCAGTCGAACCGCGGGCGGAAACGGAAACCGGCCGCCCGCGCGAACGGAATCAGGGCCACGGCCTGCAGAGCGATTCCTGCCGTCGTCCCGATCCCCAGCAACTGCACCTGGTCGGAAGTGATGTCCTCCACCCGGTCGGGCACCGTCATCAGCCCCAAATAGGCGGCGAACATGCCGACCAGCACGACGTTGTTCAGCACAGGGGTCCACATCATCGCGCCGAACGGCACTGTCACGTTGACTGACCGAGTGGGATGATCTTGGAGTTGGTCGGGCCGGGAGGGGATTCGCTCGTGTCGTCAGCGCCGCCGTCGTCCGGGGGACACCTGTACCCGGTCGAGATGATCTCCCATTGCGTGTGGCTGTACTTCCGCTTCCCGTTGTCGTTCCGTGAGGTGGAGGAGCTGATGCCCCAGCGCGGTGTGATCGTCTCCCACGAGACGGTCCGCCGCTGGTGTATGAGGTTCGGGCAGGCCTATGCGAACGGACTGCGCCGCCGCCAGCCGCGGCCGGGGGATAAATGGCATCTGGACGAGGTGTTCGTGAAGATCCACGGGGAGCGGAAGTACCTGTGGCGGGCCGTCGACGCCGACGGCACCGTGCTCGGCATCCTGGTCCAGGGCCGAAGGGACACCACTGCAGCCAGGCGGTTCTTCCGCCGCCTGGTGAAGAAGACGTGTTCGGTGCCGCGGGTGATGGTCACGGACAAGCTCCGTTCC
>NZ_JBSFFY010000125.1:0-8101 GCF_053596315.1 Streptomyces sp. NPDC001732
AGCTGCTCCGCCTCCGGAGCCTGGTAATACGCCGACAGGGCCTGGAACCGGGTGTGGACCGAGGAGCCGGTCTCCCGGATGTTCCCGGCGTCCTTGGTCAGGGACGCGTGGTCCTTCTCCAGCTGGCCCAGGTCACCGGTGTACTGCGGAATCGCCTCGGGCTTGATCATCGCGTCTGCACCCCGGGCTTCTTCGCCTTCAGCACGTCCCGGACACCTTGTGCTTTCGGACCACGCCCAGTAACCACGACACCCCCGTGAAACAGCTGGCCGCACCGGCCGGACAAACCTTGGTCAGGAAGAGGCAGAGACAGGGAAGGGAACGGCCGTCGACAACGGCCGAGGAGCCCCGCCGTCGTCAGCGGGCGCCGAAGCGCGCGGCGTCGAAGTTCGCGCTCGACATCTGCTGCCGCGCGTTGTCGCCCTGCTCCTGGTCACCCGAACCGAACGCGGACTCCATCCCGGACTGACCGCCCAGGAGAGCCGCCAATGAACCGTTCAGCGCCGCCGTGATCTCGTCCGACCGGTTCTTGAACGAGTCGAACGCGACCCGCCCCGAACCGTGGAACTTCCCCTCCAGCGGGGCCGCCGCCTGAAGCAGCTGACGGATCAGCGTCCCCAGATCGTCACTCGATCCGCGAGACTTCGACGACAGAGTCGTCAGAACCTGCGCCCCCATGTCGAACTTCATGTCGGCCCCCCTGCCAAGCTGTGTGAACACATGTGTCGTCATGCCTATCAACTCGGTGTGGCCGGTGCAATCAAAAACGGGATCGGGGCCGGAGGTGTGACGAAGCAGACCGGCCCCACCGGAAGTTGAATCGCTGTCAGTCGCGAGGAGGACGCGGAGCGGATTGTCCGTACCGTCCGCGAGATCACCCGCCACGGACAACAACCGGGCCGCGGGCGGACGACATCCCTACGCCGTGCTCACAGGTTCCTGACAAGTGCGGACCAGGGTGGGACGCGTCCGTCCGCGACGCGTGGAACAGTGCGATCCGGTCGCGGCCGGGCACGATCATCCGAGGCGACCCGAGAGGCAGGACCGCACATGGCGGTGGGGAAACACAGGGGCAGGGTCTTCGGCGGCCGGACCCGTACGGAGGCTCTCGTCGCGGGCGTCGCCGCGGCCGCGCTCATGGTGCTGGTCCCCGCCCTGGCCGCGGGCGGCGAACCCGCGCCCGCGGCGGACCCCGCTCCGGCGAAGGGGCCGTTCCCGGTGGGGCGGGCGGTCTACGACCTGGGCGACCGGGCCTTCACCCCCGGAGCGCCGTACGAGGGGAGGAACGAGATCGCCGGGGTGGTGCACTACCCCGTCGCACCGGGCTTTGAGGGGCCGGTGCGGGGCAGGCATCCACTGATCGTCATGCAGCACGGGCAGTGGGCCACTTGCGCGGACCGCGGCGCGCAGAACGCGCTGGTGAAGGCGGAGAAGGCACTGGCCCTGGCCGAGAAGGCGGGCGACGAGGCCCGGATGGCGGCACAGCAGAAGATCATCGACAGGATGAGCGACCGGCTGTGGGCCTGGCCGTGCGGGGCGGGAATCCCGGCGCTGCCGAGCAGTTCCGGCTACGACTACCTGGCCGAACGCCTGGCCCGGCAGGGCTTCGTGGTGGTCTCCATGGGGGCCAACGGAATCAACTCGACCAGCGCCGGCCAGGCGGACTCGGTGTACCGGGCGCGGGCCGCCCTCATCAACGAGCACCTGGACCTGTGGCGCCGGCTCGACGCGGGCAAGGGCCCCCTGAAGGGCGGGATCGAGGACCCGGGTACCGGCCGGTCCCTCGGCGCCGCCTTCGCCGGGCGACTGGACATGCGCAACGTCGGCACCCTCGGCCACTCCATGGGCGGCGGAGGCGTGATGCAGCAGGTCTCCGACGCGCGGCACGGCGACTGGCCCGCCGGGGTGCGGATCGGGGCGGCGCTCGGCCTCGCGCCCACCGCCACGTGGGAGAACGAACCGGTCACCGAGGTCCCGCTGGCCGTCCTGTGGGGCACCTGCGACCAGGTCAACACCGGTGAGTACGTGAAGTGGAACAAGGGCGCGAACAAGGGGCCCCTGCACGGCATCACCCTCACCGGCGGCAATCACAACTACTTCAACACCCAGTGGTCCCCCGGCAGCGGCCAGGTGGGTGGTGCGAACGACGCGATCCCCGGCGAGCGGCCCGGACGGTGCGTCTCGCAGGACGGCAGGAACCAGCAGCACCCGGGCCTCGACGAGGCCGTCCAGCGCCGGATCACCACGGGCTACACCGTCGCCTTCTTCCGCCGGTACCTCCTGGGCGACACCTCGCAGCAGGCTCTCCTCACCGGCCGGAAGAAGCTGCCCGGAGTGCCGGGCGCGGTGAAGGTGGAGTACGTGAAGCCGCACCGGAACACGTGACGCGCGGGGCCGGGCCCCGCCCGGCCCCGCGCGTCAGCCCCAGCCGCTCCGGCCGCCGTCCTCCTCGGCGAGTTCCTTGATGCCCCGGAGGGTGGCCCCCATCCCGGCGCGCAGCTCCTTCACCCGGAACTCGACGATCTCCTCCTCCCGGTCCGGGTGGCTCTCGACGGCCGCGGTGAGCCCGCTGCGGCCCGGTCCGATCCTGACCGTCTGCCGCAGCAGGGTGCCGGTGCCCTCGGCCTCGAGCTCGTAGCACCAGGAGGCCATGCGCCGCGCCGGGTCCAGCGTGGCCTCGCCGTACCGGCCGTCCGGGTCCGTGACGGCCCAGGCGAACACCCGTGGTTCGTCCACCTCGATCACATGGGAGACGGTCCGCCACTCGCCGACCATCGGGTGGCGGTTGAAACCTTCGAAGCGCGCGCCCACCACGGGCCGGTCCGCTCCGTCGAGCCAGGCGACGCTCTGCAGCTCCGGGCTGAGCCGGGCCGGCAGGCCGATGTCCGACACCAGCTCCCAGACGCGTGCCGCGGTCGCCCCGATGCGGACGGTGACGTCCACGGTCGGCCCATCCGAGTACTTCAAGATTCCCCCTCTTGTCGGATGCGTTGATCATTCCGGCTCCCATCGGCATGCACAACAGCTCTCCGCCGTAGCCGCCGCGGCCCTCCCCGGCCCGCCGTGGAACGCACGGGCCCCGAGGCCGGAAATGCGTTGTCAGTGGGAACCGGTACCGTCGGGACATGTCCAACATGGCCGTCCTCGAAGGTGTGCTGGAGCGCATCACGTACGCCAACGAGGAGAACGGATACACCGTCGCCCGTGTCGACACCGGCCGGGGCGCGGGTGATCTGCTGACCGTGGTCGGCTCGCTCCTGGGCGCCCAGGTCGGCGAGTCGCTGCGGATGGAGGGGCGCTGGAGCTCGCACTCGCAGTACGGCAAGCAGTTCACGGTGGAGAACTACACGACCGTGCTGCCCGCCACCGTCCAGGGCATCCGCCGCTACCTCGGCTCCGGCCTGATCAAGGGCATCGGTCCGGTCATGGCGGACCGGATCACCACCCACTTCGGGGTCGACACCCTCGACGTCATCGAGCAGGAGCCGAAGCGGCTGATCGAGGTTCCCGGCCTCGGACCCAAGCGGACGAAGATGATCGCCGCCGCCTGGGAGGAACAGAAGGCGATCAAGGAAGTGATGGTCTTCCTCCAGGGGGTCGGGGTCTCCACCTCCATCGCCGTGCGCATCTACAAGAAGTACGAGGACGCGTCGATCTCCGTCGTGAAGAACCAGCCCTACCGGCTGGCCGCCGACGTCTGGGGCATCGGCTTCCTCACCGCAGACAAGATCGCCCAGGCCGTCGGCATCCCGCACGACAGCCCGGAGAGGGTCAAGGCCGGTCTCCAGTACGCGCTGTCGCAGTCCACCGACCAGGGACACTGCTTCCTCCCCGAGGAGCGGCTGATCGCGGACGGGGTGAAGCTGCTCCAGGTCGACACGGGCCTGGTCATCGACTGCCTCGCCGAACTGGCCGAGGACCCGGAGGGCGTCGTACGGGAGAAGGTGCCCTCGCCCGAGGGCGGCGAGCTGGTCACCGCCGTCTATCTGGTGCCCTTCCACCGCGCCGAGATCGCCCTCGCCGCCCAGGTGCAGCGGCTGCTGCGGACCCCCGACGAGCGGCTGCCGTCCTTCGCGGACGTGGACTGGGACAAGGCGCTGGCCTGGCTCGCGAAGCGTACGGGGGCGGATCTGGCACCCGAGCAGGAGGCGGCGGTCCGGCTCGCGCTCACCCGGAAGGTCGCCGTCCTGACCGGTGGGCCCGGCTGCGGGAAGTCGTTCACCGTCCGGTCGATCGTGGAGCTGGCGCGGGCCAAGAAGGCCAAGGTGGTGCTGGCCGCGCCGACCGGGCGGGCGGCCAAGCGGCTGTCCGAGCTGACCGGCGCCGAGGCGTCCACCGTGCACCGGCTGCTCGAACTGAAACCGGGCGGCGACGCCGCGTACGACAGGGAACGCCCGCTGGACGCCGATCTGGTCGTCGTCGACGAGGCGTCGATGCTGGACCTGCTGCTCGCCAACAAGCTGCTGAAGGCGGTGGCGCCCGGCGCCCATCTGCTGCTCGTCGGGGACGTCGACCAGTTGCCGTCGGTCGGCGCGGGGGAGGTGCTGCGCGATCTGCTCGCCGACGGCAGCCCCGTCCCCGCCGTCAGGCTCACCACGATCTTCCGCCAGGCCCAGCAGTCCGGGGTCGTCACCAACGCGCACCGGATCAACTCCGGGATCCCGCCCCTCACCCAGGGCCTCAAGGACTTCTTCCTCTTCGTGGAGGACGAGACGGAGGACGCCGGGGTGCTCGCGGTGGACGTCGCGTCCCGCCGCATTCCGGCCAAGTTCGGTCTGGACGCGCGCCGGGACGTCCAGGTCCTCGCGCCGATGCACCGCGGCCCGGCCGGGGCGGGCACGCTCAACGGACTCCTCCAGCAGGCCATCACCCCGGGCCGCCCGAACCTCCCCGAGAAGCGGTTCGGCGGCCGGGTCTTCCGGGTCGGCGACAAGGTCACCCAGATCCGCAACAACTACGACAAGGGGGAGAACGGCGTCTTCAACGGCACGGTGGGCGTCGTCACCGCCCTCGACCCGGACGAACAGAAGCTGACGGTCCTCACCGACGAGGACGAGGAGATCGACTACGACTTCGACGAGCTGGACGAGCTGTCCCACGCGTACGCCATGACGATCCACCGTTCCCAGGGCAGCGAGTACCCGGCCGTCGTCATCCCCGTCACCAAGAGCGCCTGGATGATGCTTCAGCGGAACCTGCTGTACACCGCGGTGACCAGGGCCAAGAAGCTTGTCGTACTGGTCGGCTCCCGGCAGGCGATCGGACAGGCGGTCCGCACGGTTTCCGCGGGCAGACGCTGTACGGCGCTGGATTATCGGCTGTCAGGGGGCTGGGGCGGAGGATCGGCGGAAAAAATGATCGATCAAATCGGTGGGAAACATCACGGAGCCCTTCCGGAACCGGAACCGAGGGGGCAGGATGAGTAAGCTCGCGGCACTCAGTGCCGCGAGTAGGTCCAATGGACGACCCCGAGTGCACTCTCCTGAGCCAAATGGGGGAGGGTGGAGACAGTCAGGGAACCTCGAAGAAGAGGCACTACGTCGGTGAGGGATGACGTGAGCGACAACTCTGTAGTACTGCGGTACGGCGACGGCGAGTACACCTACCCGGTGATCGACAGCACCGTCGGCGACAAGGGCTTCGACATCGGGAAGCTCCGGGCCAATACCGGTCTGGTGACGCTGGACAGCGGATACGGCAACACCGCAGCCTATAAATCCGCCATCACCTACCTCGACGGTGAGCAGGGCATCCTCCGCTACCGCGGCTACCCCATCGAGCAGCTCGCCGAGCGCTCGACGTTCCTGGAGGTCGCGTACACGCTCATCAACGGTGAGCTTCCCAAGGTCGACGAGCTGTCGGCCTTCAAGAACGAGATCACCCAGCACACGCTGCTGCACGAGGACGTCAAGCGCTTCTTCGACGGCTTCCCGCGCGACGCCCACCCGATGGCCATGCTGTCCTCGGTCGTCAGCGCGCTGTCCACGTTCTACCAGGACAGCCACAACCCCTTCGACGAGGAGCAGCGCCACCTCTCGACGATCCGGCTGCTGGCCAAGCTGCCCACGATCGCGGCGTACGCGTACAAGAAGTCGATCGGCCACCCCTTCGTCTACCCGCGCAACGACCTCGGGTACGTCGAGAACTTCCTGCGCATGACCTTCTCGGTCCCCGCCCAGGAGTACGACCTGGACCCGGTCGTCGTCTCCGCGCTCGACAAGCTGCTCATCCTGCACGCGGACCACGAGCAGAACTGTTCGACCTCCACCGTGCGTCTGGTCGGCTCCTCGCAGGCGAACATGTTCGCCTCGATCTCCGCCGGCATCTCGGCGCTGTGGGGCCCGCTGCACGGTGGTGCCAACCAGTCGGTGCTGGAGATGCTCGAGGGCATCCAGGCCAACGGCGGCGATGTCGACTCCTTCATCCGCAAGGTGAAGAACAAGGAGGACGGCGTCCGGCTGATGGGCTTCGGCCACCGCGTCTACAAGTCCTTCGACCCGCGCGCCAAGATCATCAAGGCCGCGGCCCACGACGTGCTGTCCGCGCTCGGCAAGTCCGACGAGCTGCTGGACATCGCGCTGAAGCTGGAGGAGCACGCGCTCTCCGACGAGTACTTCGTCTCGCGCAACCTCTACCCGAACGTGGACTTCTACACCGGTCTCATCTACCGGGCCATGGGCTTCCCGACCGAGATGTTCACCGTGCTCTTCGCGATCGGCCGACTGCCGGGCTGGATCGCCCAGTGGCACGAGATGATCAAGGAGCCGGGTTCCCGCATCGGTCGCCCGCGCCAGATCTACACCGGTGAGGTCCTGCGCGACTTCGTCCCGGTCGAGAGCCGCTGAGCCTCGACACACCCCCCGCACGACCCCGGCCGTCACGGCCGGTCGACTTCGCCCCGCGTACCGCGCTTTCGCACAGAGCGCGGTGTCCGGGGCGATTTGCGTTCCGGGCGAGCACTCCGCCGGACAGAGAGAAGCGCCTCGCCATCGATCCCCCCACGGGCCGACAGCGAGGCGCTTCCCATGTCCCGGAGCGGATTCCCCCCACGGGATCCGGCCGGGCGTCTGTGGGAGCCGAAGCTCCTGGGTGCTCCTCGACCGCAGCGAACTGCGTTCTTCACCTGTACTGCTGTACCGCTGTGTTGCCGTACTGCTCGTGCGATCTGCCGGGGTACGTACGGGAGGGCCGCTCAAAGCTCCCCGGTGCACGTGCCCCGGCCAACGCTTGCCCGGAGCGTCCCCCAAGACACTCCGCCGGACGTCCCCCAAGACATCCTTGGCATCGCACTCTTAGACTCACGAACCCGCCGGATGGTTACCCTGAAATCCATGTGATCTGGATCTCTTTGTGGAAATTAGGTGAAGGCGCGCAACCGCAGGCTGTTCGTCACGACGAAGACCGATGAGAACGCCATCGCCGCTCCAGCAATCATAGGGTTGAGCAGGCCAAATGCCGCAAGGGGTAGGGCGGCGACGTTGTAGCCGAATGCCCAGAAAAGGTTGCTTCTGATGGTACTCAGGGTGCCTCGGGAGAGCCGGATCGCGTCGGCGGCCACCTTGAGATCTCCACGAACCAGGGTGAGGTCGCTCGCCTCGATCGCGGCGTCCGTGCCGGTGCCCATCGCCAGGCCGAGATCGGCGGTGGCGAGCGCGGCGGCGTCGTTGACGCCGTCGCCGACCATGGCGACCGAGCGGCCCTCGGCCCGGAGCTGCTCGATGACGTGCACCTTCTCCTCGGGAAGCACCTCGGCGTGGACCTCGTCGATCTCGACGGCGCGGGCCACGGCCTCGGCCACGGCGCGGCTGTCGCCGGTCAGCAGAACGGGGTGGAGGCCCAGGGCGCGGAACTCGGCGACGGCCGCCGCACTGGATTCCTTGACCGCGTCGGCCACGGTGAGAACACCGCGCGCCCGCCCGTCCCAGGCCACCACGATCGCCGTGCGCCCCCCGGCCGCCGCGTCCGCGACGGCGTCGGACAGCGTGCCGGGGAGGCCGATGCCCGCGTCGGCGAGCAGTTGTTCGCGGCCGACGAGTACGGCGTGGCCCTCGACGATGCCCTGGACGCCGAGTCCGGCGATGTTGGTGAAGTCCTCGGGGGT
>NZ_JBSFFY010000126.1:0-7750 GCF_053596315.1 Streptomyces sp. NPDC001732
CAGACGGCTCGACGGGCTCGGAATCGGTCACGTTGTTGCTGGTCATCGATGCATCTTCCATGATCGGGAGTTACACCGAACGTTTTACAGTCCCTAGACCGGGGCTTCCTACCCCGGTCTCTGGTCTCTTGAGTCCTTGTCAGGAGGGTTCAGGGGTTGACAGGGGCGGCCTTGTGTAGATTACAGACTGGCGGTTCAGAACCACTTCTACAGTCAGCGTGCGTCACTCTTGATGCCAGCTAGATTAAGGAGCGTGAGCCGACGCCCTGCCGCTGTCCTTGGGGTCGTTTTTCTGTGTCTTGGTTGTCGCTGAAAATGCATGTTGCTGCACAGGGATCTGGGTCTTTTCAAGCTCGGAAATATATCTGAAGCGGTCGAGGAGGGGAAAATTTTGGTGACGCTGAAGGAGTTGTTTCCGCATCAGGTAGAGGCGGTCGACGCGGTTCTGAGGGTCTTGCCGACACCTGCGAGCGGACACCTGCCGGCCGAGGGACTTGCCCCAGGTCATCGCCGCGACCGGCTCCGGGAAGACCCTGATCGCCGCCGCGGCCGCCGAGAGACTCGGCGCGCTGCATGTCCTGGTCCTGGTCCCGACACTGGAGGCGAGCGGCCGGTGAAGCGGACGCAGGATGCGAAGTGGGCCCTCAACCTGGCAGCGGCGCGGCGGAGCTGGAGGTGGAGGAGACGCTGCCAGGCCGGCAGGGCAGCGCTGACGGGCCCGTGGTGGTCAAGCTCGACAACGTCCGTAAACGCGTCACCAAACTCCCCGAACAACGCCGCACCGACCTCGACCAGCTCGGCATGCGCTGGTAGAAGGCCGGGGTAGAGAACGCGAGAGGGGCCCAGGAATCAAGATGGGGATCCGGTTCCCTTCCCGCGGCCTGCAGTCATCGCAAATCGCCCAGCAGCTGCCTGGAAAATTCACTCAAAGGGCTCGGGAAATAACCGGAATCTACGCGACACCTCTGAGTCTCTGAAAGCCATCGGAAACGATTTCTCATCAATTCACACCTGCAGTGGCCGTTTGGGCTACCACGGAACGATACGGAATCCCCGGTGGGTGCAACTGAAGAGCGCACTGAGGCGGACACTTCACTAGCAGGGAAGTACCCGGAGCCCGAACCCGAGCCTCAGAAAGGCGCTCACAGTGCAAATAGTAGCCAGCTTTATATCCCGGATATATGCCGTCCCAATAACCTCGTAGATAGGCAGGGCTGCCAACTGGGAGCGGCCCCCCTGTAATTATCGAACCGTTGCACGGATAATTGTTCCCAACATTGAAACCTACTTGATAGCCGTCATGGTAGCCTCTGGAATAATCAGCTGAGTCATCTTGATGGATGCTTTGTGCGCTCTCTACTGGTGCGGAGTGCGGCGCCGCGGAAGCCCCTGCAGGCAAGAAGGCGAGAGTAGCCGCAAGGAGTACTGGGCTGAGCCGGAAAATCAGTCGTCTGCCATCCATGATTCTTCCCTTGGGTCGGCTCGATTCGGGCAGCTATTCCTCCTGCAGGCATCGCGCCATGGGGCAGGTCGCTTCACCTAATCGACCGCCAGGTGTCATCCTTCTACTCTTCCAAGGCTGCCCTCCAGCCCCAGTGTTGTCATATCGAAACAGGCCTGGGTGCCGCTGAACGTAGACCCGCCGCTGTCGCGAGATGGAGCGGCCCGCCTTCAGCTTCCTTCACGCCTGCTGGACCTTCCCCCTCACCGTGATCTACACAGCCCGCGTCCTTCCCGAGACCAGTGGCGCCGTTGCACCACTTCCTGCCAGCAACGCGATCTGCTCGGCGTCAGCAGTAACCAGGAGTCCGCTGTTCTCGATCCGCTCGGCGGACAGCAGCCGCGGAAGCAGTGTCGACTCCGCGTGAGTATGCCAGCGGCATACTCCTTTTCCATTGCCTGGGCCGCGGCGAAACGAGAAACATCCGTAAGCCGAGCTCCGTGGGAGCTCTCACTTCCCTGACCCGGTAATCCTCACCCAGTGACCAGGCAATCCTCACTGCTTGTCCAGCACCAGCGCCGGGCCATCACTGCTCATCACCCCATAGAACACCCCCGATCGTCCCGGCCCACGGCACCCGAGGCCGGACACCAGACTGAGAACCATCCCGGACACGGAAGCGAGAACTCCCAGACACCATCGAATCGCTCGCGGACCCTCGCGTCCGCAGCGGCCGGGAGCGCGACGCCGAGGACCAGAACGAGGGCCAGGAGCACGACGGCCAGGAGGACGAGGACGCCGAGGGATCCGGGGTGCAGCCGCAGGTGAGCGCGGCGGCGGGGGTGCTGCGGTTCAGCGAGGAGCGTGACCCGGCGGTGCTCGCGAGCTTCGTGCGGCTGCGGGTGATTGACCCGGAGGGCGCGTACTGGCGGCGCGGGATTGAGGCCGCGGCCCGGTGGCTGCGTGAGACGGGGAATGACCGGTTGCGGGTGCCGTACGCGTACGGGACGCCGTCGGAGTGGGCGGGGGCGGGCGGGTATCCGTTGGGTCGGTGGCTGGCTTCCCAGCGGACTGCCTACGCCGACGGGTCTCTGGAGGCCGGGCGCGTGGTGGAGCTGGAGGCGCTGGGGATGGTGTGGTCGGAGCGGGACGCGGGGTGGGCGGACGGTCTGATGGTGGCCCGGCTCTACGCCGAAGCGCACGGGCACTTCCTGCCCCCGACCACGGCAGTCTGGGGCGACTACCCCATCGGCGTGTGGGCCAAGAACGCCCGCGCGGCGGCGCGGCGGGCGCGGGAGAACGACGAGCTGCGCGAGGCCGGCCGTCCCGTGGCATCGTCGGCCGGGGCGATGACGAAGGCGCGGCAGGACGAGCTGGACGCGGTCGACCCGGGGTGATGCCCGGCGTGGGACACGACATGGCAGCGCCGTCTGCGTCTGGTCCAGGCGCACGTGCGGGCCGGCGGGGCGCTCCCGATCGCGGCCGGGGCGGTGGTGGTCCAGGGCGAGGATCTGGGGCGGTGGGTGGCCGCGCAGCGGGACGCGGAGGCGTGGGGGCGGCTGGTGCCCGCGCAGCGGCTGCTGCTGGAGAGCCTCGGGCTCGAACCGGCCGGGAAACGGTCATCGGCGGGTCGGGGGCACGACGCCAAATGGGCGCTCAGCCTGGCGGCCGCGCGGCAGTTCCACGCCCGTGAGGGGCACCTTCGGGTGCCTCGGAAGCACGTCGAGCACCTGGCGGCTGAACCGGACGCGTCGGGCCGTCAGGGGGGCGCTGGCGAGGCTGTGGTGGTGAGGCTCGGTACGTGGGTCGACAACGCCCGGCGGCGCGGCGACCGGCTCACCGAGGAGCGTCGGGCGGACCTGGACGCGCTCGGGATGCGCTGGTAGGCCGGGCGCGGCGGGGAGGGTGTGAGGGGCGGGCGTGCGGGCCCGCCCCTTTCGCATGCCGCGCTTCGCGGCCCGGCCGTCCGGCCCGGCGCCGCCCCGCCCCCTGCCCCGGGTGGTACCTCTCTTCCCGGCTATCGCGGGGATAGAGGTGTCGGCGTGGGGTGGGGGCTTGCCCGCCGGGGCTGACCTGCGCAAACAGCCGGTGTCCGATTTGGGGGGTCACACCTCCGGTAGTACCTCCGGTCCCCTGCCGGGTGCACTCCTCCAGCCCCCTGTGCAGCCCCCTCCCGGTGCAACCCTTCCCGGGGCCGGGGAGGGGGCGGGGGCGGTGCTCGCGGCGGCCCGGCAAGCTCTCCGCGAGGGCGGCTTGCCGGGCCCGGGGGTGGTCCGGGCGGGTGAAATTCCCCTCGCGTACGCGGGCGCGATTCTAAGCGCATAAGCCCAACTTGCCCTATTTCCCTACCTCTTTACATGACTTCTGACGTTATGCCACGTTCGTTGCGGTTGGTTCGCTGTTGGGCCGAAGGGAGTAGCCGTGAGCGAGGTGTCGACCGTGTCGTCGGTCGGGCAGAACGTCGACGTCGATCCGGGCCGGGTGGCCCGGGGCAGGCCGATGGAGGTCGTGGGCGGCCGGCTCACCGGCCTCTATGGGTCTCGCGGCCCGTGGCACAGGCCGAGCTTCTGACCTGCACGTCTCACGGATATGCCGCCAGGCGCCAAGAGCAAATGAGACTGTCACGAGAGCTGTCCCTGACAGGCCCGTGACTGTCCACCCCGATCGGTGTGCCGTTCGGCGCACTGCCCGCTGCCCGTGTGCCGAGTGGTCTGGATACGGCGTGGCGATGAAACGGGCCCCTCGCCAGGCCGGCAAGACGATCCTCATGTCCCCCCTGCCAGTCGGCCATTCCTTTCGGGCTCCGCCGAAGCGCCTGACGCGAAAGGATCTAGGCATGCCGTGCGCGGGGCGGTTGAGTCGGTCCTCGAAGGGTGGCGAGCCGGGGAGGCTGTCAGTGTTTCGTGTTCACTTCGACCAGGAGGACCTGGCCCGGACCAGGGTGATGGACGCCTGGGGGCCACTGGGCGAGACGTTCCTCAGCCTGACCACCTTGCAGCAGCCCGCCGGGCCGGCAGTGTTCGGCGGATGGCGTCAGCGGGTACGGCAGTCACGGGCACCCATCGCGCACCCGGCCGCGGCACTGTTCCAGGGCGGCTTCGTGGACCTGTTCACCGTGACCGGCCCGGCCACCACCTGGGAGGAAGGCCTGGAGGCATTGCGTGCCGCCAGCCCCAATCTGCTGGGGCAGGAGCTTGCAGGGGCGAGAGTACTGCGCGAGCACCACACCGGGCGCAGCGACCGGTGGACGGGCCTGGCGTGGGGGAATCCCGCGCATGACCGTGCCGACCGGCGGGCGCTGGTGGACTTCCTCGACACGTACCACCAGGTGGCGGTGGCCCCGTACTGGTCGCGTATCCGAACTCGCTTGCAACAGGAGCAGGCCAGCCGTGCACGTGTCTATGCCGAGCAGGGAGTGGAGGCGGTGCTGGCGGGGCTGCCACCGGGGTTCCGCTGGCGCTCTCCGGTCCTGGAGATCGGGCGCGGTAAGACGGTTGACGATCTTCACCTCGGTGGGCGGGGCCTGGTGCTGGTGCCATCGGTGTTCTACCAGAACAGGCCGACCGTCTTCTTCAGCCCCGTCGACGACCAGGCGCCGGCGGTGCTGTTCGTGCCCGTCCTACGCACCGCCGGCGATGCCGCCGGGGTACTGACCACCGCACAGGAGGACACGCTCAAAGCATTGGAGGCGCTGCTCGGCCGCACCCGCGCCCGAACACTGGACGTAGTCGGACAACGCCCGTGCACCACCAGTCAACTCGCCCAGCGCCTGGACATCTCCCTGGCCAGCGCCAGCGAACACGCCACCGTGCTACGCCGCGCGGGGCTGATCACCACCACCCGCCATGGCAGCGCCGTCCACCACACCCTCACCCCCCTTGGCACCGGCCTGCTCAACGGCACACCCCAGGTCCCGTGAGCGGCAGGCCCGGACGCCACAGAAACGGCCGCAGACACTCAACCGTGTGACGGGCGTAATACCGGGCGGATGACCGGGAAACCGTCATGTCCGGTTCGGCGGGAGGCCGCGCGGAACAGGACCTGCCACGGCAGACACCTCACCGCGCGGCCGACCCAACCGTATGGCTCCACCAGTTCAAGCGACTCCGGATCCGCTACGGGATACGGGCCGACCTCCACCTGGGACTGCTCCAACTCGCCTGCAGCATCATCTGCTTGAGACGACTCCGAAAATCATTCTGAAACAATCAGTAAAACTCCGTCACAGCAGAGCGGCCAGCCCCGACCTGACCTGGCTGGGGACAGCCCGCTTGCGCGGGTCAGCTGGGGGAACAACAGCCCTGCAGGTCTGGCCTCGAACAACACGAACCGCAGGGTCTCCGCGTGCCGCTGGGCGCCCTCGCCCCGGCGCCGTGAGGCGCGGGGCACGACTACTCGCCCCGCAGCATGCGGGCGAGCTCGTCGTCCATGTCGACCTTGCCCGTGTCCACCGCGGTCTCGATCCAGTCCAGTGTCGCCCGCACCTTGGCGACGTTCTGGTGCACGATCCCGGCCTCGGCCTCCCTCGGGCTCGAGCTCGCCTTTATGCCGCGGACCGGCGGTGCATCGTGGACGCCACGCTATGGACGGCCCACCCACGCCGTGGATCCAGGGGGTCCGTGAGTTCATCCATCGTCCCGCCCCGGACTCGGCATCGCAGCCTGAGCTGCCGCTTAATGCTGTGTTCCACATAATCAGTTCAAGGAACCGTTTGTAACAGCAGAGTGCGGCTGCCAGTCCGAGGTCCGCACGCGCCCGCACTCGCCCCACCGCCGAGAGAGTTCTCGGGCCTGCAGCACGGTCGCTGGCGTGCTCCCCCTCCCGGGTGCGCCCCGCCGTTCGGAGGAGTGGCGCCCACCCGATCAGTCACCGTCCGTGCGCCCCGCCGTCCCAGTTCCCCGGACGGCCCTGGGGCAGCGGGGATGCTGACCACCCCCGGGAACAGCCGTTCCTCAGGGTGAACAGCCATCGGAGGCGACCATGCCGCAACTGACTCTCGTCGACCACAAGGTCGAGCACACATCGACCATCCCGGCGAACTCCGGCGAGGAGATCGAACTCTTCGTACGGGAATACAAGGCAGCCGGATCCGGCGGCACCCCCAAGCCGGTTCTTATGCTCCATGGCAGGAGCGTTCCGGCACTCCCCGGCTTTGACCTCGTACTCCCTCCCAAGGGCGGCTCCTCGCACCCGGACACGAGCTACAGCTGGGCGCAGTACCTGGCGGGCAAGGGCTACGACGTGTTCATCATGGACCTCCAGGGTTCCGGGCTGTCCCCTCGCCCGAAAATGGATGACCCGTGCAACGCCAACCCGGCGCAGCGGGGCCTCCTGGAGACAAATCCCGGCACGGGGACCTGCTCTCCGACAGCGCCATACCCGCACCAACTGGGCAACTCTCAGAGCGAATGGGACGAGCTGGCCACCGTTGTCAAGTTCATCAGGGCGCGGTGCAGCAACCAGAAGGTCTCCTTCATCGGCTGGTCCGCGGCTTCGTTCGTCATGGGTCCGTATGTGCTGCAGAATCCCGGGGACGTGGCGACATTGTTCCTTCTGGCGCCCATTTTTCCCCCCGCCGGCCGGTGGTCGACGCACCCCGAAGCACCCTTCGCTCCGCCTCCTGGAACGGTTCTGCCGACGCAGCCCGAGTCCAAGCCGCCTGCGGTCTTCGGCTTCCCGATGAACCTGACCAGCAAGGCGGGCCTGCAGGGCACCATCAGTGACAAGGAGCTGGCCGACCACGTGTGGCAGGCCATCATGGACTGCGACAGCGTCGGCCAGAAGTGGGGCGGCCCCACCGCGGGGACACCCGAAGGCGTGATGCGGTGGCGCAACTCCTATTGGTGGGGATGGAATACGAGCACCGTGTCGCACGACTCCACGCTCGGCACCGCCGTGCCGGTGTGCATCGTCTACGGAGACCAGGACACGACGGCCAACACCGCGGAGGAGTTGGGTCCGGTGCTGCACTTCTCCGTTCCAACGCTCTACAAGGCGATTCCGGGTGCCGACAAGCTGATGATCCGCGTCGAGGGCTGGGACCACAATCCGGTCTGGGAACGTCGGGCAAACCAGATCCTGCAGCAGATGTCCTGGAAGTGGCTGGAAAACAAGAAAGTGTACGGCGTCGAGAGCGGAAGCTGGGCCATGGACACGGACGGCGTGGTGGCGGAGGTTGAGTGAGGCCCCAGGCCGCGGATGACGCGGGGACGAGCTAGTGCCGCATCAGGCAACGTTTGCCCTGTCGACAACGGCACGTAGGCGCCGGTCGTCGGCGTGGCAGTTTCGCCAGATGATGTAGCGGCGGAT
>NZ_JBSFFY010000127.1:0-7597 GCF_053596315.1 Streptomyces sp. NPDC001732
CGAATACATCCAGTATGCGGACGCCCCTCCGCCTTGCGATGCACCGCATCTGACGCCGCGCGCTGATCCACCGGGGATTACGGGACAGCCCTTAGTTTCGTGAGCAGGCAGACGGAGACGGCGGTGCCCGCGAGCGGCCTCACCAGGTACGAGAAGAGATTGTGGTGACGGCCCTGCTTGCGCTCGCGCACCAGGTGGGCGATGACGGAGAGGTTCACCACGGCGAAGCCGAGGAAGGCGCCGAAGTTGATGAAGGACGTGGCCGTGGTCAGGTCCAGTTTCATCGCGAGGACACCGGCGACGGCAGTCAGCAGAAGACCGATGACCGGGGTGGCGGTCTTCTGCGACAGCTTGCCGAAGACCGGCTTCGGGAGCACGCCGTCGCGGCCCATCACATACATGAGGCGGGCGGCGGACGCCTGAAGGGCGATGCAGCTCGCGATCGAGCCCGCGATGGTGACGAAGTTGATGATCTCGGCGTGCGTCTCGCCACCGACCTGGACCTTGAGGTGGTACGCGGCCGCGTCCACGTCCTTGAACCCGCCTCCGGGGTGGACCAGTTGCATCACGAACGAGAGGGCGATGAAGGTCGCTCCGGCGGCTGCGACGCAGCCGATGATGCCGCGGCCGATGGTCTTCGCCCCGCCCTCGGCCTCCTCGCCGAGCGTGGAGACGGCGTCGAAGCCGAGGAAGGAGTACGCGGCGATCGCGGCGGCCGCGGTGACGGCCGAGACCGAGGTGTGCGAGTTCCAGACCGCGTCGCCGACCGGGGCGGACGTTCCGTGCCGGCCGAGAAAGACCACACACAGTGCGGCGAACAGCACGAGCGAGCCGACGGCGACGAGCATCAGGACCTTGTTGACACGGTCCGCGAGCTTCATGCCGAAGACGTTGATGCCCGGGGTGATGGCCACCGAGATGATCAGCCAGACCCACTTCGGGACATCCGGGAACTGGGCGTTGAAGTAGATTGCCGTGATCAGCCAGCCGACCATCGGGATGAAGAAGTAGTCGAGCAGCATGGCCCAGCCGCTGAGGAAGCCGATGCGGCTGTCGAGCATCTTGCGGGCGTACGTGTAGACGGAGCCCGATCCCGGGACGGCGCGCGCCATCTTCGCGTAGGACAGACCGGTCAGCAGCATCGCGACCGTGGCGACGGCGAACGCCGTCGGGGCGGCACCGCCGCTGGTGGAGGCGATGACGCCGAACATCGTGATGACGACGCCGGGGGATATGTAGGCCAGGCCGAACAGAATGACGGAGAACAGGCTGAGGTCGCCCTTCAGACGGGCGCTTGTGGTCCGACCGCTCATCGCGAGGGCTCCTCGTGGGTGGTGGCGGGGTTCCAGGTGGCGGGGTCGATGCGGCCCCCGTACAGCGGCAGCTCCAGGGCCGGGTCGCCGGGGCGGAACTGCTCCCAGATCCGGTTGAGTCCTGCCGTGCCGTAGCGACGCACGTTCACGACCTCGTCGAGGTCGACGACATCGGTGAGGGTGGTGTCGCCGCCACCGGGGGTCTCGCCGCCGAGCTGGTCGACACCGGCGTCGAGCCGCATGAGGACCTGGTCGGCGAGGGAGAGGTGCTCGACTCCCCAGTTGCGGGGCGGGAGCTGGACGATGCCGGGGATCTCCATGCCGGTGAGGGACTTGAAGTCGGTGCATACGACTCCGTCGAAGCCGCAACGGCCGCGGAGCAGCCCGGTGACGACCTCGTGGTTGAAGTTCGCGGCGACCTCCGGCAGGCCGCTGCCGGAGGGAATCGAGTAGCAGGGCATGACCTGCGCGGTGCCGGCGGCGAACGCTGCTTCCCAAGGCCTGAGGCGGTATTCGAGGTTGTCCCCGGGAAACGCCTGGTGCTTGCCGTGGGCGAAGTGTGCGTCTTCCCCGCGGGCCTGGGGCCATGGCCGGGGAAGTGCTTGGTCACGCAGGCCACGCTGTCCGGCCCGAGGGCGCTGCCCTGCATGCCCCCGATGCAGGCGGCGAGCATCCGGGAGGTGCGGTCGGCGTCCTCGCCGAAGGTGCCGCTGACGCGGGCCCAGCGCGGCTCGGTCGCCAGGTCTGCCATCGGATGGATGGCGACGCGGATTCCCACGGCGCGAAGTTCCCGGGCGACGGCGGCGGCAAACTCCTCGACGAGCACGGGATCGTCGGTCGCTGGAGGGCACCCGCTGCATGCCGGTGCGGGCGGCGGTGGACAGCGGGTGCCCTCCAGCGGGCGGATCGACACGGTCCGGTGGCTATGACGGCCTCGATGGGGACGGTGCTCTCGAAGGCGCCGTCGCACTGGACCCGGTGAGCTCCCGGCGCGGCTCCGAGAACCACACCGAGGCCCGGGGAGCTTTCTCGCCCTTGCCCACGCCGGCTCCCCTAAGCCCGCGCCGCACGAGTCGGTGTACGGGACACCGGGGAGGTACTCCCGCCACTCCTCCCGGGACAGCCCCCTGGTGACCCGGCGGCAGACGGTGTCGGCCGCGCGCCGCGGAGCCAGGTTGTATGCCTGTGGCGCCGTGTGGTCGCCCGCGGTGCGCAGTGTGGTGCCCTCCCGGTCGAAGATGAGGACGCGGACGGTATCCCCGGGGGTGGGGAGCGGTGAACCCAGGCGCTGGTGCGAGGCCGGGTCCCACAGCTCCAGCATGCCCTCGTCCCCGGCCACCGCCGGCACACCGCCGTCGGGGGAGAACGCGAGCCCCGACACGTACTGGCGGGTGCTGGTCTCCTGGTGCGCGAGCACACCGAGGCGCCGCCCGCCCCGCCCGTCCCAGAGCGTGACCCGGCCGGATCCCTCGCCCACGGCCAGAAACTCCCCGCCGGGGCTGAACGCCAGGGCCGTGGCCCTGCCAGGATTGCGGGTGTAGGGGTCGAGCCAAGATGCCTGCGAAACCCACATTGAGATGATCTTGCAGAGCTGATCCCAGGCAGGATGACTCGCTGTCAGTCGGCCTGGAGGGTTGCGAAGTCGGCGTGGGCTCGCTCGACGGCTTCGGGGTACGCCTGGCGCTTCTCGTGCTCGGCGAGCGCCCGGTAGATGCTGGCCAGGCCGGGGTTGTGGCCCTTGCGCTTGCCGGTGGGGATGATCAGGTCGGTGCGGATCTTCTCGACGGACTCGCCGTTCGCCCGGCGCCGCAGCACGGTGTGCAGCATGTCGTCGGTGATGACGGGGGGCCGGCCGCCGTGCTTGCCCTTGCGGGCGGCGGCGTCGAGTCCTTCGAGGGTGGCTTCACGGATGCTCTCGCGCTCGGTCTCGGCCATCGCGGCGAAGAACCCGAAGAGCATCCGGCCGGGGCCGGACGGGTCGTAGATGCCGGGCAGCGGGCCGGCCAGCATCTCCAGGACCAGGCCGTGGGCGGTCAGGTGGTCGGCCAGCGCGGTGAGCTCGGCGGCGTCGCGGCCGAGCCGCTTCATCTCGTAGACGGTGAACAGCACGCGGCAGTGCGGGGCGTGGGCCTTGATCTCGCGGGCCAGGGTGAGCGCGGCCTCGAACTGAGGGCGGACCCGGATGCGGGTGCTGATCTTCTCGGAGAAGATCTTGTCGCGCGGGATGCCGTGCGCGCTGAGGGCGTCCAGCTGCGACTGCAGCTCTTGGGTGAGGTGGCTGCAGCGGGCGTACCCGATGCGAATGTCCGCGCCCGGGGTGTCCGTCTCGGGCGCGGCCGGCGGCGGAGTGCCGGGCCGCCAGGGCTGGCCGGGGCCGCGGTCGGCCGGGGTCGGCACCCGCAGCAGCTTGGCGAGCCGGGCGACCTTCTTGAAGCGGCCGGTGTGGTAGATCCCGGCGACCGCGCCCGAGCGCGAGCGGCAGGGCGATCCCGGCTGGACGCCGCAGCGCGGGCAGTCGTGGCGCTCGACGTCGTCGGCGTCGCTCTCGATGGTGTCCTGAGGGTCCGTCACGCCCGAAATCCTCTCACAAACCATTCCCAGAACGAAGGTCCGCCGTCACTTGAGTGAGAACGAGTTCTGAGAACCGATCGGGCATCCGGACCGACTCCGGCGGCCGTTTCCGATCTTGCTCCCGGAAAGGGTCATTTGTGGGATCCACGAGGCGTTTGGGCTTGAGCGCCGCCCGACTAGGATCATCAGATGACCGATCTCTGGGAGCAGGATCTGACGTCAGCGTTCTCTGTGCTGCTCGGCAGGCCAGTGGACAGCTTCGACCCCGAAGCCAAGTACGTCCTGTACTACATCAACAAGGCACTCATCGAGCAATGGGTGTGGGGAACGCTCGATGACGCCGACTCGCTGAGGCGAACGTGGGGGCCGGGCGACGACGGCGACCGGCCCGCGCTGCTGCAGATCTGTCTCGCCCTCGACTGGAGCCTGGACCTCGCCCGGTCCGTCTTCGACTTCGACTTCACCGCGGAATCGGCTCTCTCGCGGGCGTTCGGCGCACGGCCCGAGTCCAACAAGGTCGCCGAGTCATGCCGCACGGTCACCGGCGATGAGCTGGCCACCGTACTCACCGAGCACGGCCTGGGTCCGGCCGACGTCGTGTCTGGTCTCGAAGACGACACGTTCACCGTCTGCGTGTCTTTCCGCGTCGTCACCGACGGCACCCTCCGGGACGCACTGCTGACCGCGATCCGCGGGAAGCAGGGCCCCGACCGGCTGCGGCCCGGCCCTGACGAAGCAGCGATCCTGGCGCTTCCGCCGGACCTGTTTTCGAGCGAGCGGGAACTGCCGACTGAGACGGCGAACGAGCGGGACCGCCTCCTCGCCCCGGTCCGTGATCCCCGGCTTCGTGCGCACATCTGGTCGCCGTACCTGGACCGGCCGTGGGATCGGCCTGGCATCTCCTCCGGAGGACCCAACCAGCCCGGCACCACCTGCGTCGCAGCCTGGGACTTGGCCTACTTCGGTGATGTCCAACTCGCCGTCACGCAGACGGAGGGGGCGCTCTCAGGAGAGTAGCCCGCTGTCGGTGTCCGGGCCGAGCCTGGTGAAGTCGACGTCCAGGCGCGGCTCGTACGCCTCCGGCGCCAGGTCGAGCTCGTGGGTTGAGTACTCGCCGAACCGCATGATCTTCTCGGTCAGGTACGGCGAGACCTCGGCCAGGTCCTCGGGCTCGACCTTCCAGCCCTCGGCCTGCAGTTCGCGCACCGCCTCGGCGATGTCCAGGGTGTTGTGGAAGATTAGGCAGTTGGTGAGCAGGGCGTTGAACTTCACCGCCTTTTCCTGCTCAACGGGGTCGTTGTCGGTGATGACGCCCCGGTTGCCGAAGCGCACCCACTCGGAGAACCCGTTGTACGCCTCGACCTTGTTGGTGGCGGCCGTCACGCGGCGGCGCATCTGCGGGTCGGTGAGGTACCGCAGCAGCTGGATCGTGCGGATCACGCGGCCGACCTCGCGGAACGCCGTGTAGTGCGCGTTCTTGCGCGAGCCCGAGCGCAGACGCCGCAGCAGCAGCACGGAGGAGACCTTGCCCGCGCGCACCGACAGCGCGACCCGCATGAGGTCCTTGAAGTGGGACTCGATCAGGTCCCAGTCGATGACGTTGCGCCCGGCCTCGCCGAAGAGCGCGTCGATGTGCACGTAAGAGGTCTGCTTGGTCGGGCGGAAGAACACCAGGTCCTTCCAGTTCCTGATCCTCGGCATCAGCTCAAACCCCAACAAATGGGCCAAACTGAATACCGGGAAGCTCTGGCCCTGCGTGTCCGCGTGGATCGTGGTCGGCTGCAGTTCGGACTCGTTCTTCAGCAGCCCCTCGATGATGTAGACGGCCTCCCACACCCCGCACGGGATGAAGTGGGTGAACAGCGCGATGTAGGTGTCGGCGATGTGGTGGTAGGCGATCCCGCCGGGCCGGCCATAGCGGACCGAGGTCTCGGCGACCAGGTTGTTCAGGTAGGTGTCCATGTGGGTGCCGTCGGCGGCCACCGCCGTGCCGTCGCCCCACGCTCGGGCCATGTCGAGCTGGGCGTGGGCGTTGACGACGTCGGTGATCGCCTGGTTCAGCTTGGCGATGGAGAAGTGCCGGTTCGCCGTGGCGGACAGCTCGTGCCCGCTCACCCCGTTGATGTGCCGGGCCGCGTCGTAGGGGCCCATGTTGGTGCCGTTGACGAAGGTCGTGATGACGTAGCGGCCGAACGGGTCCTTGAGCTTCGGGTCGTGTCCGGAGGCCGGCCCGAAGCGCCTCCACCACTCGATCCAGTACGCGGTGCGGGCCAGGATGCCGAGCAGGGACCGTTCGGGCAGGCGGGACTTGATGGCCTGCTCCAGCTTCACCGCGCTCGGGCGCCGCTCGTCCGCCTTGTACCTCTCCAGCGTCGGCACCCCGGTCTTCGGGTCGATGAACAGGCCCTCGTTGTCCGGGTAACCGGAGTCGGCGGCTGCCGCCGCGGCGGTGAGGCGGTCCTGCAGCTGGGTGCGGAAGGCCGCCGCGTCGAACGGGCTGTCGTCGCCGGGCTCCCGGAACCCGACCTCCACCAGGTAGTCCGGCAATGCAGCCTCCACCTGTGGCCACTCCAGCAGCTGCTGGCTCCAGTCGGCGTACTCCTCCGAGCCGGTGACCGCGACGTCGCCGCACCGCAGCTCTTCGGCGAGGTTGACAAACACCATCGCCTCGAAGTGCCGGCGCACGTACGAGCTCGGCCGAGTGCGGTCGCGGACGATCTTCTGCCAGTTCTGGGTGGCAAAGCGGATGTCGACCACCCCGGTGTCGCGGCCCTCGTCGTCCTGGCCCTGCTTCGGGATGTAGTCGCGGGAGTTCCTGAACCGCAGCAGGTGCTTGAAGGCGTCCAGCACCCGGCTGTCCTCGCTGGTGGCCACCAGGTCCAGGCTCTCCAGCAGGTTCAGCATCACCGCCCGGTCCGCCTTCAGGTGCCCGTGCAGCAGCACCTCCCAGTTGTCGCCGTGGTGCGCGGAGACCTTCTCGATCTGCTCGTACTGGGCGCCGAACCCGCCGAAGTCGTCCACCACCGACGTCACGCTGAACAGGCCGTTGGACTGCACCATCAGCCCCTCGGCCAGCTTGAGGAACGACGCCGCGACCCGACGCTTGAGGCGCCGGTTCACCTCCGAGGCCCCCGACTCCTCGTCCCGGCCCTCCAGCGCGTCCAGCGTCTCCTTGGTCAGCGCGCCGGCCTTCGCCCGCGCCGTCTGCGCGGGCCCGTCGGTGTCGACCTGCCGCAGCAAGGTGCGGTAGTTGGCGACCAGGCCCTCCACGATCGCCTGCTGCTGGCCGCGGATCTCTTCCAGCTCGGTGCGGGCCCGCTTCGACTTGATCGCCACCCGCTTGGTGAACATCGTCGTCAGATCGTCGCGCACCCGCATCCGGGCCTTGTGGACCAGACACGCGATCAACGTGATCCGCTTGGCCTCGGCGTAGTCCTGCATCACGCCCGCGTCCGCCGCCTCCGCCTCCCCGGCGAAGTCCGCGATCTTCGCCGCTGCCAGGCCCGCCAGCCACGCGCCGGTGTCGCCCAGCCCATCCACCCACTTCCGGTGCTCAGCCAGCTTCTTCATGTTCGACCAGGTCGCCCGCTGAGCGGGCTTCTTCAGCTGGTTGAACACGGTCTTGCGGTCCAGCCCCAGCACGGTGACCAGCCGCAGCAGGCCGGCGCGCTCGTCCTCCTCGATCCGCCCGGCGACCAGGGTGAAGATGTCGC
>NZ_JBSFFY010000128.1:0-7355 GCF_053596315.1 Streptomyces sp. NPDC001732
GGCGGCTTGACATCAGCATTGGGAAGCACCTGGACGAGGTCTTCATCAAGATCAACGGAGAGCGGAAGTATGTGTGGCGGGCCGTCGACGCCGACAGCAACGTGCTCGACATCCTGGTCCAGAACCGCCGGGACAAGGCCGCGGCCCGGCGGTTCTTCCGCACACTACTCAAGAAGACTTGCTCCGTGCCGCGAGTGGTGATCACCGACAAGCTGCGCTCCTACGGCGCCGCCCACCACGAGGTCATGCTCTCCGTCGTGACAGCCTCGTTTCGCGATCTGGGACCAGATCACCGGCGCTGCCGGCCGGCCTGCCACAGGCCCGAAGCGCAAGCCCACCACGCCCCGACGCGCCACCAGACACTCACACACCCAACAACGTGACAGCGCCTCAAGGGCGGCTACTCGACGTCACCACCGACTACGGGCCAGAGCCATCTTTCAGGCACGCTCCCAGCGATCACTAGCTGATTTGTCACAGCTGCTTGTGCCGCGCGGTGCGCGGCGTGGCGTGGCGTGGCGGTGGCGGTTCGGGTGGCAAGCGGTTCCTTCCTGACCGGGAGGGGGCTCGTCGGTCCGCGTGTCACGCCGGGGTGTGCCAGCCGGGTTCCAGGCTGTCGAGGAGGACGTGGAAGGCCTTGTGGGCACGGTCCCAGTGGCCGTCGGCCAGCGGGGCATTGAGCAGGCCGAAGAGGGCATCGGTCAAGAGGGTGGCCTGTGTCCGGGCTCGGTCCTCGGTCATGCCGAGGTCGCGGAAGATGGCGGTGAGCAGCTCCGTCCATTCGGTGACGATGTTACGCATGACGGGCCCGTAGCGGTCTGGGTGAAGCACGCTGGCGCTCATGGTCTCGAGGTAGAGAGGCAGTGCGGCGCGTACGTCGGGCTCGCCGAACTGTCGCCACACCTCCTCCAGGAAGCGGCGCAGGCCCGCAGGGTCCGTGGGTGAGCCCATGGTCTCCAGCAGGTCGCGGGTGCGCAGGAGAGGGCGGCGCTCGTAGATGTCGAGGGCCTGGGTGATCATCTGCTCCTTGGTGCCGAAGTAGTACAGGAGCATGCGGTCGCTGGTGTTCAGGGCCTTGGCCAGAGGGCGCAGGGACAGGTCCGCGAGGCCGTTGTGCACGACGTACTCGCGAACCCGTTCGAGAAGGTCGCGTCGCTTGGCCGGATCGGGCGGGCGAGGCATGGGGGCTCCTGGATACGTGAAGACTCGACAACTGACTGTCCATTTACTATCTCTTTGGGTCACCTTTGCTTTATCTGCCATTATGTCTATATTTGAAATGTAGCGACTGCTACGCGCACGGGACCCGGCGCACGCCTGGCGTGCTCGTCGGCGGCCCGTCCCTCGTCGGCCCGGAAGGGACTGATCCCCATGGCCCCCTACGCCATCGGTCACCCCATCGCCTTTCGCCGCGTCGGGTGGTCCTCTCATACCGCTGCGCCCTCGTGGTTGACCAGACAGGGGGCTCTGTGGTCACGCGTGCTCGCGCCGCTGCGACCGCTGGACGCGCCCCGCGGCCGCGCCAGCGCCTGGGACGCCTCCTGGCCGTTGCCGCGGGAACTGACCTCCGTGCGCCTAGCCCGGCGGTTGGTGACCGCGCAGCTGGGCGACTGGGCCATGGTCTGTCTGACCGACATCGCCGAGCTCCTGGTCAGCGAACTGGTCACCAACGCCCTGCGTCACACACGCGGCCCGGTCAGGCTCAACCTGTGGCTGAGCGACTCCCGCCTGCTGTGCGAGGTCGAGGACACAGAGCCCGCCCGCCCCGCACGCAACGCGGTCGCCCCGGACGAGGAGGGCGGCCGGGGCGTCGAACTTCTCGACCTGCTCGCGGACGACTGGGGCAGCACTCGGACGGCCACCGGCAAGACCGTCTGGTTCGAGCTGCAAGTCGAAGACCGTCCTCGCGGGACATGTACGCCGTGATGGCGGTGGCTCTCGGCGTACGGCCTCGGCGATGCCGCCGGGCCGTAAGCGCCAAGTCGGCTGAGCTCAGCCCGCAGCCGGATCATTTCCTCCGCCGCGCTGACGCTGCTGTCGCGGCCTTCGGGCGTGGCCTGGGCCTCGTCCTTGTGCACCCACGACTCCGCGGTGATACCCAGATCTGCGGACGCAGGCTAGGTACAGGTCAGGATTGGACGTTGTCTCAGCGGTTGGCCTCGAGGTTCGTCAGGACGAGCGGGGCGCGCACCGCGCTTCGCCACGCGGGCGGAGGTCCTCGGACGACGTTTGGGAAGCATGGTGTGCAAGAGCCGGGTTCCGATGTGTCCGACCAGGTCGGCCTGGGTGCTGGGGCTGCGAGCCGCCATGGGGCCGGCGAGGACGGTGACGCTGTCGCGTGCGGCCTCCGGAGCGACGATGAAGGAGGCTCGGTCTGGATCGGTGCAGTACCGGGTCTCCATAGCCGTGACCATGACCGATCGCAGGGCTTGGTAGAGGGCGAGCAGTCCCCAGAGTTCCTGTGTGAGACCGGCGGGATCCTTCGAACGCAGATGAACTGTCCCGGGTTTTGTAGCGGCCGGTTTGTGTGGTTTCAGGCGGCGTTCGTGGCCGCCTGGGACTGGTAGTGCTGGGCCTCGAATTCATCGGGCGGGAGGTAGTCGAGGGCGGAGTGCAAGCGCTCGGTGTTGTACCAGCCGACCCACTGGACGACAGCACGTTCTACCTGGTCAGCGTCCCGCCAGGGCCCTTGGTGTTCGATCAGCTCAGCCTTGAACGAGCCGTTGAGGGCCTCGGCCATGGCGTTGTCGTAGCTGTCCGCGACGGAGCCGACGGATGCAGTCGCGCCAGCCTCCAGCAACCGCTCGCCATAGCGGATTGACACGTATTGCTCAGATTCAACTGGTCGATGCAACACCGTCTTGTTGGAGCAACTGTAGGTGCTCGTTGAATGCTTCGGCGGGTGTCTTCCAGCCGAGTGTTTTTCGTGGTCGAGTGTTCAAGGCGTGAGCGACTGCCTCGATCTCCTCGGCGCTCCAGCGGGACAGGTCGGTGCCCTTAGGGAAGTACTGGCGCAGCAGGCCGTTGGTGTTCTCGTTCGTGCCGCGCTGCCAGGGGCTATGTGGGTCGGCGAAGAAAACGGGGATGCCGGTCTTGACCTTGAACTGGGCGTGAGCCGACATCTCCTTGCCACGGTCCCAGGTCAGCGACCGAGCGAGCTGCGCGGGCAGGGTTGACATCGTCGTGGCCAGCGCGTTCTTCATCGATGTCGCGCCGTAGCCGGCCAACGCAGGACCGTTCTTCGTCCGTTGGATCTCGCCGTACCCCTCTTCACGGGGCAGGTGGACCAGCATGGTGAACCTGGTCGTTCGCTCCACGATGGTGCCGACCGCTGAACGTTCCAGCCCGATGATCAAGTCGCCTTCCCAGTGGCCAGGAACAGCGCGGTCCTCAGCTTCAGCGGGCCGCTCGCTCAGGAGCGCTTCGGGCGTGACGTGTGCCCAGGTCTTGCGACGTGAGCGGGCTCGGGGTGCGCGTAGCGCGCGACCGGTGCGTAGACACAAGATGAGCTCGCGCTTGAGCGCGCCCCGACTCTCGATATAGAGCGCCTGGTAGATCGCCTCGTGGCTGATGCGCATGGATTCATCATCAGGGAAGTCGAGCTTGATCCGGTTCGCGATCTGCTCCGGGCTCCACGCCTGCACCCAGGCACGGTCCTTGCGGTGCGGCTTGTTCCGGCCGGTCCACTTCCCCGTCGTTGGTCCCGAGATCGAGGTCCCGTCGGGGCGGCTGATCTGCCCGGACAACCGCTCTTGGACGTAGGCATGCAACCGAGGGTTCGTGACCAGCTTTGCCGTCTTCGGCCGCCGCGCGACCAGGTCGGCCTTCCACTGAGCGACCGACGCCCGGTACTCGACTTTTCCGCTGCGGGTCGCGGCATTGCGTCGCAGCTCACGCGAGATTGTCCCAGGATCGCGACCGACGGTCCGAGCGATCTCTCGTACGCCTTTGTCCTGGGCCTTGAGTAGCGCGATCTCCTCACGCTCGCGAAACGACAGATACCTGCCCGTAGGCGGCTTCGGGTCGAACGGTCGCATCCCGCCACCGTGGCGGAACCACCGGCCGCCAACAGGCTGTGACACGCCCACAGCAGCCGCGGCCTCCTCGGGCAACAGCCCCTTGGCGATCTCGTCCCAGAACGCCACCTCGACCTCGCGATGAAACTTCGGATGCCCCGGCGACCTCATCGCCGGACGAATCGCACGATCTGCTGCCTGCTGTCGACGAACCATCCAACACCTCCTCCATCGCAAGGTGTTGCGACGACCGGTTGAATCCGCCCCTCGCCCACACGCGGCGACACGGCGACACCGGCGCGGGCGGGCAGGTGCCGGTCGCCTACGTGCTCGTGCCTCCCGCCGCCAGCGCGAAGACCCTCGCCCTGGAATTCGCCCGCTACCTCGGCATCCCCGTCGCGGGCCGTATGTCCCAGGCCCACATCGTGGGCAGCGTCTGCCATGCCTACACGCAGGCGGGTGTGCGGCTGGTGCTGATCGACGAGATCCACCGGCTCAATCCCCGCACCACCACCGGCGCCCAGAGCGCCGACCTGCTGAAAGACCTGACCGAACGCATCGGTGCGACGTTCGTGTACGCGGGCATCGACGTCACCACGACCGCACTGTTCAGCGGTGTGCGCGGGGCGCAGCTCGCCGCACGCGCCTCTCTTGTCGACTGCGGTCCGTTCCCCGCACGCGACGGTGGAAACGAGCCGTTCAAGGACCTGATCCAGGCGATGGAGAACGCACTCGACCTCCGCTGTCACCGGGCCGGGACTCTGGTGAGGCTGGCGCCGTATCTGCACGCGCGTACCGCGGGGAGGATCGGGTCTTTGGCCCGTCTGGTCAAGCAGGCGGCCATCACCGCGCTGGCCGACGGCACGGAACGGATCACCAGGACCACCCTCGACGCTGTCCGCCTCGACCACCTCGCCGAACAGCACTACCGCCCCCGCACCCGCAACAAGACCAGCACCCGGTGAGCCAGACCGTTCTCACGGCCTCTCGGGCGGCCGCACTCGGTGCCGTGGGAAGCGGCGTACCCGCCGGTGGGGCATGGGCGGCGCGGATCCCGCCCCCGGCCCCGGGGGTGTTCCGGGTACGGCCGCTGTTGTTCGAAGCGACCGCCTCATACCTACAGCGCCTCGCTGGTGCCTACCGGCTGACGCTGCCGCAACTCCTCGACGGCAGCGGTATCACCGTCCACGGACACGGCACCTCACCCGCGGCCGGCCTGTACCTGACGCCCGGCGCCGCTCACCGTGTCGCTGTCCTGGGCCGGATCCCGCTGGCGCACCTCACCCGTACCCTGCCCCACCTGACCCACCACAGCCGTCCTGGTCCCGGGCCGGCCGGCGCGTACTGGCAATCCCTCGAACCGGAACGTCAGCCCGTGGCCGCCTGCATCTTGTGCACGTGGCACCGCAGCCGGGGCGCGACCGGGGCTGCGTGGGTTCATCGGCCCTGGCACCGGCTGGTCTGCCCGCGCCACCGGCAAGCCGCCCCCGACCCGCGGCTCACGTCCACGCTCCACACCTGGGCGGTGCCCGAACTGATCACGGCCCATCACGCCCACCAGCGCCTTCAGCGTCGCCCCCGGGCTCCGAGCGCCTGGATGACGGCACGCGCGGTCACCACACGCTGGTACGACCACCAGCAGCATCTGGCCGGCCGCTGGCAGTATCGCCTGGGCCGGCTCGTTGCGGGCAACACCCATCTGGGCCGTGCAGGGACTGCCTCGGCTGTTCTCCTGGCCCGTGATCTGGTGACCTACCCCGAAACCGTCGCCCTCGCCCGCACCCTGGCACCCCTCCCCCACACGCGCCGATCCCACACGGGCGATCTCCTCAGCGTGATCGCCCACCGCCTCGGACTCGACACCCTGACCCCCACCACCAGCGATCCCCTGACCGTGTACCTCACCCACACACGCCTCTGACCAGCACCAACAAGCACCAGGCACGGCCGACACCCACGGGCGCCTGTAGGCGTGCCACCAACACCCACAACAAACACAAGATCAATCCCACCCAACTACCAAACCCCAGATCAACAGCCCGAACAGCCAAACCGAACACCCCTGCACAGCCCCCGGACACAGCCACCGCCAGCCACCGCACCACCCATAAATCCCCAGCCCAACAACAAAACACCAGGCCAGAACAACCCAACCACCCAAGATCTAAAACTCCGTCACAACAAACAACCCCCCCAGGGGTGGACCTCCCAGCTCCCAGCTCCCCGCCCGCATGCGTCCACCTGGGGAAACCGCCCCCTCACCTCCCAGGAACCTCCTAGGAGAATCGGGCATACAGGAGCTATACGGGCTGCGGGCTCCCAGGTCACCGGAGGGGACCTGGGAGCCCGGGAGGTGACTGGGAGTTACATTCCAGCATGAGGGCCCGAATCCGTAGCACCGAACCGCCGCCCCCTTTGGGTAGCTGGTCAGACAGGGAGTTCGTGCCGGACCTCCGCTGAGAGTGAGTGGATTGCGTCGCGCAGCATCACCAGCTCCATCAGGCGCTCCTCGGGCACCAGGGGCTGGTCGCGGGAGAGCGGGGTCACAGGCAGTCGTTGGTGACGTCCCAGCAGGTCTCTTCCGGGAAGGGGTCCTCACTCTGTGACGGAGAGGGCGTGAAGACTGGCGGCGGGGGTTCGTAGATGGTCGGTTCCCGATGGGTTGGCTGGGGCCTGGAGCTGTTGGAGGGCTGCTTGTTTTTGGTCGGGCCCGGAGGCGTGACTCGGGGGGTGCTGTCCGGCGGGGCATGCTCTACAGGGGGCTGTGCCGTTTTGTCTGGGGAGGCTTTGTTTGTGGCTGGGGTGCTGGGTGTGTGGGCCCGGGGTGTGCTGGTTTTTGTTGACGGGGCTGGTGTGTGTTTCGCGGGTGCGTGTGGCTTGCTGGTGTCATCGTCGGGGGCCAGGGATATGCCTGTCACGGCGGCTGTGAGGAGAAGGATTACGGCGCTTGCCCCGAGCACAAGTTTTGGCCGCCGGTGAAGGGGTGTTGCCTGCGCGGGAGTGGTTTCTTCCTCCGCCGGCTTCGGGGCCTCCGGTTGCGGGGCCTCCGGTTGCGGGGGAGCCGGGTCGCCGTCGTCCGTTGAAGGATCCGGTGCCGCGGCAGTGGCAGCAGCGTGTGTGGTTGCCGGTACGGATGCGGCGGATGCCCCGTTCTTCCCTGTCCGGGAACCCTCCTGCGGGATCTTGCCGGGGCTTGCCCCGGCGGGTGGGCCGCCGTCCTTGCCCTGCGTGGATCCGGCGCTGAGGCCTTCTGCCAGGCTGTGCGCGGGCGTGTCTGCCGCTGCCGGCCTGGCGGAAGTGGCGGCGGAGGAGTTCTCGGTCTCGACAGCCAGGCGGCGG